>NZ_CAXAQF010000001.1:0-423842 GCF_963970735.1 Pseudomonas sp. RA_35y_Pfl2_P32
GGTAAACGCCAGCACTTGAAGGTGCGCAATGGTAGCCAACATGAACTGCGCAAGAAGTTGCGCAATTGCCCGCAGAGCACCGCTACGCAAGGGTTTGAAAAATTCAAAACAAAATGTTTCTTTGTCTAGATGTGGAATTACCTCAACCAAACCACCCGCCAATCCAGTGAGCCGAGCCCTGGCTCTGGAATGGTTTGCTGGGTGTTTTCGGTCAAACCACGGATCTTCTGGACGGGGCTGCCCGGCTTTGAGGTCCGGGTCTCACATGGCCCTGTCTCTTAGGCGGTTGAGGGCATCCGGAAGGCCCACAAAAGTGAGGGTTGGCGGTTTTTTTACCAGCAATGGCTGCTTGGGGCTGTGGCAGGGGAGGGCAGCGTGCGCCTGGGCGCAGAATGATCTTTTGCATCGCGGGGATATTCTGTAGCCTTGCGCAGCTTCAACACTGTCTGTGCCTGATGAATACTCACTCTCCCGGCGGTACCGTGATCGGTCCGGAGCCGGGTGTATACTCGACTTTCGCGCGAAAGCGCCCGCAGGTCTTGCGATCATGACGCAAATTTCCGAACGCCTTCTGGTTCAAGCCCACCTCGACGCCAAGCAGCCCAAGCCGCTGACCGCCGCCGAGGAGGCCCATTACCGCGCCGCCATCGCCGCCGAGCTCAAGGCTCAGGACGCGGTGCTGGTTGCCCACTTCTATTGCGACCCGATCATTCAGGCCCTGGCCGAAGAAACCGGCGGCTGTGTTTCCGATTCCCTGGAAATGGCCCGGTTCGGCAACGCGCACCCGGCCAAGACCGTGGTGGTGGCCGGCGTGAAGTTCATGGGGGAGACTGCAAAGATCCTCAATCCGGAAAAACGCGTGCTGATGCCGACCCTGGAAGCGACCTGCTCGCTGGACCTGGGTTGCCCGGTCGACGAGTTTTCGGCGTTCTGCGACCAGCACCCGGAGCGCACGGTGGTGGTGTATGCCAACACCTCGGCAGCGGTCAAGGCGCGGGCGGACTGGGTGGTCACCTCCAGTTGCGCCTTGGAGATCGTCGAAAGCCTGATGGACAACGGCGAGACCATCATCTGGGGGCCGGACAAACACCTGGGCACCTACATCCAGCGCAAGACCGGTGCTGACATGCTGCTCTGGGACGGTGCCTGCATCGTCCACGAAGAGTTCAAGGCCAAACAGCTTGAAGACATGAAGGCGCTGTACCCGGACGCCGCGATCCTGGTGCACCCGGAATCGCCGACAGCGGTGATCGAGTTGGCCGACGCGGTGGGTTCCACCAGCCAGTTGATCGCTGCCGCACAGAGCCTGCCGCACAAGACGCTGATCGTGGCCACCGACCGCGGGATTTTCTACAAGATGCAGCAGCTGTGCCCGGACAAGGTGTTTATCGAAGCGCCTACGGCTGGCAACGGTGCGGCCTGCCGCAGTTGCGCGCATTGCCCCTGGATGGCGATGAACACCCTGGAACGCACGCTACAGTGCCTGCGTGAGGGGTCGGGGGAGATCTTCGTCGACCCGGCGTTGATCCCGCAGGCGATTCGCCCGCTCAAGCGCATGCTCGACTTCACGGCGGCGGCACGGCTGAGGCTCGCCGGTAACGCCTGAGATCTGTCAGCTAGGCACACAAAACGTGTGGGAGCGAGCCGGGCGGCGCTCCGCTTGCTCGCGATAGCGGTCTGTCAGTCATATCAATCTTGACTGAAGCGCCGCCATCGCGAGCAAGCTCGCTCCCACCGTGATTTTGGTCTGCTGACATTACTTGGTTTTCTTCGGAATCCGGACCAGCTGTGTATTGGAGTACATGTCATGCCAGCTGCGCTGCTGTTTGTCGAACAGGCTCCAGAAGAAGCCCAGGCCAGCGCAGAGTAGCGACGCAATCGATACCACGAAGCGCAGCAAGGCCTGCCACAGGCTGATGGCCGAGCCGTCGGCGTTCTGCACGCGGATGCACCATACCTGCATGCCCAGGGTCTGGCCGGAGTAGGTCCAGAACTTGGCAAAAAAACCGAACAGCACAAACAGCAATACGGTGGAGAGCAAGGGGTCGCCATCCAGTGCGCCGGCATCGGTCAAGGCACGCATCCGTTCCTCGCCGATGATTGCCATCTGCACCATCTTGTAGAGGCCGCCGGTGACGATCATCAGGGCGGTGCACAGCAGGAAATCGTAGAACATCGCTGCCAGGCGACGCCCCAGGCCGGCGACGGGGAAATCACCCTGGGGGCTTAGCAGGCGTTTCGACATGGAGTGGCTCTCGATTGAAAAAAGAAGCCATTTTACGGGTTTGCGCGCACAAAAAAGCCCCTGATGTCAGCATCAGGGGCTTTTTCGTTACAGAAGATTAGGCTTCTGCTTGAACTTCGTCAGCCTGCATGCCTTTTTGGCCCTGCACCGCAACGAAGGTCACTTTCTGGCCTTCTTTCAGGCTCTTGAAGCCGTTGCCCTGGATGGCACGGAAATGCACGAACAGATCCGGGCCGCTTTCTGGAGTGATAAAACCAAAACCTTTTTCGTCGTTAAACCACTTGACGGTGCCGCTCTGACGTTGGGACATTTCTTATTTCCTTTGACGCAAAAATTGATGACAGCCTCTTTCTCATGAAAGAGTACTGGGGCTGGTTGCAGGAAAGAAGAAAGACGTAGAACGGGTGTAGCAAACTTGTTGGCTACTGCCCAGGTCACGATTCCAAGCGACCCATGCAAACACAGTGGACAAACTCTACGCCAACTACGGCAGAAAAAACAAGCCCCCTGCAAGCCTTGTATAGCTAGGCCTGTGGCTGTTTTTGGATGGGCCGGTGCAGCGTATTCGATAGGCTCGTTCAGTTGTTTTCGATTGTTATAAGGCAAGTTCAAAAGCGAAGCTTAGAGTCCAAACCTTGCACTGTTTTATGGCAGTTGCGTTACAGATTAGTGCACTGTTACGCAACTGCGTTACTTATGGGAACAGTCGATCAACCACGATAGTAGCGTTGTGGAACGAATGGCATTTTGCTTACAAGCAAAGGCACCTTTTTCCCACGCACGATCGCCCAGACTTGAGTGTCGAGTGCCACGTAGGCGCTGTCCAGGTAGCCCATCGCCAACGGAGCGCCGAGGGAGGGGCCGAAACCACCGCTGCACACGCTGCCGATGATCTGGTCAGCGGCATTGACGATTTCCGCGCCTTCACGCACCGGAGTACGTTCCTGAGGCAGCAGGCCGACCCGTTTGCGGCTGACGCCATTGTGTTGCTGGGCGAAGATGGTTTCGGCTCCGGGGAATCCACCGGCGCGGGCGCCATCGGCACGGCGCGGTTTGGAGATGGCCCACAGCAGGCTGGCCTCGATCGGGGTGGTGTCGCTGTTCATGTCATGGCCATAGAGGCACAGGCCGGCTTCCAGACGCAGCGAGTCACGGGCGCCAAGGCCGATGGCGGCCACTTCCGGCTCGGCCAGCAGGGCGCGGGCCAGGGTTTCGGCATTGGCAGCGGGCACGGAGATCTCGAAACCGTCTTCGCCGGTGTAGCCCGAACGGCTGACAAAACACTCGACCCCCAGCAGGGTAACGCGGGTGAACTGCATGAAGGTCATTTGCGCCACCGGCGGCGCCAGGCGGGCCAGCACGGTCACCGCTGCCGGGCCTTGCAGGGCGAGCAGGGCGCGCTCCTCGAACAGCGGCTCGATCTGGCACTGATCGCCCAGATGCTGGCGCAGGTGGGCCAGGTCCTGGTCCTTGCAGGCCGCATTGACCACCAGGAACAGTTCGTCGTTACCCAGGTTGGCGACCATCAGGTCGTCGAGGATGCCGCCTTGCTCGTTGGTGAACATGGCGTAGCGCTGCATGCCCACCGGCAAGTCGATGATATCCACCGGCACCAGGGTTTCCAGGGCCTTGGCCGCATGGGCGCCGGTCAGGCGGATCTGCCCCATGTGCGAGACATCGAACAGCCCCGCCTGCTCACGGCAGTGCAGGTGTTCTTTCATCACGCCCAGGGGGTACTGCACCGGCATGTCGTAGCCGGCGAACGGCACCATGCGCGCGCCCAGTTCGAGGTGCAGTGCGTGCAGCGGGGTTTTTGAAAGGGTTTCGGTGGACATATTCAGCTCCTGAAAAAGTCAGCGGATGCGGGGTAGCACGCATCAGCATTCGATAATGTTGACCGCCAAACCGCCACGGGCGGTTTCCTTGTATTTGCTTTTCATGTCGGCGCCGGTCTGGCGCATGGTGCGGATCACCTTGTCGAGGGAGACGAAATGCTGACCGTCGCCACGCAAGGCCATGCGCACCGCGTTGATGGCCTTGACCGAGCCCATGGCGTTGCGCTCGATGCACGGCACCTGGACCAGGCCGCCAATGGGGTCGCAAGTCAGGCCAAGGTTGTGTTCCATGCCGATCTCGGCGGCGTTCTCCACTTGCTGGACGCTGCCGCCCAGCACCTCGCACAGAGCCCCGGCGGCCATCGAGCAAGCCACGCCGACTTCACCCTGGCAGCCGACTTCGGCCCCGGAGATCGAGGCGTTTTCCTTGTACAGGATGCCGATGGCGGCGGCGGTGAGCAGGAAACGCACCACGCCGTCTTCGCTGGCGCCCGGGATGAAGCGCATGTAGTAGTGCAGGACGGCCGGGACGATGCCAGCCGCGCCGTTGGTGGGGGCCGTGACCACGCGCCCGCCGTTGGCGTTTTCTTCGTTGACCGCCAGGGCATACAGGTTGACCCAGTCCAGCACCGACAGCGGATCGCGCAGCGACGACTCCGGGTTCTTGCACAGTTGCCGGTGCCAGGCCGCAGCACGGCGCTTGACCTTGAGCCCGCCGGGCAGGATGCCTTCGTTGCGACAGCCGGCATCGACGCAGTCTTGCATCACCTGCCAGATCTTCAACAAACCGGTGCGGGTTTCAGCCTCCGGGCGCCAGGCGCTTTCGTTGGTCAGCATCACCTGGCTGATCGACAAACCGTAGGTGGCGCAATGCCCGAGCAAGTCCTTGGCGCTTTTGAAGGGGAAGGTCAGCGGCGTGGCGTCCTCGACGATCCGGTCAGCGCCGGCGGCGTCTTCGTCGACCACAAAACCGCCGCCGACCGAGTAGTACTCGCGGCTGCGGATTTGCAGGCCGGCGGCATCGAAGGCGCGAAAGATCATGCCGTTGGGGTGATAGGCCAGTGGCTTGCGAATCATCGCCAGGTGCAGTTTTTCATTGAAGTCGATCGGGTGCTCACCGAGCAGGTTCAAGCGACCGCTGCTGCGGATGTCGTGCAGGCGCGCAGCGATGTTCTCGGTGTTCACGGTGTCCGGGTGTTCGCCTTCCAGGCCAAGCAACACGGCCTTGTCGCTGCCGTGGCCCTTGCCGGTGGCGCCGAGTGAGCCATACAGCTCGACCTTGACGCAGGTGGTGACCGCCAGCAGGGTGTCCCGCCGCAGACCTTCGACAAAGCGCGCAGCGGCACGCATCGGGCCGACGGTATGGGAACTGGAGGGGCCGATGCCAATCTTGAACAGGTCGAACACGCTTAACGACATGGTTGTTCTCCGGTTTCTTGTTATAGGAATTGGCGCAAATTCAGGCTTGATGCATTCCTGGTGGGAGCTGGCTTGCCGGCGATGGCGGTGTGTCAGGCAACAGACATGTCGACAGATCCACCCTCATCGCTGGCAAGCCAGCTCCCACAGGGTTTTGTGGTGTCCATTAGAAGGGGGGCGAGTAAACCCGGCCCCTATGGATCAAGCGTAGCTTTCGATCGACGGGCAGGCGCAGATCAGGTTGCGGTCGCCAAACACGTTGTCGACCCGGCCAACCGGTGGCCAGTACTTGCCTTCGATCAACGACGCCACCGGGTACACCGCCTGCTCACGGCTGTAGGGGTGGGTCCACTCGCCGACGATTTCCTGTGCGGTGTGCGGGGCGTTTTTCAGCGGGTTGTCGTCTTTGTCCAGGGTGCCGTTTTCCACTGCGCGGATTTCTTCGCGGATGCGGATCATGGCGTCGCAGAAGCGGTCCAGTTCTTCCTTGGATTCACTTTCGGTCGGCTCGATCATCAGGGTGCCGGCCACCGGGAACGACATGGTCGGGGCGTGGAAACCGAAGTCGATCAGGCGCTTGGCGACGTCATCGACGCTGATGCCGCTGCTGTCTTTCAGCGGGCGCAGGTCAAGGATGCATTCGTGGGCCACCAGGCCGTTGCTGCCGGTGTACAGCACCGGGTAGTGCTCTTCCAGGCGGCGGGAGATGTAGTTGGCATTGAGGATTGCCAACTGCGAAGCGCGCTTGAGGCCGGCGCCACCCATCATGCGAATGTACATCCAGGTGATCGGCAGAATGCTTGCGCTGCCGAACGGTGCGGCGCAGACCGCGCCTTCCTTGCGCGCCATGGCGGCGTGGCCGGGCAGGAATGGGGTCAGGTGCGACTTGACGCCGATCGGGCCGACGCCCGGACCGCCACCGCCGTGGGGGATGCAGAAGGTCTTGTGCAGGTTCAGGTGGGACACGTCGCCCCCGAACTTGCCCGGGGCGCAGAGGCCCACCATGGCGTTCATGTTGGCGCCGTCGATGTACACCTGGCCGCCGTTGTCATGGATGATCCCGCAGATTTCGCGGATGCCTTCCTCGAACACGCCGTGGGTGGACGGGTAGGTGATCATCAAGGCCGCCAGGTGTTCGCGGTGTTCGATGGCCTTGGCGCGCAGGTCTTCGATGTCGACGTTGCCGCGGGCATCACAGGCGGTCACGACCACCCGCATCCCGGCCATGTTGGCGGTGGCCGGGTTGGTGCCGTGGGC
Source organism: Pseudomonas sp. RA_35y_Pfl2_P32 (assembly GCF_963970735.1). Taxonomy (NCBI): domain Bacteria; kingdom Pseudomonadati; phylum Pseudomonadota; class Gammaproteobacteria; order Pseudomonadales; family Pseudomonadaceae; genus Pseudomonas; species Pseudomonas sp. RA_35y_Pfl2_P32. Next base: position 6,757 of record NZ_CAXAQF010000001.1, read on the forward strand.
GGACGACGGGATCAGGCAGATGTCGCGGCGATCTTCACCACGGCTCTGGTGGTAGGCGCGGATCGCCAGCAGGCCGGCGTACTCGCCCTGGGAACCGGCGTTCGGTTGCAGGGAAATCGCATCGTAACCGGTGGCGGCGCAGAGCATCGCTTCCAGCTCATCGGTCAGTTGCTGGTAGCCGGCGCTTTGCTCGGCTGGGGCGAACGGGTGCAGGGCGCCGAACTCGGCCCAGGTCACTGGGATCATTTCGCTGGCGGCGTTGAGTTTCATGGTGCACGAGCCCAGGGGGATCATGGTGCGGTCGAGTGCCAGGTCCTTGTCGGCGAGCTTGCGCAGGTAGCGCATCAGCTCGGTTTCCGAGTGGTAACGGTTGAACACCGGGTGGCTGAGGATCGGCGATTGGCGAACCAGGGCAGCCGGGAGGGTGCTTTGCACGGTGGCGGCGAGGGCAGCGAAGTCCGGCAGGGTCTTGCCGTCGGCCAGCAACGCCCAGAGGTTTTCCACGTCGGCTTGCGAAGTGATCTCGTCGAGGGACAGGCCCAGGCGCTCGGCATCGATCACCCGCAGGTTGATCTGCTGCGCCCGTGCCTGGTCGTGCAACTTGGCAGTGTTGGCGCCGGTGTTGAGGGTCAGGGTGTCGAAGAAATGCGCCTGTTCGACCACCAGGCCCAGGGCGCTCAAGCCCTTGGCCAGAATCGCGCTCAGTTGATGAATGCGCTGGGCGATCCGGGTCAGGCCCTGCGGGCCGTGGTACACGGCGTACATGCTGGCGATGTTGGCCAGCAGTACCTGGGCGGTGCAGATGTTGCTGGTGGCTTTCTCGCGGCGGATATGTTGCTCGCGGGTCTGCATCGCCAGGCGCAGGGCCGGCTTGCCGAAGCGGTCAACCGAGACACCGACCAGACGGCCCGGCATGTCGCGCTTGAACGCATCCTTGGTGGAGAAGTACGCCGCGTGCGGGCCACCGAAGCCCAGTGGCACGCCAAAGCGTTGCGCGCTGCCGATGGCGACGTCGGCGCCGAACTCGCCCGGCGGAGTCAGCAGGGTCAGGGCCAGCAGGTCGGCTGCCACGGCGACCAGGGCGTTGGCAGCCTGGAACCGTGCGGTCAGTTCACGGTAGTCGAACAGGTCGCCGTTGCTGGCCGGGTATTGCAGCAGGGCACCGAAGAAGGGCGTCACGTCGCTCAGTTCATGCTCGTCGCCAACCACCACCTCGATCCCCAGCGGCTCGGCACGGGTGCGCAGCACGTCGAGGGTTTGCGGGTGGCAATGCACGGAGGCGAAGAAGGCGTGGCTGCCCTTGTTCTTGCTCAGGCGCTTGCAGAAGGTCATGGCCTCGGCAGCGGCGGTGGCTTCATCGAGCAGCGAGGCGTTGGCAATCGGCAGGCCGGTCAGGTCGCTGATCAGGGTCTGGAAGTTCAGCAGGGCTTCCAGGCGGCCTTGGGAGATTTCTGGTTGGTACGGGGTGTAGGCGGTGTACCAGGCCGGGTTTTCCAGGAGATTGCGCAGGATCGGCGACGGTGTGTGGCAGTTGTAGTAGCCCTGGCCGATGTAGGTCTTGAACAGTTGGTTCTTGCCGGCGATGCCTTTGATCATCGCCAAGGCGTGCGCTTCGCTCAGGCCGTCTTCGAGACCGAGCACGCTGGTGCCCTTGATGCTGTCGGGGATGACGCTGGCGCTCAGGGCTTCGAGGGAATCGAAACCGAGGGTGTTGAGCATGGCTTGCTCGTCACCGGCGCGGGGACCGATGTGACGGGCGATGAATTCGTTGGCAGTGGTCAGATTCACTTGAGTCATGTCAGCGCTCCTCAGGCTTCGGCTTGGGCTTTGATCAGACGATCGTAGGCGTCCTGATCCAGCAGTTGGCCGACAGCCGCAGCGTCAGCAGGCTGGAAGCGGAAGAACCAGCCTTCGCCCAGCGGATCTTCGTTGACCAACTCAGGGCTGCCGTCCAGCGCCGGGTTCACTTCCAGCACTTCTCCGTCCAGTGGCATGTACACGCCGCTGGCGGCTTTTACCGATTCCACGGTGGCTGCTTCAGCGCCTTTTTCGTAGGACTGCAGCTCTGGCAGTTGTACGAAAACCACGTCGCCCAGGGCATTCTGGGCAAACGCGGTGATGCCGACTGTAACGCTGCCGTCAGCTTCGGTACGCAGCCATTCGTGATCTTCAGTAAAACGCAACTCGCTCATGGAAACTCCTCAGGGGCCAGACAAGTCTGGTGGACGCGATGGAAGGCTCGGGCAAAGCCCTGCTTTATGGAGGGTTACCTAGCAAAATCGCGGCCAATGTTATTTATTTGTTATTAATCAACGATTTATGAGTTATTGCGAAAAGGGCGATGAGCGCAACTGTAGCGATATCGCTACAGTCGAGGCCGAGGAAAAAAGCCCATGAGGATCAAAGCCTTGCACAATGCTGGCGACAGGCCTGTGTAGCGATATCATTCCACTGTAGCGTTTTCAGTACAGGTGGAGGTCGCTTTTGCGGTGGGTGTATGCGCAATCTGCGCTCCACTTCAATCACTGTGGGCGCGGGCTTGCCCGCGATGAGGCCGTCACATTCAACATCGATGTCAGATGTTAGCTCGCAATCGCAGGCCCGCTCCCACAGCGGGGGCATTGTGTTCAGGCCTTGCCGGGAATCCCGTACTTGCGCAATCGATGGGCGATGGCGGTGTGGGAGGTCTGCAAGCGGCTGGCCAGTTGGCGGGTCGAGGGGTAGTTGACGTAGAGCTTTTCCAGCAGGGTCTTCTCGAAGCTTTCCATGGCCTGTTCCAGGCTGTCGACCTCGCTGTCGCTCTGGCGCGCCACCGAGGTGCCGGCGATGTCCAGGTCGCCGATGTCCACCAGGCTGCTTTCGCAAATGGCGGCGGCGCGGAAGATCACGTTCTGCAACTGGCGCACATTGCCCGGCCAACGATTGCCGAGCAGGGCTGGGTAGGTGCCGGGCGCCAGGCGGCAGACCGGACGCTGGATCTGTGCGCAGGCCTGCTGCATGAAGTAGCGCGCCAGCAACAGAATGTCCTGGCCGCGCTCGCGCAATGGCGGGACTTCGACGTTGAGCACATTGAGGCGGTAGAACAGGTCTTCGCGAAAAGTGCCCTCGCTGACCATCTTCTCCAGGTCGCGGTGGGTCGCGCTGAGGATCCGCACATTGACCTTGACCTCGCGGTCCCCGCCCACCCGGCGAAAGCTGCCATCGTTGAGAAATCGCAGGAGCTTGGCCTGTAGATACGGTGACATCTCGCCGATTTCGTCGAGAAATACCGTGCCCTGGTTGGCCAGTTCCATCAGCCCCGGCTTACCGCCGCGCTGGGCGCCGGTAAAGGCCCCGGGGGCGTAGCCAAACAGTTCGCTTTCGGCGAGGTTTTCCGGCAAGGCCGCACAGTTCAATGCCAGGAATGGTGCGTTGTGGCGGGCGCTGATGGCGTGGCAGGCGCGGGCCACCAGTTCCTTGCCGGTGCCGGTTTCGCCCTGGATCAACAGCGGCGCGTCGAGGGCCGCTACCCGCTGCGCACGGGCCTTGAGCGTGCGGATCGCCGGCGACTCGCCGAGCAAGGCATCAAACCCTTCGGCGTGATCGTGGTGCAGCGCCGAGAGTTGTTCGCCAATGCGGTTGGGTGGGTACAGGGTCAGCAGGGCGCCAGCGTCGGTAATCGGCGTGGCGTCCAGCAACAGGGTCTGGCCGTTGACCGTGATTTCCCGTAGCGGCAAGCGAAACCCCTGCTCCAGCAAGGCCTCCAGCAGGGCCGGGTCGGCAAACAGCTCGGCGACGTTTTCCCCGGCCGGCTCGCGACCGTACAGGGCGATCAACGCCGGGTTGGCCAACAGAATGGTGCCGGCACTGTCGAGGGCCAGCACCGGGTCGGTCATGGCGGCCAGCAGGGCGTCCAGTTGCAGGTGGCGGCGCTGTCCGGGAAGGATGTCGACCACGGTCACCGCTTGTACGCCACGCACGCTGAACAGGGCATCGCGCAGTTCTTCGAGCACTTGCGGGCTCAAGGTCGGGGCGTCGATGTAGACGTTCGGCGGGACCATTTCCACCGCATCCAGGTTGAGGTTGCGCCCACCGAGCAAGGCCAGGACTTCCTGGGTGATGCCGACGCGGTCGATGAAGCTGACGTGGATACGCATGGGGCGTTTGTGGGTTCTGAAGTGCGGAGGGGGGCAAGTATGCCTTGGGGCGGGCGAGCGGTGAAAGCCTGCTCGCGATTGCGCTGTGTCAGTCGACAGTGCGCCATCGCGAGCAGGGTGGGGTTACTCGAAGTGTTCGATGTTCACCGGGTCGCCGGATTTCATGTTCAGTTGCACCCGGATGTCTTCAAACATCAGGTCGTAGTGCTTGTGCACCGAGCCGATCTGGCTGTGTGTCTTTGGAATGCCGTACTTTTCGGCGATTTTCGTCACGTTGTTGGCAAAGTTGTAGGCCTCCTCCTTGGGCAGGAAGAACGTCTCGCTCATGTCCTTGCCCTGCATGCTGCCATGCAGGGTGAACTGGATGCCCTTGTCGCCCTTGGGGCTCTTGCTGACTTCGTAGTCGAGGTGCAGGTTGTAGCTGACATCATCCGGGGTCAGTGCATGGCGCTCGATATGCAAATGACCTGGCTCAAACTGTGCCATAGACGTCTCTCCTTACAGGTAGGTAATGCCAGGCTTGGACGTGCTGATACGGGTGCCGGCCTTGCCTTGGACGATTGCTTCGATGTCCGAGAGTGAACCGATCACCGCGACTTTTCCAGTGTTGCGCGCGAACTCGCAGGCGGCCTGGACTTTCGGCCCCATGGAGCCTGCGGCGAAGCCGAGTTTTTCCATTTCGTCGGGGTGCGCCTGGGCGATAGCTTTCTGGGTCGGCTTGCCGAAGTCGATGAACGCCGCGCTGACGTCGGTGGCGATCACCAGCAAGTCACCCTCCAGCTGTTCGGCCAGCAGTGCCGAGCACAGGTCCTTGTCGATCACCGCTTCGATGCCCTTGAGCTTGCGGTTCTCGTCGTACATGGTCGGGATCCCGCCACCACCGGCGCAGATCACGATGCTGCCCTTGTCCAGCAACCACTTGATCGGGCGGATTTCGAAAATGCGCTTGGGTTTCGGGCTGGCCACCACGCGGCGGAACTTGTCGCCATCGGGGGCGATGGCCCAGCCTTTTTCCGCCGCCAGCGCTTCGGCTTCCGCCTTGCTGTAGACCGGGCCGATCGGTTTGGTCGGGTTCTTGAACGCCGGGTCGTTGGCGTCGACTTCAACCTGGGTCAACAGGGTGGCGAACGGCACCTCGAAGTCCAGCAGGTTGCCCAGTTCCTGTTCGATGATGTAGCCGATCATGCCTTCGGTTTCGGCACCGAGCACGTCCAGCGGGTAGGGGGAAACGGCGGTGTAGGCGGCTGCCTGCAACGATAGCAGGCCGACTTGCGGGCCATTGCCGTGAGCGATCACCAGTTGATTGCCGGGGTGGATCTTGGCGATCTGCTCGGTGGCGATCCGGATGTTGGTGCGTTGATTGTCTGCCGTCATGGGTTCACCACGACGTAGGAGGGCGTTACCGCCCAGAGCAACGACGATACGCATAATGCAGTCCTTCTAGAAAACTGTGAATTCGCGGATGACTCACTCTCCCTGCTGGAGCCCGCTCAATGTGGGAGCGAGCCTGCTCGCGAAAGCGTTGTATCGGTTGGCATCCATAGTGAATGTCAGTCTGCATTCGCGAGCAGGCTCGCTCCCACAGGGGCGGTGTTCCCGCTGTGGGAGTAGGCCGTTTACAGGTCAGCCAGGGTCGATACCAGGATCGCCTTGATCGTGTGCATGCGGTTTTCCGCTTGCTCGAAGGCGATGCAGGCTGGCGACTCGAACACGTCATCGGTCACTTCGATGCCATTGGCCAGGTGCGGATACTGTTCGGCAATCTGCTTGCCGATCTTGGTATCGCTGTTGTGGAACGCTGGCAGGCAGTGCATGAACTTGGTGCGTGGGTTGCCGGTGGCTTTCATCAGCTCGGCGTTGACCTGGTACGGCAGCAGTTGCTGGATCCGTTCGGCCCAGGCTTCGACAGGCTCGCCCATCGATACCCAGACGTCGGTGTGGATGAAGTCCACGCCCTTGACGGCGGCTTTCGGGTCTTCGGTCAGGGTGATGCGGGCGCCGCTTTCTTCCGCGTATTTTTTGCAGCGACCCACCAGGTCGTCATGGGGCCACAGGGCTTTGGGTGCGCAGATGCGTACATCCATGCCCAGCTTGGCGCCGACCAGCAGCAGCGAGTTGCCCATGTTGTTGCGCGCGTCACCCAGGTAGGCGTAGCTGATCTCGTGGATCGGCTTGTCGGCGTGTTCACGCATGGTCAGCACGTCGGCGATCATTTGGGTCGGGTGGTATTCATCGGTCAGGCCGTTGAACACCGGTACGCCGGCGAACTTCGCCAGTTCTTCGACGATTTCCTGCTTGAAGCCACGGTACTCGATGGCATCGTACATGCGCCCCAGTACGCGGGCGGTGTCCTTCATGCTTTCTTTGTGGCCGATCTGCGAGGAGTTCGGGTCGATGTAGGTGACGTTGGCGCCCTGGTCATAAGCGGCCACTTCGAACGCGCAGCGGGTACGGGTCGAGGTTTTTTCGAAGATCAGCGCGATGTTGTTGCCTTTGAGGTGCTGCTGCTCGGTACCGGTGTACTTGGCGCGTTTGAGGTCGCGGGACAGGTCGAGCAGATAACGCAATTCGCGAGGGGTGTGGTGTTCCAGGCTCAGCAGATTGCGGTTATGAATGTTAAAAGCCATTTTGGATCTCCTTGGGTTTCGGTTATCCCCCTGGCCGCACTCGATAAGTGCCGGCCAGGGTTTATAGGTTAGTAGTCGATTGGGTCGCGGATGATCGGGCAGGTCATGCAGTGGCCGCCGCCACGGCCGCGGCCGAGCTCGCCGGCGCTGATGGTGATGACCTCGATCCCGGCCTTGCGCAGCAGGGTGTTGGTGTAGGTGTTGCGGTCATAACCGATGACCACGCCAGGCTCCACGGCCACCACGTTGTTGCCGTCGTCCCACTGCTCGCGTTCGGCGGCGAAGCTGTTGCCGCCGGTTTCCACCACGCGCAACGCCTTGAGGTTGAGGGCCTTGGCCACGGTGTCGAGGAAGCTGGTTTCTTCACGGCGGATGTCGATGCCGCCTTGTTTGCTTTCGTCAGGTCGCAGGGTGAAGGCGACGATCTGGTTCACCACTTCCGGGAAGACCGTGACCAGGTCGCGGTCGCAGAAGCTGAACACGGTGTCCAGGTGCATGGCTGCGCGGGACTTCGGCAGGCCGGCAACGATCACTTTCTCTACGGCTTTGTTCTTGAACAGGTTCAGCGCCAGTTGGCCGATGGCCTGGCGGGACGAGCGCTCGCCCATGCCGATCAGGACCACGCCGTTGCCGATCGGCATCACGTCGCCGCCTTCAAGGGTGGAGCTGCCGTGATCCAGGTCCGGGTCGCCGTACCAGATCTCGAAGTCGGCGTTGGTGAACTGCGGGTGGAACTTATAGATGGCGGTGGTCAGCAGGGTTTCCTGGCGACGGGCCGGCCAGTACATCGGGTTCAGCGTCACACCACCGTAGATCCAGCACGTGGTATCGCGGGTGAACTGGGTGTTGGGCAGTGGCGGCAGAATGAAGCTGGTGTGGCCGAGGAAGTCGCGGAACATCTGGATGGTCTTGCCACCGAAGCTGTCCGGCAGGTCATCGGCGGAAACGCCACCGATCAGGAATTCGGCAATGTGTCGCGGCTCGAGGCTTTTCAGCCAGGACTTCACTTCGTTGATCAGGCCCAGGCCCACCGAGTCGGCGGTGACCTTGCGCTCCAGGATCCAGTCCAGCGCTTCGGGGATAGCGACGATGTCGGTCAGCAGGTTGTGCATTTCCAGCACGTCGATCCCGCGTTCACGCATCTTGGTGACAAAGTCGAAATGGTCGCGCTTGGCTTGGGCAACCCACAGCACATCATCGAAAAGCAGTTCGTCACAGTTGTTCGGGGTCAGCCGCTGGTGGGCCAGGCCGGGGGAGCAAACCATGACTTTGCGCAGTTTGCCGGCTTCGGAATGTACGCCGTACTTAACTTTTTCCGTGGTCATTACAGTGATCCTCCAGATGACAATGCAAACTTGAGTGTTACAGGGTCAGGAAGCCGTCGTAGAGTCCATAGGCCGCCACCAGGGCACCTATGACGACCGCGGCGAAAATCAGCTTCTCGACGTTGGTGAAAATCGGTTTGCCCAACTCGTGCTTGGCCTTGGCGAACAGGATCACGCCAGGGGCATAGAGCAGGGCGGACAGCAGCAGGTATTTGAGGCCGCCGGCATAAATCAGCCAGACCGCATAGATCAGGGCCACGCCACCGATAAACAGGTCTTTCTTGCGTTCGGCCAGGGCGTTCTCATAGGTCTCGCCGCGCACTGCCAGCAGCAGGGCGTAGGCCGCCGACCACAGGTAAGGCACCAGGATCATCGAGGTGGCGAGGTAGATCAGCGACAGGTAGGTACTGGCCGAGAACAGGGTGATGATCAGGAAGATCTGCACCATGGCGTTGGTCAGCCACAGGGCATTGACCGGTACGTGGTTCTCGTTTTCCTTGCGCAGGAACTCCGGCATGGTGTGGTCTTTGGCGGCGGCGAACATGATCTCCGCGCACAACAGGACCCATGACAGCAGGGCGCCGAGCAGGGAGATGATCAGGCCGACGCTGATCAGCACCGCCCCCCAGTGACCCACCACGTGCTCCAGCACGGCGGCCATCGACGGGTTCTGCAGTTTGGCCAGTTCCGGTTGAGTCATGATGCCCAGCGACAGCACGTTCACCAGCACCAGGAACAGCAGCACGGTAATGAAGCCGATCACCGTGGCTTTACCCACGTCCGAGCGTTTTTCCGCACGGGAGGAGAAGATGCTCGCACCCTCGATGCCGATGAACACCCAGACGGTGACCAGCATCATGTTGCGCACCTGGTCCATCACGCTGCCCAGGTCCGGGTTCTTGATCCCCCAGATGTCGGCCGTGAAGATGTCCAGTTTGAAAGCGAAAATGGCGATCAGCACAAACAGCAGCAGCGGTACGACCTTGGCCACCGTGGTCACCAGGTTGATGAACGCGGCTTCCTTGATCCCGCGCAGGACCAGGAAGTGCACGGCCCACAACAACACGGACGCACCGATGACGGCGGCGACGGTGTTGCCTTCGCCGAAAATCGGGAAGAAGTAACCCAGGGTGCTGAACAGCAATACGAAGTAACCGACGTTCCCCAGCCAGGCACTGATCCAGTAGCCCCAGGCCGAAGAGAAACCCATGTAGTCGCCGAAGCCGGCCTTGGCATAGGCGTAGACCCCGCCATCCAGATTCGGCTTGCGATTGGCCAGGGTCTGGAACACGAAGGCCAGGGTCAACATACCGACAGCGGTGATAGCCCAGCCGATCAGCACAGCGCCGACATCGGCACTGGCGGCCATGTTCTGGGGCAGGGAAAAGATCCCGCCACCAATCATGGAGCCGACCACAAGCGCGACCAGGGCACCTAGTCGTAGTTTTCCGGGAGATTCAGACATTGCATGACTCCGTTGCAGGAGAAGTGAGATCGCAGAGTAAATCCGCTGACGTTTCAAACAGCTGACTTAGATCAGTTCATTGCCACATTCCATTGTTGATGAATGACTTTCTCAGGTTTGTTAACGCGATAAGAAGCCTATCCTAGAGGCTTCCAGGTCAATCTAAAGGGAATGCATCGTATTGCAGCAAGATATGAAGCTAGTTGGTTTCCCAGAATGTGAAAACTTTTGCCGGCTGTTTTCAGTACAGAGTGAATTTATCGGAAATGCTTCACAACGCTGGAAAAATCATCCGGCGGTATAGATAAGACTGTTCTAAACGAAGTCTAATTTTTATCCTTTAATGATAAACGTCTGGCTGCACTGGATATTTAATTGAGTGAACACTTGTTAGGGTTCGCCAACATGACAAAACGTCGATTTGAGAGGTAACGATGTCGCAACCGGCGCAAAAGCTCCGACTCAGTGCCTTGATCGCCCTGGTGGTCGGCTCGATGATTGGTGGCGGGATCTTTTCCTTGCCGCAGAACATGGCCGCCCGCGCCGATGCGGGGGCCGTGTTGATCGGCTGGGCCATCACCGCCGTGGGCATGCTGACCCTGGCCTTCGTGTTCCAGACCCTGGCCAACCGCAAGCCTGAACTGGACTCGGGGGTGTATGCCTACGCCAAGGCCGGGTTTGGTGACTACATGGGGTTTTCGTCGGCCTGGGGCTACTGGATGAGTGCCTGGCTGGGCAACGTCGGCTATTTCGTGCTGCTGTTCAGCACCCTGGGTTACTTCTTTCCGGTGTTTGGCCAGGGCAACACGCCCATTGCCATCGGCTGCGCCTCGGTGCTGCTGTGGGCCGTGCATTTCCTGGTGATGCGCGGGATCAAAGAGGCGGCGTTCATCAACCAGGTGACCACGGTGGCCAAGATCGTGCCGCTGGTGATGTTCATCGTGATTGCCGCCGTGGCGTTCAAGGCTGACATCTTTACCCGGGACATCTGGGGCCGCAGCAACCCGAACTTCGGCAGCGTGATGGACCAGGTGCGCAACATGATGCTGGTCACGGTGTTCGTGTTCATCGGCATCGAGGGTGCCAGCGTGTATTCGGCCCGCGCGGAAAAACGCTCCGACGTCGGCCGGGCCACGGTCATCGGCTTTATCGGGGTACTGGCGCTGCTGGTGCTGGTGAACGTGCTGTCGCTGGGGATCATGAGTCAGCCAGAACTGGCCAACCTGCAAAACCCTTCGCTGGCGGCCGTGCTGGAGCACATCGTCGGGCCGTGGGGCGCCTTGCTGATCAGCGTCGGCCTGGCCATTTCGTTGCTGGGGGCGCTGTTGTCCTGGGCGCTGCTGTGTGCCGAAATCCTGTTCGCCACGGCCCGGGACAAGACCATGCCGGCGTTCCTGAAAAAGGAAAACGCCAACCATGTGCCGGTCAATGCCCTGTGGCTGACCAACGCGATGATCCAGTTGTTCCTGCTGATCACCCTGTTTTCCGCCGGCACCTACACCAGCCTGATCTACCTCGCCTCGTCGATGATCCTGGTGCCCTACCTGTGGTCGGCGGCCTACGCGGTGCTGTTGAGTGGGCGGGGTGAGACCTATGAAAACGCCTCGGGCGAGCGCACCAAGGATTTGCTGATTGGTGCGATCGCCCTGGTCTATGCGGTCTGGCTGCTGTATGCCGGCGGGGTCAAGTACTTGCTGCTGTCGGCGCTGCTGTATGCACCGGGGGTGATTCTGTTCGCCAAGGCCAAGCATGAGCAGGGCGAGCCGCTGTTCACTCACATCGAAAAAGGCATTTTCGCCTGCGTGATTGCCGGGGCGTTGGTAGCGGCCTATGGCTTGTACAGCGGCGTGCTGAGTTTGTGAGGCTGACGCTCGACTATCAGGGGGCGTACGACTGGCCGGCCATGCTCGATTTCCTGGCGGCGCGGGCATCGACGGGCTCGAGGTGGTCCGCGCTGGGGCATACGCCCGCAGCTTCTGCCTGCACGGCGTGCAGGGGACGTTTGCCATCAGCCAGGCCCCGGGTCACGGGCTGGCGGTAGAACTGGCCTATGCCGATGCGGCGGCGTTGCCGCAGATCGTGGCGCGCGTGCGACGGATGTTCGACCTGGACGCGGACTTGCCGGCCATTCACCGGCACCTGGACGGGGACCCACTGCTGGCACCGTTGATTGCCCGACGCCCGGGCTTGCGTGTACCGGGCGCCTGGGACGGTCTGGAGTTGGCCATGCGGGCGGTACTGGGGCAGCAGATCAGTGTGGCGGCGGCGATCAAGCTGGCGGGCAAGCTGGTGGCGCAATACGGCGCGCCGCTGGCGGAGCCCAAGCCGTCGTGGCCGGGCCTGAGGCAGGTGTTTCCCGAGGCGCAGGTAGTGGCGTCGGCCGATCTGGCCACGCTGGGCATGCCCCGCAGCCGTGGGCGCACTTTGTCGGGGGTGGCCCGGGCGCTGCTGGAGAATCCCGGGCTGTTCGACGCTCGCGAGGACCTGCCAGCGTCCGTGGCGCCGTTGCTGGCGTTATGGGGCGTAGGTGACTGGACGGCCCAGTACATCGCCTTGCGCCAGATGCGCGAGGTGGATGCGTTTCCGCCGGGGGATGTGGGGCTGATCAAGGCGCTGGCCGCCCTTGAAGGCCAGCCCGTCAGCGCCCAGCACCTGTTGGCTCGGGCACAAGCCTGGCGGCCATACCGGGGTTATGCGGCGCAACTGTTGTGGACGTCCTTGAGCCGCGGGGATTGAGGCGTAGCAAAGGCCCGCTCCCCCAAGAATCTTGGCTGTCAGCAGATTTTGCAGACACCCGGCAAATTTGTCGGAGCTCACTGAACATGCAGGCACCCACGATCTCTGAATGCCCTTGGTCGCAGCTGTTCACCACCGTGCCCGATGGGCCCCCAGCTCCCCGGCCGGCAGCGCCCACTGCAAGGGCGTGCCGTTGATTTTCAACGGCACCTGCAGCCGATGGGCCGGTCCCCAGGCTGTTGGTTCCAGCAGCAGGCCCTGGTCGCTGGCCGCTTCGGCCCGCAAGGGCGGTTGCGGTGGGGCGGGCTGTTCCAGCAGCAGCTTCGCCGTGCGCGCCAGTGACAGACGGGCCGAGCCGCCGCAGCCGCTGGCCAGGCGGTTAGCCAACAGCTTGAGACAGCTGGCCGCCATCAGGTACCCGGTGGCGTGGTCCAGGGCCTGCACCGGCAGGGGCGTCGGTTGATCGTTGTGTTGCCAGGCCATGCCGGCTTCGGCGATGCCGGTGCTCATCTGCACCAGGCTGTCGAAGCCCCGGCGATGCTGCCAGGGACCGCTCCAGCCATAGGCATTGAGGCTGACGTCGATCAGTCCCGGGGCCAGCGCCTGGCGTTCGCGGGCACCGTAGCCGAGGCGTTCGAGGGCGTCGGCGCGGTAGCCGTGGAGCAGGATGTCGGCGTCCTTGAGCAGGGTTTCAAACACCTGGCGATCGCCGCGCTGGTGCAGGTCAAGGTGGGCGCAACGTTTGCCCAGGGTCATTTCCGCGACCACGCCCGGCTCATGCCAATGGGGTGGATCGATGCGCAGCACATCGGCGCCCAGCCCGGCGAGAAAACGACTGGCCGCGGGGCCGGCCAGGACCCGGGTCAGGTCCAGTACCCTGAGCCCCGCCAGCGGCCGGGCGACGGATCCGCACCCGCCATGGCGGCGTTCATCCTCTCGGGCTGCAAAGTTCACCAGTGGCTCGGCGTTGACGGCCACCCCCTGGGGATGGACCTGCCATTGCTGCCAGGAGCGCATGACCGCCGCGCAGCCCCCCGCGTCGACCACCGCCTGTTCCAGATCCTCCTTGGCCCACGACGCAACCTTGGCGGCCATCGCGCTGCGCTCGGTGCAGGCGCCCAGTACCCGTTCGGCGGCGCGTCGATGATGGGCGGCGTTGGTGTGCAGGCGGATCCAGCCATCGCCCGTGGCGTAGTCACCGGCGAGCGGATCCCACATCGGCGGCACCGTCCAGCCCTGCGGGCGCAGGGAGGTGGCGAACCAGAAGGACGCAAGGCGACGGTCGACTTCGAGGGCGGGTAAACGGCCGGTCTGTTGCAGCAGCAGTTCGCTGAGGGCCTGGCCGGCCACTGCAATGCTGGCGCAGGCCAAGTCGGTGACGGCAAACGCCGAGGGCAGGGCGCCTTCGGCGGTGAACGGGATGGCAGTTTTCTGCAAGCCCAGTGCGGCTTGCAGGGCAGTCAGCATAGCGGTCATCGAGAGCCCTCCGACAGAGGGCTCGAGAATAGAACAAAAGCGCTGGGGTGGGAGGGTCTACACCCGGAACTGGTCCATCAGTTTCATCTGGTGGGTGGCCAGGGAGTTGAGCTGACTGCTGATCTGCGCCGACTCGGTGGCTTGTTCGGTCAGGGTCTCGGTGACCGTGCGGATCGCCGAAACGTTGCGGTTGACCTCTTCGGCCACGGCGCTCTGCTGCTCGGCAGCGCTGGCGATCTGCAGGTTCATGTCGCTGATCACCGTGACTGCTTCGCTGATCTTGCCCAGGGCCTGCACCGCTTGCTGGATCTGCCCGGCGTTGTTGTGCGCCTGGGTCTGGCTCGAATGCATGGTGGCGACCACGCCGCGGGTGCCGGTCTGAATCCGCTCGATCACCAGGCGGATCTCCTCGACCGAATCCTGGGTTCGTTTGGCCAGGTTGCGCACTTCATCGGCGACCACCGCAAAGCCACGTCCGCTTTCCCCGGCGCGAGCCGCCTCGATCGCGGCGTTGAGGGCCAGCAGGTTGGTCTGTTCGGCGATGCTGCGGATGACTTCCAGCACCGAGCCGATCTGCTCGCTGTTGACGGCCAGCGCTTCGACTTCGGTCACCGCCTTGCTGACTTCTTCGGCCAGTTGATTGATGTCGCGGGTGCTGCGTTCGATGATCGACATCCCGTCCCGGGCCGACTGGTCCGCGCCCTTGGCGGCGCTGGCGGCATTCGAGGCGCTGTTGGCGACGTCATGGGCGGTGGCGCTCATTTCGTTGGAGGCCGTGGCGACCTGGTCGATTTCGCGGAACTGCACCTGCATGCCTTCACTGGTCTGGCGGGCGATTGCCGAGGACTGGTCGGCGGTGCCACGGGCGTCGGTGATGCTTTGCTTGATCTGCGCGATGGTCGGCTGCAGTTTGTCGAGGAAGCGGTTGAACCAGCTCACCAGCTCGCCCAACTCGTCTTGCTTGCTGTAGTTCAGGCGTTGGGTCAGGTCGCCGTCGCCGCTGGCAATCGCCTTGAGCATGGCGGCCACGCTGTTGATTGGCCGGGTTACGCCGGAGGCAGTCAACCCTATCAGTAGCAGGCCCAGCAGGCCGGCACCGATGGCCACGGCCAGGGTTTTGTAGGTGCCAAGCTCCTGGGCTTCATCGAGCACGGTTTGCAGCTTGAGCGAGTCGGCCAGCAGCACTTGCCGGGGCAGGTCGATCACCACGCCCCAAGGCTTGGTGTCGGCAATCGGGCTGACCGGCAGCACCGCGCGGATCAGGTCGCCCTGCTGGAGAATCTTCGCGGTGTTGGCGTTGAGCAGTTGCAGCACGTCCTTGCCGTCGTTGCCCAGGGCCTCGACGAGGTTTTTCCCCAGCTTGCTGGCGTCGGTGCTATAGCCGGCCAGCACACCGCTGCCGGACACGATCAGCATGTGCCCGGCACCGTCGAACAGGTCCCGCTGGGAGCTGAGGGCGGCGGCTTGCAGGGCGTCGAGGGAAAGGTCGATACCGACCACGCCGATGGCCTTGCCATTGACCAGCAACGGCACGGAAATACTGGTCATCAGCATTTCCTTGCCGCCGACGGTGTCGGCGTAGGGGTCGAGCAGGCAGGTGCGCTTGCTGTCGCGGGGGCAGGTGTACCAACTGTTGTACGGGGTGCCACTGAGGTTGAGGGTGGTCTTGGTCATGTCCTCTTCGGTCATGATGGTGTTTTGCCCGGTCCCCCCGGCACGGCTCCAGTAACTGGCGAAACGTCCGGCTTCGTTGGACCGGCGGGCGGCATCGTTGACGAACCCCTGGTCCTGGCCGTCCAGGCCATTGGGTTCGAACGCCAGCCAGATTCCCAACACTCTGCTGTTGCGCTCGAAGGCGGTCTTCAGGCTCAGGTTCAACTCCTCGCGCAGGGCGCCCGGATCCAGGGCACGCTGACCGGCCAGGCGGCGCAGATCGGTGATCTGGTCGGCCAGGGCGGTCACCACCAGCAGGCTTTCGCCGAAGGTCTTCTGCACCCGCACCGCTTGCTCGGCAGCCTTGGCCTGGAGCAGGCTCTCGACGCTGGCGGTGAGCATTCGGGTGCTGGAGGCGCTGACCAGTTGATCGTTCTGATTGGTCTGGTAGATGTTCATGCCGACGATCAGGCCCACCACGCCTAACAGGCACAGTCCGGACAACAGCACGATTTTCAGGCGGATGGAAAGAGAGTCGAACATGGGGCGATCTCGCGAAGGGATGACTGGTGGGCTGAGGGTCGTGAGCAACCCGCTCGCCAAATCCATTCAGCGCCATGTGTGACACATCGGCTTACAAAGGCTGGGCATGAGCAAAAGCCGACGAACGGTCGCTTTCGCGACTGGGGGCGGGCCTCAGGAGGTGTGTGGCAGGGACTCGGGGCGCGACCAGATCCACAGGTTGCCCAGGCTCATGCCAGCGATGGCGAGGTAGATCGGCCAACCGTGATCGAGCATCAGCAGCATCAGCCCCGCACACAGCAGCATGCTGACGGTGGCACTGATCTTGGCCCGGCGCGCAACAATCTTGCCGTTGCGCCAGTTTTTCAGGATCGGCCCGAACAGCCGATGGTTTTCCAGCCACGCACTCAGGCGCGGCGAACTCTTGGTCGCCGCCCAAGCGGCCAGCAGGATGAACTCGGTGGTGGGCAACCCCGGCACGACAATGGCGATCAGACCAATGCCCAGGCTGACGTAGGCCAGCAGGCCGTAGAGGATGCGCGCGAGTTGGGAGGGGGCGAGGCGAGACATGGGTTTTTCAGAGGCTGACCGCAAGGCTGGATCGGAATGCTACAGGTTTGCCCTGCCCAAGCAGGTTGGGCAGGGGGTCGGTCAGGCCAGTTCAGGCGCGGTGGCGTAGGCCTGTTCCAGCAATACGGTGAAGCGGTTGAAGGCGTCGATGGCACCTTTGTCGACAGCGGCTTCTTCTTCGGTGCTGAATGCCAGGCCGTCGAGGGTCCTGACGAAGTTTTTCCAACCTTCGGCGCGACCACCGGCCGGTTCACCCAGGTGGCGGGCACCGAAGGTTTCGCTCAGGCCCAAGCCCACGGCACGCTTGATCAGGAAGGCGGCACCGAGTTTCGAGCCTTCGGATACGAAGAGCCAGCCCAGGGCCTCGGCCTTGCTCGGCTGTTTTACAGCGTCTGCCACCGGGGCCGGGATCGGGGTGTCGAGGTCAGCCAGGTCGGCCTTGGCGTCGTCGGCGCGGCAGCGTTCTGCCAGGTCGGGGACGATGGCGATCAGCTCGGGATCGTTGTACAGCGACTTCAGTTCCGACTGGAACAGGTACTGGGCCACGACAAAACGGGCGAAGTTGGCCTGGGTTTCAAACGGCGCATGGGCCTTGACCAGGGCGTCGAGCTTGGCATGGGGCTCGTGGGTGATCTGGTTCAGGCGTTGGGAACGCAGGCTCGGGCGTTGAGTAGGGTCGGCAGCGGTCATGGAGAAGTCCTTGAGAATGAGATGCGCTTGGTAACTAGACGAATCAGGAGACGCAGCACAGTAAAAAATCCTCGCTGCGCCTGGGAAAAAGGCGCAACGAGATTTCCATCAGTGGCTAACGATCAGATATCCCAGATCAGGTTGATCGCGAAGTTGCGGCCTGGCTCGGTCAGGCGATCGAGGTTGGCCGGGCTGAGCACGGCGGCCTCGCCGACGCTGTCGTAACCGCGCACGTTGTCCCACTGCCAGTACTTCTTGTCCGCCAGGTTATACACGCCCGCACTGAGGGTCACGTCGTCGCTGACCTTGTAGAAACCGGCCAGGTCGAGCACGCCGTAGCCTGGGGTCTTGAACTGGCTGCTGACACCGTCCGGCGACTTGAAGCTGCTGTCGTCCACCAGGTTCTTCTTCTGCACCAGGGTCCAGCTGAGCAAGGCGCCGTAGCTGTCCTGGTCATAGCCCAGGCCGAGCACGCCGGTCAGCGGGTTGACCGAGTTGAGTGGCTCGCCGGTGTCGTTGTTGCGACCGTGGGCGTAGGCAATCGAGCCCCGGGTGTAGAGGCCCTGTGGTGCGCCGAAGGTATCGAGGTTCAGGCGCCCCTTGAGCTCTACGCCCTTGATGGTGGCGTGCTTGATGTTGTTGCTCTGGAAGGTCAGCTCGTTGTAGCCGGGGGTCACGGCGTCTTCGTTGATGAAGTCGCGGTACTTGTTATAGAACACCACCATGTCGAAATTGCCGGCCTCGAAGTTGCCGCGCAGGCCGGTCTCGTAGCTCTGGCTTTTTTCCGGCTCCAGGTCCGGGTTCGGCGCCACGCTGTAGCCCGGGTTGGTGTTTTCGAAGCGACCGTACAAGGCCTTGGCGGTCGGGGTGCGGAAGCCTTCGGCGTACTGGCCGAACCAGGTGTAGTTGTCGTTCAGCGTGTAGGTCAGGCCGAACCTGGGCGTGACCCGGTGCCAGGTCTTGTTCTCGTCGCTGACGGTGCCCAGGCCATCAGGCGCTACGGTGTTGAGGAACTCCTGGGTGACATGGGGCTTGAGCTTGGTGTAGTCGTAGCGCAGGCCCGGGAGGAAGGTCCAGTCGTTCCAGGTGATCTGGTCCTGGGCGAACAGGCTGTAGGTGTCGAGGGTCGGGTCCGGGAAGTCGCTGGATTTTTTCAGCACATCGCCGGGGCTGATGGCGCCGACGGCGCTGCAGCCACGGCCTACCGCCAGGCAGGTGCCGCTGCCGCTGCGCGAGCCGGTGACTTTCTGGTGTTTGATGTTGGTGCCGTAGGTCAGCACATGGCCGGTCTCGCCGATGGTGAACGCCTTGTCCAGTTGGGCGTCGAACACCCACTGCTTTTCCTCGTAGAGGGTTTCGCGCGAGCGCATCACGTTACGGCTGAACGGGAAGTAGTTTTCCAGGGTGGTCTGGTCAGTCTTGGCGATCTGGTAGTTCAGGCTCCACTTGAGGTTGTCCACCAGCAGGGCATCGACGGCGAAGCTGTTTTCCAGGCCAAAACGTTCGCGGCTGACGGTGTCGTTACCGGTGCGCGAGCGGTACATGCCCAGGGGCTGGCCGTTGTTGAACGGGCCGCCGACGGCGCTTAGCTGGTCGGAGTCGCGGTCGTCCTTGTACTTCTCGTAGGTCAGGCCCAGGCGTGCATCTTCGGCGTAGTTCCAGCCGGCCTTGGCCAGCACGTTAGTGGTGCGCACGTCTTCCGGGTTGGCCGCGGTGCGATCCAGGCCGGTGCCGTTGTTGTGGCCGTAGGATTCGGTTTCATGGCCATCGCGCTGGCTGAAGTGCAGCAGGCCGTCGAACTGATCGGCGCGCCCGGCGACGGTGGCGGATTTCAGCCAGCTGTCATTGGCGGAGCTGTAACCGGTTTTCAGGCGGGCACCGACATCCTGGCCGGGCTTGATGATGTCGTCCGGGTCGAGGGTGAAGTAGCTCACCGCGCCGCCGATGGCGTTGCTGCCGTACAGCACTGACGCCGGGCCGCGGAGGATTTCCACGCGCTTGACGATTTCCGGGTCGACGTAGTTGCGTTGGGTCTTGGCGTATGGGCCGTTGAAGAAACCGTTGGGAATCTCGACGCCGTCGACCTGGGTCAGGATCCGGTCGCCGTCGATGCCGCGAATGTTGTAGCCGCTGATGCCGCCCCGGGTGCCGGTACCGCCGACCGATACGCCCGGCTCATAGCGCACCAGCTCCTTGATGGTGTTGACGTTGTTGCGATCCAATTCTTCGCGGGTGTGCACGGTCACGGTGCTGGGCACGCTGTCGACGCTCTGCTCCTGGCGCGTGGCGCTGATGGTCATCTGCTGCAGGGCAAGGGTGCCGCCGGCGCTGCGTTTCTCCAGCACGATGTTGTTGCTGCCCAGCTTGCGATAGCTCAGGTTGGTCCCCACCAACAGGCGATCCAGGGCTTTTTCCGGGGTCAGTGCGCCGTGCACGCCTGGCGAGGCCACGCCTTGCGCCAGTTCTGCCGGCAAGCCGACTTGCCAGCCGGTGACGGCGGTGAACGCATTGAGGGCCGAGACCAGTGGCTGCTGGGCAATGGCGAAACTGTAGTCGCCCAGGGTGCGGCTTGGCTGTTGGGCCGGGGTGGCCGCCATGACAGGCGCGGCCTGGGTACCGGCCAGCAGCATGGCAGCGGTCAGCAGGGACAGCGTGCAGTTGTGCACGCGGGCGGAAGGTGAAGAGGACCGGCGGGTAAGGCGAGAGGACATCGATAGCGCTCCGTGTCGCACGAATCGTATAGGTGCAGATTGGCATCAGAGATGCGAATCAATTGCATTGGCTATAACGAGACGTACGGGAAATGACTATCGAGTAAAAATAATTCTCATTCAGTTCAGGATCACCAGCGCCGGGAATTCCTGGAGCTTGGCGGAGGTGATCTGCGCCAGCGACCGGACCACGTCCAGTGGCTGGTCGAGGCGGTAGTTGCCGGTGACCGAAACGTTGGCCAACTGTTCGTTGTTGTTGATGATCCAGCCCGGGTAGTAGCGGCGCAGCTCGGCCAGGACCTGGTTCAGCGGGCAGTTTTCGAACACCAGGCGGCCCTGGACCCACGCCAGGTCAGTCGCCGGGTCGAGGCGGGCCGGTTGATCGAAACCATTGGGCCCGATGCGAATGCTTTCGCCGGCGCTCAGGCGCACCCGGGCATCGCTGTGGGCGCTGCGCAGGTCGACATCGCCGCGCTGCACCCGCACTTGGGCGACGCCGTCCAGGTAGCGCACGGCAAAAGAGGTGTCGCGCACGCTGGCGGTGACCGGTCCGGCATCGATTTCCAGGGGCAGGCCACGATTGGCGGCCACCTCGAAATAGGCTTCGCCCTGGAACAGGCGGGCCACGCGTTGTTGATCGTTGATGGTGCTGGAGAAGGCTGAGTTGGTATTGAGCAGGACTTTCGAGCCGTCCTCCAATTGCAGGCGCTGGCGCTCGCCGACCACGGTCAAGTGATCGGCCTGCAGGCGCATGGGCAGGTTGCTGAAACTGAACAGGCCGAGCAGCAGCACCGCCGCGCTGGCCAGGGGTTTCCAATGGGGGCGCAGGCGCCCGAGCACACTGACCTTGCGCTTGGCGCGGTCTAGCGTCTGTGCGCACTGCGCCACTTGCGGGCCGTCCCAGATGGCCTGGGCCATGGCGAAGGCCTCGGCGTTGCGCGGGTCGGCGGCGAGCCAGGCGTGGAACTCACGGCTTTGTGTCTCGCTCGGACTGTCCAGCACGATCAGCCAGTCCAGGGCCTGGTCCATCGCCCGGGTGCTGGCTGAATCCCGCGCCGGGGTTGGCGGGTGGGAGTGGTGGCTGTCCGTCACGGGTGTTCCTCGGCCACGTCTGCGCGCGGCTGGTTCTGGATAAGAGTGTTACAAACTTCGACTAAGGGTAACAAAGCCGACGCCTTGACGCAGGAGTGCAAAACCAGGGGCCGACCGACTCAACGGCCATTGAGACGGTCGGCGACGCCAACACAGATCGCCATGATCAGCTTCAGGTCCTTTTGCACGGTGCTCAGGGACACGCTGAGTTTCTCGGCGATCTCCAGGTAGCTGTGGCCGTGCAGGCGGCTGAGGATGAAAATCTGTTGTTGGCGCGGGGTCAGTTGGTTGAGGCTGATGTTCAAGCGCTCGAGCATCTGTTCGGCATGGGCGGCGTCCTCGGCACTGCTGAGCGGCGCGGCGACATTCTGCACCACCTCCAGCGGTACATCCTCGAGCATCGTGCGTGACTGGATACGGCGGGCGCGCAGGTGGTCCAGCGCCAGGTTGCGGGCGGTTTGAAAGACGAAGGGTTCCAGGTGGTCGATGGCCCGTTCATTCAGGGCCCGGGTCACGCGCAGGTAGGTTTCCTGCAACAGGTCCTCGGCGGTGCTGTGGTTATTGACCATCCGCTCCAGGGTGCGCAGCAGCGAGACGCGCTGGGCGAGGAAGACGTGGTTGAAGCGCGCTTGACTCACAGTAAGACCTGATCGATTTCAAGCGAATGATAATGCTTATCATCCGTACCGATGGTCAAGCGCTTCTTTCTGTAGGAATTATCGGCGGCCTTGCAGGTAGGCCGGGTAATCGGGGATCCGGTGGGCGTGTGGCTGATCCAGCAGCGGGCTGCTGAGCAGGTAGTCGGCGCTGCATTCGTTGCAGGCCACCGCAATGTTCCAGACGGCCGCTACCCGCAGCAGCGCCTTGATGTCCGGGTCGTGGGGTTGTGGTTCGAAGGGGTCCCAGAAGAACACCAGCAGGTCCACGCGCTGTTCGGCGATTTGCGCCCCCAGTTGCTGATCACCACCCAGTGGGCCGCTGATCATGCTTTGCACGGGCAGGTCCAGGCGTTGGCTGAGCAGCAGGCCGGTGGTGCCGGTGGCGACCAGTTCATGTTGGGCGAGCTTGTGCCTCTGGCGCTCGGCCCAGTCGAGCAGGAATACCTTGCAGTGGTCATGGGCGACCAGGGCGATGCGCTTGCGCGCCGCCATGGTTTTTTCGGTGAAGGTGATGCCGATCATCGGGGGGCTCCAACAAAACCAGAGGGGAGCTGCCGGTGGCAGCTCCAGCATTGCTTACTCGGCGTTGCACAGCGCCAGGCAGTTATCCAGCATACGGTTGGAGAAACCCCATTCGTTGTCATACCAGGCCAGGACCTTGAGCAGCTTGCCGCTGACTTTGGTGTGGTTGGCGTCGAAAATCGACGACAGCGGGTTGTGGTTGAAGTCGCTGGAGACCAGGGGCAGGGTGTTGTAGCCGAGGATCTTGGAGTGCCGGCTGGCCTCGCGCAGCAGCGCGTTGACCTCATCGGCGGTGGCTTCGCGCTTGAGCTGCACGGTCAGGTCCACCAGCGAGACGTTGATCACCGGCACACGCACGGCCATGCCGGTCAGCTTGCCGGCCAGTTCCGGCAGCACCAGGCCCACCGCTTCTGCGGCACCGGTCTTGCTCGGAATCATGTTCTGGGTGGCCGACCGGGCGCGGTACGGGTCGCTGTGGTAGACGTCCGTCAGGTTCTGGTCGTTGGTGTAGGCGTGGATGGTGGTCATCAGGCCACTCTCGATGCCCAGCTCGCGGTGCAGCACCTGGGCCACCGGGGCCAGGCAGTTGGTGGTGCACGAGGCGTTGGAAATGATTTGGTGCGACTGGCGCAGGATGTCGTGGTTGACCCCGTAGACCACGGTCGCATCGGCGCCCTTGGCCGGAGCCGAAATGATCACTTTGCGCGCGCCGGCGCTAATATGCGCGGCGGCCTTGGCCCGGTCGGTGAACAGACCGGTGCATTCGAACACCACGTCGATCTTTTCCGCAGCCCAGGGCAGGTCGGCCGGGTTGCGAATGGCGCTGACCGCGATGCGGTCGCCGTTGACCGTCAGGCTCTCCTGGTCGTGCTGCACCTGGGCGTCAAACGTGCCGTGCACGGTGTCGTACTTGAGCAGGTGGGCGTTCATCGAGCTGTCGCCCAGGTCGTTGATGGCGACGATTTGCAAATCCTGACGGTAGCCTTGGGTATACAGTGCCCGTAGGACGTTGCGGCCAATACGGCCAAAACCATTGATTGCGATTCGAAGAGTCATTTGAGCAGCGCCGCCGTCGTTTTGTTGTTGGAATTACAAGATTATTCGCATAAAAATAGAAAACAAGCCTTTTTAGTGGCAATATTTTGTCTTATCTACAACGAGTGACCTGAATCAACTGGTCCGAGTGGTCAAGAAAACCGTCAGCGCGACCCGCGTGGACGCCTCTTGGCCAGCATAGACACGAACAGGTCGCCACATCCGTTAGCCTGGAGTTCTACACATGCATCCCCGCGTACTTGAGGTCACCGAACGGCTTATCACCCGTAGCCGCGCTACCCGTGAGGCTTACCTTGCATTGATTCGCGGCGCCGCCAGTGATGGCCCGATGCGCGGCAAGCTGCAATGTGCCAACTTCGCCCACGGCGTGGCCGGGTGCGGCACCGAAGACAAGCAAAGCCTGCGGATGATGAACGCGGCCAACGTGGCAATTGTTTCGTCATATAACGACATGCTCTCGGCGCACCAGCCGTACGAGACCTACCCGGAACAGATCAAGCAGGCGCTGCGCGAGATCGGCTCGGTCGGTCAGTTCGCCGGGGGTGTCCCGGCGATGTGTGACGGGGTGACCCAGGGCGAGCCGGGCATGGAGCTGGGAATTGCCAGCCGTGAAGTGATCGCGCTGTCGACCGCCGTGGCGCTGTCCCACAACATGTTCGATGCGGCCATGATGCTGGGCATCTGCGACAAAATCGTCCCGGGCCTGATGATGGGTTCGCTGCGCTTTGGTCACCTGCCGACCATCTTCGTCCCGGGTGGGCCGATGGTTTCGGGGATTTCCAACAAGGAAAAAGCCGACGTACGTCAGCGCTACGCCGAAGGCAAGGCCAGCCGCGAAGAGCTGCTGGAATCGGAAATGAAGTCCTACCACAGCCCGGGCACGTGCACCTTCTACGGCACCGCCAACACCAACCAGTTGCTGATGGAAGTCATGGGCCTGCACCTGCCGGGGGCTTCGTTCGTCAACCCGAACACCCCGCTGCGTGATGCCCTGACCCGCGAAGCGGCGTTCCAGATCACGCGCCTGACCAAGCAGAGCGGCAACTTCATGCCGATCGGCGAAATCGTCGACGAGCGCTCGCTGGTCAACTCGATCGTGGCCCTGCACGCCACCGGTGGCTCGACCAACCACACCCTGCACATGCCGGCGATTGCCATGGCTGCGGGCATCCAGCTGACCTGGCAGGACATGGCCGACCTCTCCGAGGTGGTGCCGACCCTGAGCCACGTCTACCCGAACGGCAAGGCCGACATCAACCACTTCCAGGCGGCGGGCGGCATGTCGTTCCTGATCCGTGAACTGCTGGCGGCCGGTCTGCTCCATGAAAACGTCAACACCGTGGCCGGCCACGGCCTGAGTCGCTACACCCAGGAGCCCTTCCTCGAGGACGGCCAACTGGTATGGCGCGAAGGCCCGAGCGAAAGCCTCGATGAAAACATCCTGCGGCCGGTGGCCCGGGCGTTCTCGGCCGAAGGCGGCCTGCGCGTGATGGAAGGCAACCTGGGGCGCGGGGTGATGAAAGTCTCGGCGGTGGCCCCGGAGCATCAGGTGGTCGAGGCTCCAGCCATGGTGTTCCAGGACCAGCAGGACCTGGCCGATGCGTTCAAGGCTGGCCTGCTGGAGAAGGATTTTGTCGCGGTGATGCGCTTCCAGGGCCCGCGTTCCAACGGTATGCCGGAGCTGCACAAGATGACCCCGTTCCTCGGCGTGCTGCAGGATCGTGGCTTCAAAGTGGCGCTGGTCACGGACGGGCGGATGTCCGGTGCGTCGGGGAAAATCCCGGCGGCCATTCACGTCAGCCCCGAGGCTTTTGTCGGTGGTGCTTTGGCCCGCGTGCAAGAGGGCGATATGATCCGCGTCGATGGCGTCAAAGGCACTCTGCAAGTGCTGGTGGACGCCGCAGAATTTGCCGCGCGCACCCCGGCCACTGGCCTGCTGGATAACGGCATTGGTTGCGGGCGCGAACTGTTCGGTTTCATGCGCATGGCCTTCAGCTCGGCAGAGCAGGGCGCCAGCGCCTTTACCTCTGCCTTGGAGACCCTTAAGTGAAGCTAGCGCTGGTCGGTGACATTGGTGGTACCAATGCGCGTTTTGCCTTGTGGAAAGACCAGCACCTGGAGTCGGTCCAGGTGCTGGCGACAGCCGACTTTGCCTGCCCGGAAGACGCCATTGGTGTCTATCTCAAGGGCCTGGGCCTGGCGCCCGGCGCGATCGGTGCGGTCTGCCTGTCGGTGGCCGGTCCGGTCAGTGGCGATGAGTTTCGCTTCACCAACAACCACTGGCGCCTGAGTCGCAGGGCGTTCTGCGAGGCCTTGCAGCTCGAGCGCCTGTTGCTGGTGAATGATTTCTCGGCCATGGCCCTGGGCATGACCCGCCTGCAGCCGGAGGAGTTTCGCGTGGTCTGCGCGGGCACCCCCGAGCCGTTGCGCCCGGCGGTGGTGATCGGCCCGGGCACGGGCCTGGGG
Organism: Pseudomonas sp. RA_35y_Pfl2_P32; assembly: GCF_963970735.1. Lineage (NCBI taxonomy): Bacteria > Pseudomonadati > Pseudomonadota > Gammaproteobacteria > Pseudomonadales > Pseudomonadaceae > Pseudomonas > Pseudomonas sp. RA_35y_Pfl2_P32. The sequence continues at coordinate 32,463 of NZ_CAXAQF010000001.1, forward strand.
GTCGGCACCTTGCTCGATCAGGGACAGGGACGCTGGGCGGCCCTGCCCGGTGAGGGCGGGCATGTCGACCTGCCGTTGAGCAGCCCACGGGAAACCCAGCTGTGGCAGCACCTCTATAGCGAAATGGGCCATGTCAGCGCAGAAACCGTGCTCTGCGGCGGTGGCTTGCCACGGCTGTACCGGGCGATCTGCGCGGTAGACGGGCACGCGCCAACACTCGACACCCCGCAAGCCATCACCGCCGCCGGCCTGGCCGGCGACCCGATTGCCCGCGAAGTGCTCGAGCAGTTCTGCTGCTGGCTGGGTCGGGTGGCGGGCAACAACGTGCTGACCACCGGTGCCCGTGGCGGGGTCTACATTGTCGGTGGGGTGATCCCGCGGTTTGCCGATTTTTTCCTGGAAAGTGGATTCGCCCGTTGTTTTGCCGACAAGGGCTGCATGAGCAAGTATTTCCAGGGTATTCCGGTGTGGCTGGTGACCGCCCCGTATTCCGGCCTGGTGGGTGCGGGTGTGGCGCTCGAACAGGCATAATCCGCCCCTTTCATAACAATAAGGAAGCCGCCCGTGAGCTCAGTCAACAAGTCGATTTTGTTGGTCGATGACGATCAGGAAATACGCGAGTTGCTGGACACTTACCTCAGTCGCGCCGGCTTTCAGGTGCGTACCACGCCCGATGGTGCGGGGTTTCGCCAGGCGCTGAACGATGCGCCCTGCGACCTGGTGATCCTCGACGTGATGCTGCCGGACGAAGACGGCTTCAGCCTGTGTCGCTGGGTTCGCCAGCACCCGCGCCAGGCCCATGTGCCGATCATCATGCTCACCGCCAGTTCCGACGAGGCCGACCGGGTCATTGGCCTGGAGCTGGGCGCCGACGACTACCTGGGCAAACCCTTCAGCCCCCGTGAACTGCAGGCGCGGATCAAGGCCCTGCTGCGCCGGGCCCAGTTCGGCCAGGAGCGTTCGGGCGGCGAAGTGCTGGCGTTCGACGAGTGGCGGCTGGACATGGTCAGCCACCGTCTGTTTCACACCGACGGCGAGGAGGTGATTCTCTCCGGCGCCGATTTTGCCCTGCTGAAACTGTTCCTCGATCACCCCCAGGCCATCCTCGACCGCGACACCATCGGCAACGCCACCCGGGGCCGCGACTTGATGCCCCTGGACCGGATTGTCGACATGGCGGTCAGCCGCTTGCGCCAGCGCCTGCGCGACACCGAAAAACCACCACGGCTGATCCGCACCGTGCGCGGCAGCGGTTATCAACTGGCGGCCAGCGTGGTCGCCAGCAATGGCCTCTGAGTTCTTCGCCCGGTTGCTGCGCAAGGTCCCGGTGCCGCGCTCGCTGCTGGGGCGGATGCTCCTGCTGACCTTGCTGGCGGTGCTGTTCGCCCAGGCCCTGTCGAGCGTGATCTGGGTCTCGCAGTTGCGCGCCACCCAGCTCGAAGGGCTGGTGACCGCCGCCCGCAGCCTGGCCCATTCGATGAACGCCAGCGTCAGTTACTTCCGCTCCTTGCCGGTGGCTTATCGGCCGCTGGTGCTGGACCAATTGCGCAGCATGGGCGGCACCCGGTTTGTGGTGACCCTCAACGACAAACCCCTGGACATGCAGCTGCTGCCCGCCACCCCGCGCAAGCAGGCGGTGCTGGCCGCGGTGGACGAGGTGCTGCGCACGTCGCTGGGGGCCGACACCGATATTTCCGTGCAGTTTGTCAGCCCCGATGATCTGCGGATCTTCAATGGCGGCTTGAAGCTCGATGAATTGCCGCGCTCCTGGGCGCACTACGCGCTGACGCTGGAGCCGGTCAACCCGCCGGTGCTGGTGACCCAGATCCAGCTGGCCAAGGGCGAATGGCTGTACATCGCCTCCCTGTTGCCCGAGCCCTACACCAGCCTGGAAGAGCAGGGCCTGCCGTCGCAGCAGGTGTGGTTCATCGTGCTCACCAGCGGCTTCCTGTTGCTGTTCATCGGCCTGCTGGTGCATTGGCAAAGCCGGCCGCTCAAGCGCCTGGCGCGGGCGGCGCGGGACATGTCCCTGGGCGCCGACGTGCAACCGGTGGCCGAGGGCGGCGGCAGTGAAGTGGTCGAAGTGGGTCGTGCATTCAACGCCATGCGTGAGCGCATCAGCCGCTACCTGACCGAGCGTAGCCAACTGTTCAGCGCCATTTCCCACGACTTGCGCACACCGATCACGCGGCTGCGGCTGCGGGTCGAGTTGCTGGACGACGAGCAGTTGCAGGCCAAGTTCGGCCGCGACCTGGACGAGCTGGAATTGCTGGTCAAGGGCGCGCTGCAATGCGTCAAGGACACCGACATTCACGAGAACATCGAGCCAGTGGACCTCAATCACGTGCTCGAATGCCTGGTGGAACCTTACCTGGCGCCCCACGGCAACGGCCGCGTGACCCAGCAGGGGCGGGCACTGGCAACCTATCCGGGCAAACCCCTGGCGCTCAAGCGCTGCATCGGCAACCTGATCGACAACGCCCTGAAGTACGGACAGACCGCTCACCTGCACATCGATGACGATGACAGCGCGTTTATCCTGCACGTCGACGACGAAGGCCCGGGGGTGCCGCAGCAGCGCCTGGAACAGGTGTTCGAGCCGCACTTTCGCCTGGCCGGGCAGCAGCAGGGGTATGGCCTGGGATTGGGGATCGCGCGCAACATTGCCCATAGCCATGGCGGCGAAGTGAGTTTGCAGAATTTGCGCGAGGGCGGGTTGCGGGTGACGTTGCAGTTGCCGCGCAGTGTGGATTAATCAGGGACCGCGTTATCGTTGATCGCGGGCAAGCCCGCTCCCACAGGGGGTAGCGGTGAGCCTGTGTGCAAGGGTGCTCAATGTCACAGCCTGGTGACATAACTCGGCGCCTTCGTTACCTGGCCGTCACGACCTGTTGTTTAGACTGCGGGCAGTCATAACAACAAAAAAAGGTCCACCATGCACTCACCTGCCCACCAACAATGGCTGGCCGCCGAGGGCTTGCGCCTGTTGGCGTTTGCCAAGACCTCCAGGCTGCCCACAGGTTTCGGCAATCTCGACGAGCGCGGCCACCTGCCGGCGGATGCGCAAGCCGAAACCATGAACACCGCGCGCATGACCCATAGCTTCGCCCTGGCCCATATCCAGGGCTTGCCAGGGTTTGCCGAGTGGGTGGATCACGGTATCCAGGCCCTCAGTGGGCCGCTGCGTGATGCCGAACACGGCGGCTGGTTCGCCACGCCCGACCCGTGCGATGGCAATACCGACAAAGCCGCTTACCTGCACGCCTTCGTGGCTTTGGCCGCGAGTTCCGCGCGGGTCGCTCAGCGCCCAGGTGCCCAAGCCTTGCTTGACGATGCGATCCAGGTCATCGACCGCCATTTCTGGTGCGAGGAGGAGGGCGCGCTGCGCGAGTCGTTCAATCGCGACTGGAGCGTCGAGGAAGCCTATCGCGGTGCCAACAGCAACATGCACGCCACCGAGGCCTTTCTCGCCCTGGCCGACGTTACCCAGGACAACCGCTGGTTGAACCGTGCCTTGCGCATTGCCGAACGGCTGATCCACGGTCACGGCGCCGCCAATCAGTACCTGGTGGTCGAGCATTTCGACCGCCAGTGGCAGCCGCTGCACGGGTACAACCAGGCCAACCCGGCCGACGGTTTCCGCCCCTTTGGCACCACCCCCGGCCACGGATTTGAATGGGCGCGTCTGCTGCTGCACCTGGAGGCGGCGCGGGTCCAGGCTGGCATGCTCACCCCCGGTTGGCTGCTGCGCGATGCGCAGCAACTGTTCACCAATAACTGCCAGCACGCCTGGCACGTCGATGGTGCGCCGGGCATGGTCTACACCCTCGACTGGGACCAACGCCCGGTGGTGCGCCAGCGTTTGCACTGGGTGCATTGCGAAGCAAGCGCGGCGGCCAGCGCCTTGCTCCAGCGCACCGGCGAGGCTCAATACGAAACCTGGTATCGGCGGCTCTGGGCGTACAGCGAGCAGTACCTGATCGACCTCGTCCACGGCAGTTGGCACCACGAACTGGACGCCGACAACCGCCCGAGTGCGCAGATCTGGGGTGGCAAGCCCGACCTCTATCACGCTTGGCAGGCGGTGCTGATTCCGCGCCTGCCGTTGGCCCCGAGCATGGCCACGGCATTGGCGCAGGGCTCTGGCGCGCGGGTTATGTAACCATGCGGTGACATTTCGCCGTCGCTTCGTTACCTGCGGCAGATCCCAGCCTGTTTAAACTCGTTTGCAGCGCAAGCACCAGACTTGCATGCATAACAACAAGAAAGGTATTTCAGATGAATGCGATTTCTCGCCTCGCCACCGTCATTTCCCTCGCCTCTATGTTTCCCCTCAGCGCCCTGGCCGCCGACCCCAAAGGTTCCGTGGAGGTTGTGCACTGGTGGACCTCGGGTGGCGAAAAAGCAGCGGTCGACGTACTCAAGGCCCAGGTTGAAACAGACGGCTTTACCTGGAAGGACGGTGCGGTGGCAGGCGGCGGTGGCGCAACGGCCATGACCGTCCTCAAGAGCCGCGCCGTGGCCGGCAACCCGCCGGGCGTGGCCCAGATCAAGGGCCCGGACATCCAGGAGTGGGGCAGCACCGGCCTGCTCAGCACCGACGCACTGACCGACGTCGCCAAGGCGGAAAACTGGGACGGCCTGCTGTCGAAAAAAGTCTCTGACACCGTCAAGTACGAAGGTGATTACGTCGCGGTGCCGGTGAACATCCACCGGGTCAACTGGCTGTGGATCAACCCTGAAGTGTTCAAGAAAGCCGGGATCGACAAGGCCCCGACCACCCTCGACGAATTCTACGTCGCTGCCGACAAACTCAAGGCGGCCGGCTTCATTGCCCTGGCCCACGGCGGCCAGCCATGGCAGGACAGCACCGTGTTCGAAGACGTGGTGCTGTCGGTCATGGGCGCCGAAGGCTACAAGAAAGCCCTGGTCGACCTGGACCAGCAAACCCTCTCCGGTCCCGAGATGGTCAAGTCCTTCACGGTGCTGAAAAAGCTCATCGGCTACATGGACCCCAACCGCGCGGGCCGTGACTGGAACATCGCTGCCGCCGACGTGATCAACGGCAAGGCCGGCATGCAGATGATGGGCGACTGGGCCAAGAGCGAGTGGACCGCGGCGAACAAAGTCGCCGGCAAGGATTACCAGTGCGTGCCGTTCCCGGGCACACAAAACGCCTTTACCTACAACATCGACTCCCTGGCGGTGTTCAAGCTCAAAGCCGATCGCAAGGGTGACATCGCCGCGCAGCAGGACCTGGCCAAGGTCGCGCTGGGCAAGGACTTCCAGAAGGTCTTCAGCATCAACAAAGGCTCGATCCCGGTGCGCACCGACATGCTCAACGACATGAGCGCGCTGGGCTTCGATACCTGTGCCCAGGCCTCGGCCAAGGACTTCCTGGCGGACGACAAGTCCGGCGGCCTGCAACCGAGCATGGCCCACAACATGGCCACATCGCTGGCGGTGCAAGGGGCGATCTTCGACGTCGTCACCAACTTCATGAACGACAAGGACGCCGACCCGGCCAAGGCCAGCGCCCAGTTGGCCTCCGCGGTCAAAGCCGCGCAGTAATCCCTGACGCTGAGTAACCCTGTGGGAGCGGGCTTGCCCGCGATGGCTGACTGACATTCAACAGCCGTGTCGACTGTTGCATCGCTATCGCGGGCAAGCCCGCTCCCACAAGGGGTCTCCTCGACTCTGACTCTTACTCCTTTCACTTGGATAATCCCGATGAGCTCTGTGGCGGTTTTCAGCAAAGCCTCACCGTTCGATGCATTGCAGCGCTGGCTGCCCAAACTGGTTTTGGCGCCCAGCATGCTGATCGTTCTGGTCGGCTTCTACGGTTACATCATCTGGACATTCGTTCTGTCCTTCACCAACTCCAGCTTCATGCCGAGCTACAAGTGGGTCGGCCTGCAGCAGTACACCCGCCTGCTGGACAACGACCGCTGGTGGGTGGCGAGCAAGAACCTGGCGCTGTTCGGTGGCCTGTTCATCGGCATCAGCCTGGTGCTGGGGGTGTTCCTCGCGGTGCTGCTGGACCAGCGCATTCGCAAGGAAGGCTTTATCCGCACCATCTACCTGTACCCGATGGCGCTCTCGATGATTGTCACCGGTACCGCCTGGAAGTGGTTGCTCAACCCGGGCCTGGGCCTGGACAAGATGCTGCGCGACTGGGGCTGGGAAGGCTTTCGCCTGGACTGGCTGGTGGATCAGGATCGCGTGGTGTACTGCCTGGTGATCGCCGCCGTGTGGCAAGCCTCCGGCTTTGTCATGGCGATGTTCCTGGCCGGTCTGCGAGGGGTCGACCAGTCGATCATCCGCGCCGCCCAGGTCGACGGTGCGAGCCTGCCGACCATCTACCTGAAGATCGTCCTGCCGAGCCTGCGCCCGGTGTTTTTCAGCGCCTTCATGATCCTCGCGCACATCGCGATCAAGAGCTTCGACCTGGTCGCGGCCATGACCGCAGGTGGTCCGGGGTACTCCTCCGACCTGCCGGCGATGTTCATGTACTCCTTCACTTTCAGCCGTGGCCAGATGGGCATCGGTTCCGCCAGCGCAATGATGATGCTCGGCGCGATCCTGGCGATCCTGGTGCCGTACCTGTACTCCGAACTGCGGGGCAAACGCCATGAATAACTCGCTTGCCACCCCGCGCCTGAGCGTCAGCCGGATCGCCATCTACGCGACCCTGCTGCTGGCCGCTGCGGTGTACCTCATCCCGTTGGTGGTGATGCTGTTGACCAGCTTCAAGACGCCGGAAGACATCCGTACCGGCAACCTGCTGAGCTGGCCACAAGTGATCGACGGCATCGGCTGGCTCAAGGCCTGGGACAGCGTGGGAGGGTACTTCTGGAACTCGGTGAAGATCACCGTGCCGGCGGTACTGATCTCGACCTTTATCGGCGCGATGAACGGCTACGTGCTGTCGATGTGGCGCTTCCGCGGCTCGCAGCTGTTCTTCGGCCTGCTGCTGTTCGGCTGCTTCCTGCCGTTCCAGACCGTGCTGCTGCCGGCCTCGTTCACCATCGGCAAGCTCGGCCTGGCCAACACCACCACCGGGCTGGTGCTGGTGCACATCGTCTACGGGCTGGCGTTCACCACGCTGTTCTTCCGTAACTACTACGTGAGCATTCCCGATGCCCTGGTCAAGGCGGCACGCCTGGACGGCGCGGGCTTCTTCACGATTTTCTGGAAGATCCTGCTGCCGATGTCGATCCCGATCGTGATGGTCTGCCTGATCTGGCAGTTCACCCAGATCTGGAATGACTTCCTGTTTGGCGTGGTCTTCGCCAGCGGCGACGCGCAACCGATCACCGTGGCCTTGAACAACCTGGTCAACACCAGCACCGGGGCCAAGGAATACAACGTTGATATGGCGGCGGCGATGATCGCCGGGTTGCCGACACTGCTGGTCTACATATTCGCTGGCAAGTATTTCCTGCGTGGGCTGACGTCCGGCGCGGTCAAGGGGTAGAACATGGCAACTCTCGAATTACGCAACGTCAACAAGACCTATGGCGCCGGCTTGCCGGACACCCTGAAAAACATCGAGCTGAAGATCAACGACGGTGAGTTCCTGATCCTGGTCGGCCCGTCCGGGTGCGGTAAATCGACCTTGATGAACTGCATTGCCGGCCTTGAGAACATCAGTGGTGGGGCGATCCTGGTGGACGACGCCGACATCAGCGGCATGAGCCCCAAGGATCGCGACATCGCCATGGTGTTCCAGTCCTACGCGCTGTACCCGACCATGAGCGTGCGCGACAACATCGCCTTCGGCCTGAAGATCCGCAAAATGCCGACGGCTGAAATCGATGAAGAAGTGGCGCGGGTGTCCAAGCTGCTGCAGATCGAACACCTGCTGGGGCGCAAGCCGGGTCAGCTTTCCGGCGGCCAGCAACAGCGTGTGGCGATGGGCCGGGCGCTGGCGCGGCGGCCGAAGATTTATCTGTTCGACGAGCCACTGTCCAACCTCGATGCCAAGCTGCGGGTCGAGATGCGTACCGAAATGAAGCTGATGCACCAGCGCCTGAAAACCACCACGGTCTACGTCACCCACGACCAGATCGAAGCCATGACCCTGGGGGACAAGGTGGCGGTGATGAAGGACGGGATCATCCAGCAGTTCGGCACGCCGAAGCAGATCTACAACGACCCGGCCAACCTGTTCGTCGCCAGCTTCATTGGTTCGCCGCCGATGAACTTCATCCCCCTGCGCCTGCAGCGCAAGGACGGCCGCCTGCTGGCCCTGCTGGACAGTGGCCAGGCGCGCGTCGAGCTGCCATTGAGCATGCAGGACGCGGGTCTCGAGGATCGCGAAGTGATCCTCGGCATGCGCCCTGAGCAAATCATCCTGGCCAATGGCGACGCGAGCGGTTTGCCGACCATTCGTGCCGAAGTCCAGGTTACCGAACCGACCGGTCCCGACACCCTGGTCTTCGTCAACCTCAACGACACCAAGGTTTGCTGCCGCCTGGCACCGGACGTGGCGCCAGCAGTGGGCGAGACGCTGACCCTGCAATTCGATCCGGCGAAGGTGCTGCTGTTCGATGCGAAAACGGGTGAGCGACTGGGGGTCGCTGGCGTAGCGAAAATCGAATCACATGCTGCCAATGTCGCGCAATTCAAAGGCCGGTGAACAACCAATATGTAGGAGCGAGCCTGCTCGCGATGGACGTGAACGATGACACTGGAAACCTGACACCCCACGGTGTTCTCAGGTTTCTCGCGAGCAAGCTCGCTCCTCCAGGGGGGAATCCGCGATGCGCGGCCTGTCGCGCATCGCAACTGATGTAACCGCGTTAAAGAAGAAAAGTTAATAACAATAAAACGAGGAAGTAGGGATGAAGATGAAGAACAAGGCCCGGTTAATCTGCCAAGTATCGGCAGCGGCAGCGGCAGCACTGGTTCTGGCCGGTAATGCGATGGCCGCTGAAGCGTTCAGCGCTGACTCCAAGTGGATGACCGGCGATTGGGGTGGCGAGCGTACCCGGCTGATCGAGCAAGGCATCGACATCAAAGCCGACTACGTGGGTGAAGTCGGTGGCAACCTCAACGGTGGCTACAACGACAACAAGACCGCGCGCTATGCCGACCAGTTTGGCCTGGGCGTGGCGCTGGACCTGCAAAAACTCTGGGGCTGGGACAACACCCAGGCCAAGATCCAGTTGACCAACCGCAACGGCGAAAACATCTCCAACGACCGTATCGGCGACCCGCGCGCGGGCACCTTGAGTTCTTCCCAGGAAGTCTACGGTCGCGGCCATATGGTGCGTCTGACCCAACTGTGGATCCAGCACCAATTCCTCGACAACACGCTTGATGTCAAGGCCGGCTACTTCGGTGAGGGCGAGGACTTCAATACCTTCCCGTGTGAGTTCCAGAACCTGGCGTTCTGCGGTTCCCAGGTGGGTAACTGGGCCACCAACATCTGGTACAACTGGCCGGTCAGCCAGGCGGCGATCCGCGTCAAATACAACATCACGCCAGAGCTCTTCGCGCAGATCGGTGCCTACAACCAGAACCCGTCGCAACTGGAGCACGGCAACGGCTTCAAGCTCAGCGGCAGCGGCACCCAGGGCACCGTGTTGCCGGTCGAGCTGGTCTGGTCACCGAAGGTCAACAACCTGCCCGGCGAGTACCGTGTCGGTTACTACAAGAGCACGGCCGCCGCCAATGACGTTCGCGAGGACGACAACGGCCTGGACGCCGCCACCAGCGGCGACAGCTACCGCGAGCACAGCAGCAAGCACGGTTACTGGTTCGTCGCCCAGCAGCAACTGACCAGCCACAACGGCGACGCTTCCCGTGGTTTGAACATTGCGGCCAACGCCACCTTCCACGACAAGGACACCAACGTCGTCGACAACTACCAGTCGCTGATGTTCGTGTACAAGGGCCCGTTCGATGCACGGCCAAAAGATGACGTCGGCATCGGCTTCGCCCGTATCCACGTCAACGAAGACGTGAAGAAAAACGCCGAGCTGGTCAACGCGGCCAATGGGGTCAGCAACTACGCCGATCCGCTGTTCTCGCCACTGCGCAGTACCGAGTACAACTACGAGATCAACTACGGCTTCCACGTGACCAACTGGTTGACGGTGCGTCCTAACCTGCAATACGTCACTCACCCGGGCGGTGTCGATGAAGTCGACAACGCGCTGGTGGCCGGCTTGAAAATTCAGTCGGTGTTCTAACGCGGTTGCGATAAGCTCTTCTCCATGTGCGCATTTTTGCGGACAGCCCAGGCTGTCCGCTTTTTTTTGGGGTGGCGCGCCCTCTGGTTACCGCTGATTTTCAGGACCGTGGCACATGCAAGAGCATCCGCTACAACGTTTCTTCAAATCCTTGCGCGAACGTCCGGTGTTTGCGTGGGAGCGCTATCAGAAGCGCGATGTGTTGGTGATCGATCATCCGCTGTGCCAGGCGGTGTTCAGTCGCCAGGGCGCGCAGTTGCTGCATTTCCAACCCGCGGGGCAGAAGCCCTGGTTGTGGTGTGCGGCGAAGTGGCCACAGGTCGGCGCCATTCGTGGTGGCGTACCGGTGTGCTGGCCGTGGTATGGCCGCCATCCGAGCGAAAACGCCTGGCCGTCCCATGGCTGGGCGCGGTTGATCGACTGGAAGCTGATCGACAGCAGCAGCGATGTCGACGGCGTGCGCCTGCACTGGCAGTTGCAGCTGTGTGACTGGCAAGTGGACCTGCACGCGCACTTGGGCGAACGCATGGAATTGCGCCTGAGCACCGAGCACCAGGACAGCCTGCCATGCCAACTGAGTCATGCGTTGCACGCTTACTGGCGTATTGGTGACATTGGTGAGGTAGCGCTGTCCGGACTCGAGGGCGCCCAGGGGTATGACCAGCTCAAGCGGGAAAATTGCCAGCAGAAAGGCGAGTTGCGGGTCGAGGGTGGCTGTCAGCGGGTGTTCCAGCACGAGGGCGAACTGCAGCTCAAGGACCACGCCTGGCAGCGCCAGTTGTGCATCGACACCGGTGCCAGTGCTGATACGGTGGTCTGGCATCCCGGGTCACGGCCGTTGCTGGGGGTGAGTTGGAACGAGATTTCCGAGTTTGTCTGTGTCGAAGCCGCCAGTGGCGGTACCGACAGCCTGCGCCTGGCGCCGGGGGAGCGGGCGCATTTGAGTCTGCAGGCGCGGGTTGGGGTTTAGCGTGAAGCGGTGGTGCTCCGTCTGCTCGCGATGAGGCCAGGGCGAGCAATGAAGAGGTTGGATCAGTTGAACTCGTCGCCCACCGGATAGCGGCTGGCATTCAAGCTCTCTTTGATCTTGCGCAAATGCGGCTGGAAATCGACACCGCGGCGCAGGGTCATGCCGGTGGCGAGGACGTCGAGCACCGTCAGTTGAATGATCCGCGAAGTCATCGGCATGTAGATGTCGGTGTCTTCCGGCAACGGGATGTTCAGGCTCAGGGTGCTGGCCTTGGCCAGTGGCGAGCCCTCGGCGGTCAGGCCGAGGACCGAAGCGCCATTTTCCCGAGCGATGCGCGCCACTTCCACCAGCTCACGGGTGCGCCCGGTGTAGGAAATGATCACGAACAACTCGCCGGTATGGGCCACCGAGGCAATCATCCGCTGCATCAGCACGTCGGCATGAGCGGTGACGGCCAGGTTGAAGCGGAAGAATTTGTGCTGGGCGTCCAGGGCCACCGGGGCGGAAGCGCCGAGGCCGAAGAAGTGGATCTGCCGGGCCTGGATCAACAGGTCGACGGCGCGGCTGATCAGGTTCGGGTCCAGTGCCTGGCAGGCGCTGTCGAGGGAGGCGATGGCGCTGCCGAAGATTTTCTGGGTGTAGGCTTCGGGATTGTCATCGGCCTCCACCGCGCGGCTGACGTAGGCGGCGCCGCTGGCCAGGCTTTGCGCCAGCTGCAGCTTGAGCTCCGGATAGCCGCTGACCCCGAATGAACGGCAGAAACGGTTGACCGTCGGCTCACTGACCGAGGCGGCCTGGGCGAGGGCGGCGATGCTGAAGCGAGTGGCCTGCTGTGGGTTGAGCAGGATCACTTCGGCGACCTTGCGCTCGGCCTTGTTCAGGTCGGCAAGGCGATTCTGGATCTGTTCCAGTAAGTTCCGCACGCGGTCCATATGAATTTCCTTGGTTCAGCTCTGCAAAGAGGGGCTTGGCTATGCCAATTGGGACTTTGATCGGGCCCATGACGGTGGCCTATCCTACTGATGGCCCCGACTGACCACCACTCGGAATCTGAATTTTGAAAAAATGTTGTGGTTATTACTACATTTTTCCTTGAGCGATGCCTTGAAAAAAGGTATTTGTAGCTTAACTTGATAAAAGAACAAACATCATGCCTTCGATTACGGTTGAACCTTGCACCTTTGCCTTGTTCGGCGCCCTTGGCGATCTGGCCTTGCGCAAGCTGTTTCCTGCCTTGTATCAACTCGATGGAGCGTGCCTCCTGCACGAGGACACGCGCATTATCGCACTGGCCCGTGAAGCTGGCACGGAGCAGGAGCACCTGGCCTTCATCGCCCGGGAACTGCGGCGCTATGTCGAGGCCAAGGAGCTTGACGAAGCCGTGGTCGAGCGCTTCCTGGCACGCCTGACATACCTGCACGTCGACTTCCTCAAGGCTGCCGACTATGTCGCCCTGGCCGAATTGGCGGGCACCGCGCAACGCATGATTGCCTACTTCGCCACACCGGCGGCGGTGTACGGCGCGATCTGCGAGAACCTGGCGCAGGTGGGCCTGACGGAAAACACCCGGGTGGTGCTGGAAAAGCCCATCGGCTCGGACCTGGAGTCCTCGCGCAAGGTCAACGATGCCGTGGCGCGGTACTTCCCGGAAAACCGTACCTATCGCATCGACCACTACCTGGGCAAAGAGACGGTCCAGAACCTGATTGCCCTGCGTTTCGCCAACAGCCTGTTCGAAACCCAGTGGAACCAGAACTACATTTCCCACGTGGAAATCACGGTCGCCGAGAAGGTCGGGATCGAAGGCCGCTGGGGCTACTTCGACAAGGCCGGCCAACTGCGCGACATGATCCAGAATCACTTGTTGCAGTTGCTGTGCCTGATCGCCATGGACCCGCCGGCCGACCTGTCCGCCGACAGCATTCGTGACGAGAAGGTCAAGGTGCTCAAGGCCCTGGCGCCGATCAGCCCGGAAGGCCTGACCACCCAGGTGGTGCGCGGCCAGTACATCGCCGGCTACAGCGCTGGCAAGCCGGTGCCGGGCTACCTGGAAGAAGAGAATTCCAACACCCAGAGCGATACCGAAACCTTCGTTGCACTGCGGGCCGACATCCGTAACTGGCGCTGGGCCGGCGTGCCGTTCTACCTGCGCACCGGCAAGCGCATGCCAGACAAGCTGTCGCAGATCGTCATTCACTTCAAGGAACCGTCGCACTACATCTTCGCCCCCGAGCAGCGCTTGCAGATCAGCAACAAGCTGATCATCCGCCTGCAGCCGGACGAAGGTATCTCCTTGCGCGTGATGACCAAGGAACAAGGCCTGGACAAGGGCATGCAGCTACGCAGCGGACCGCTGCAGCTGAACTTTTCCGATACCTATCGCAGTGCGCGGATTCCCGATGCCTACGAGCGGTTGTTGCTGGAAGTGATGCGCGGCAATCAGAACCTGTTTGTCCGTAAAGATGAAATCGAAGCCGCGTGGAAGTGGTGCGACCAGTTGATCGCCGGATGGAAGAAATCCGGTGATGCCCCCAAGCCGTACGCGGCGGGGTCCTGGGGGCCGATGAGCTCCATTGCACTGATCACGCGGGACGGGAGGTCGTGGTATGGCGATATCTAATCTGAAACTGCCCCAGGGCGTCAGCGCCCACGCATTCAAAAGCCCAGTGTTGCTGGCCGAGAGCCTGGCGCTGGCGGTGGCCCGGGAACTGGGCGACGCGATCGACGCGCGGGGCACGGCGACCCTGGTGGTGTCCGGTGGGCGCAGTCCAGTGGCGTTTTTCCAGCATCTGGCCAAGCAGAAGCTGGATTGGGCCAACGTCGTCGTCAGCCTGGCTGACGAGCGCTGGGTGCCGGTCGAACACGCCGACAGCAATGCTGGCCTGCTCAAGCGATATCTGCTGCAGGGGCCGGCCGCCAAGGCGCAGTTCCTCAGCCTGTACAGCGCCAGTGCCAACCTTGAGCAAGCCGCCGAACAGGCTGATCGCCTGCTCGCCGAGCTGCCAAAGATTGACGTGCTGGTGCTGGGCATGGGTGATGACGGGCATACCGCTTCGTTGTTCCCCGACAGCCCGAACCTGGCCGAGGCCCTGCAGGTCGACGGCACGCGCCGTTGCTGGCCGATGCTGGCGCCGACTGTCCCCCGTCAGCGCCTGACCATGAGTCGTGCGTTGCTGGCGTCGGCACAGGTCACGCTTCTTTCGATTTCCGGTCAGTCCAAGCTGGCCACCCTGAGTGACGCGCTGGCGGGTGACGATGTCGCCGCAATGCCGATTCGTGCCTTTCTGCAACCCACGTTAGAGATTTACTGGTGCCCATGAGCCAAGGATCAGCCGCTATGAAGAACCCATCCCCGACCGTTTCCATGGCGGACAAAGTTACCCTGATCGACAGCCTCTGTGCCAAGGCGCGGATCCTGCCGGTGATTACCATTGCCCGCGAACAGGACATCCTGCCGCTGGCTGACGCCCTGGCGGCCGGTGGCCTGACGGCCCTGGAAGTGACCTTGCGTTCGCAGTTCGGCCTCAAGGCGATCCAGATCCTGCGTGAGCAGCGCCCGGAGCTGGTCACCGGTGCCGGTACGGTGCTCGATCGCACCACGCTGGCTGCCGCTGAAGCTGCCGGTTCGCAGTTTATCGTCACCCCGGGGATTACCCGTGACCTGCTGGAAGCCAGCGTGGCCAGCTCGATTCCGTTGTTGCCGGGGATCAGCAATGCCTCGGGCATCATGGAGGGGTATGCCTTGGGTTATCGGCGCTTCAAGTTGTTCCCGGCCGAGGTCAGCGGCGGCGTCGCGGCCATCAAGGCCCTGGGCGGTCCGTTCGGTGAAGTGAAGTTCTGCCCGACGGGCGGGGTTGGTCCGGGCAATATCAAGAGCTACATGGCGTTGAAGAACGTGATGTGCGTGGGGGGAAGCTGGATGCTGGATCCGGAGTGGATCAAGAACGGCGACTGGGCGCGTATTCAGGAATGTACCGCTGAGGCGTTGGCTCTGCTGGATTGATGTTTTTTTGCAGGATCGTTGTCGTTGTGTTCTACGGCTTTTGGCGCACTTGGTCGGTGCGCCTTTTTTTTGCGCTTTTTTCGGGGGGGGCTGATCCGTTGGTGTGGTAACGGCTATTTATGGTTTCAAAAGGCTTTGCCCCAGCGTTCGGCCCCTCGCGACGGTGTCTGCCGATGGCGGCCTCCGCCACACCCTATGTTTCGGCAATACCCCCGCCCCCTGCAGCAGCTGCCGAGCCCGCGAGGCTGCGTTCGAGGACGCAGTCCTCGCCCCCAATACATAATTACCCCCTTCATAACCGCCTCGCTGCCTACTCTTGAACGAACATTTTTCGGAGTGCATACCATGGAAGGCAACGCATCAATCCCCGGGCTCGACCCGGTTCTGGTCCTGGCCCCAGAGCAGATGGCCGGGCCCTATTTCAGGAATCCCCGACTTATTCGCCGCAACATCAGCGAAGGTGCCAGCGGTACGCCCTTGTTGCTCAAGCTGACGTTGGTCGATGTCGACAGCGGTGCGCCCCTGCCAGATGTCCTGGTGGACATCTGGCATTGCAATGCGCGGGGCGCCTATTCGGGGTGGAGCAAGATCAATCCGGACCTGGAGGTTGACGTCGGCGATATCGGTTCGGTGCCGCGTACCGACGATGACACCTACCTGCGTGGCGGGCAGTTCAGCAATTCGCAAGGGGTGGTGCGGTTTACCACCATCTATCCAGGCTTTTACGCCGGGCGCAGCGTGCATATTCACGTGGCCGTGCGGATCGTTGCGGGCGGTAATTATCTGGAGGCGCGGCATGTGGCCTGGGTCGGCCAGCTGTACTTTCCCGAGGTCACCACGCGTTCGGTGCTCGCCGCCAAGGACTACAGCGGGCGCAGTATTGCGCCGCTGCGCAACGATCAGGACGAGCTGTACCGGCAGATGCACGGCGAGGCGTCGCAGTTGGATATTCGTCCCATTGGCCGTGACAGCTGGGAGGATGGGTTCTTCGCGCAATTGACCATTGGCATCGACAAGCGCGCGATGTCAGCCCAGATCAAACCCGGGGACTTTGATATTTACACTGTCTGACGGTCTCCCTTCATTGTCGCCTTAGCTCAAGTCGATCAACGCCTGTGCCAGCAGGCGCATGTCCCGTGCGGTGCTGGTCAGGCCCGGGGTGATGCGGATGCACGGGCCGCAGGTCGAGCCGCTGCGGGCCACGGTGAACAGGTTGTACTCCTTGAGCAGGCGCTCGACCATCGATTGCTGATCCGCCTCGTGGGTAAAACGCACGGAGGTGATTGCGCAGTACAGGCGCGGGTCATCCGGGGTCATGACTTCAATCCCCGGTACCTTGCGCACGGCACTGACCCACAGGTTGCGCAGGTAGTTGAGGCGCGCGCCTTTGGCCGCTGCACCGCCTATGGCCCGGTGCTCTTCGAACACCAGGGGCAGGGTCAACAGGGCGGGAATGTTCGGGGTGCTGTAGGGCGTGCGGCAGCGGATGTCGCTCGGGGGGAAATGAAACTCGCCCATGTCCGGATCGATCGCCGCCAGGCGCTGCGGCGCGATGTAGATGAACCCCAGGGTCAACGGGCCACCGATCCATTTGTGCAGGTTGTAGCCGGCAAACTCGATGCCCAGCTCATCCAGGTCGAACTCGATCTGGCCGAGGGCGTGGGCGCCGTCGAGGATCACGTCGATCCCGTGTTCGCGGGCGGCACTGGCAATGGCCTGGACCGGCATCACCAGGCCGGTGCGGTGGGTGACGTGGGTCAGGGCCATCAGCTTGAGGCGCGGGTACTGCTCGAATGCCGCGCGATAGCTCGCCAGCAGGGTCTCGAAACTGGCCGGATGGACATGCTCGATTTCAATCACTTCCACACCACGATGGCAGGCCAGCCAGCGCATCGCACTTTTTACCGTGTCGTATTCCAGGTCGCAGAGCAGCACCTGGTCGCCCGGCTGCAGGCCGTTGTAGTTGCGAATCAGCGATTGCAGGCCATCAGACGCGCAGCGGGTGAAGGCAACCGCCTCGGCGGGCACCTGCAGCAAGTCGGCGAGGTGCTCACGGAGGGTCACGCTCTCGAACTGCTCGAAGCGCTGGCGCACATGCACCGAGTTGCTGCGGTTGATCAGTTCGATGTTGCGCTGGTATTCGTCGATCACCGTGCGCGACATGCGGCCGAAATAGCCGTTTTCCAGGTTGATGGGGCCAGGCTGGACATCGTAGCGATCAGCGTAGGTTTGCCAGAAAGCTTCATCACGGGCGCGTAGGGTGTTATCGGGCATGGGGCGGCTCGGGCAGGTTCAGTGGCTCAGTGACGAGGTTTGGGTTTGCCGTGTTTGGCCCGCAAGGGGTCCAACAGGTCGGATAACCCGTTGTGGTCGATTTCCTGCATCAGCGCCAGCAGGCCGCCCAGCTCACCGTGGGGAAAACCCTCGCGGGCGAACCAGTTGAGGTATGGACCGGGCAGGTCGGCAATGATGCGTCCCTTGTATTTGCCGAAGGGCATTTCGCGGGTGACCAGCAGTTCGAGCTTTTCAGGGTTCATCGGTCAACGGTCCTGGTTCAGACACTCTGGAAAATACAGGCATTCTGCATGCAGGCCAATTGACAGATCATGCAAATAGCGTGGATACAGATTGTTTGTAAAATATTAACTTATTGAAAATAAAGGAAATTTATCAATTCAAAAGCTGGCACACGAGCTGCAACTCCTTATGCAACTCTCTCAACCCGCAAGGAATTGAAAAATGACCGACATTAATAAAGAAGCGATTTCAGTCCTCAACGACTTGATCGAGATCAGCAAGGACGGCCAGGAAGGGTTCAAGACCTGCGCCGACGACATCAAGCAGCCTGAACTCAAGGCGCTGTTTGTCAAACGCTCCGCTGACTGCGCCACCGCCGCCGCGGAACTGCAGAGCACCGTGCGTTCGATGGGGGGCGATCCGGAAACCTCCACCAGCGTCAGCGGTGACCTGCACCGTCGCTGGGTCGACCTCAAGTCGCTGGTGACCGGCAAGGATGAAGAGGCGGTACTCAACGAAGCCGAGCGCGGCGAGGATCATGCCCTGAAGGCGTACAGAGAAGCGATCGAGAAAATCAGCAAGCACAACCTGGCAAGCATTCGGGACCTGGTTGAACGTCAGTACCATGGCGTACAACGCAACCACGATCAGGTCAAAGCCCTGCGCAACCAGGCGCGTGCTCGCTCGTAAGCTCGTAGCGTTGTAAAAAACGCCGCAGGTCCAGCAATGGACGGCGGCGTTTTTTTTGGCTCTGCTGCTGCACCTGGGTGTGATGGGGTAGGCGTGAGCTTACGCCTACCGGCAGTACGGTCATGGACAAAAAATCCGCAGGCCTTATCGGCCTGCGGATTTTTCATGGGATCGCGGATGGCCTTCAGGCGGGCACCTATGTGGGTGTCAGGGCCTGGTACGACGGGTCATCAGCCGATGCTGATCGCGGGCAGGGTCGGCAAGGTCACGGTCTGCTGCTTGCGCGGGGCGAGGATTTCCGCTTCGCCATCGACCACCAGTTCGTCGCGCTGGTTGAACACGCGAGTGGCGATGCGTACGCGGAATTTGGGCAGTTTTTCGAGGATTTCCAGGCGTACGGTCAGGGTGTCGCCGATCTTCACCGGCTTCTGGAAGCTCATTTGTTGACCGAGGTAGATGGTGCCCGGCCCAGGTAGCTCGCAGGCGACGGCAGCGCTGATCAGCGCACCGCTGAACATGCCGTGGGCGATGCGCTCCTTGAACATGCTGGCGGCGGCGAATTCAGGGTCCAGGTGCACCGGGTTGTGGTCGCCGGACATCGCCGCGAACAGTTGGATGTCGCGCTCTTCCACGGTCTTGCTGTAGCTGGCGGTCTGGCCGACTTCGAGGGCTTCGTACGGCGTGTTGGTAACCTGGGTCATGGGTCTTGGATCCTGTGGCGAGTTAAGTGAAAAAACCGAAGGTCATTCGGTCCTGGCCGGCCGGCGGTGGCTCAAGGCCCCGGCCAGCCAGGTGAGCAGGTCCGCAGTCACTTCATCGCGGTTGCTCTCATTGAACAGTTCGTGCCGGGCCTGGGGGTAGATCTTCAGTTCCAGGCACTGGCTGCCGGCGCGGCGCAGGGCGTCGGCCAAAGAGGTGAGACGCTTGCCCTCACTCACTGGATCACATTCGCCACCGATCACCAGCAACGGCAGGCCCGGATCGACCTGGGCGAGATTGGACGCTTTGCTGATCTGCTGCAAGCCGCCGAGCATGTCGATCCACAGCTGATTGGTGCAGCGAAAGCCGCAGAGCGGGTCTTGAGTGTACTTGTCGACTTCGTCGGGATCGCGGCTGAGCCAGTCGAAAGCGGTGCGATTGGGCTTGAACGCCTTGTTGAATGAGCCGAACGACAACCACTCCAGCAAGGCACTGCGTCCGGTGGGGCCCTGGCGCCAGCGCTCGAAACGAGCGATCAGGCGCGCTGCGCGGTACAGCGCCACCGGCTGGAAATTCGAACCACTGAGGATTGCGCCATGCAGGCTGGCGCTGTGGTGCAGCAAGTACGCCTGGGCGATGTAGCTGCCCATGCTGTGGCCCAGCAGCACAATGGACACGCCCGGATGCTGTTGGCCGATGTGCTGGTTGAGGCTGGCCAGGTCACCCACCACTTTGCACCAGCCATCCTCGTCGGCGTAATGCCCGAGTACCCCGTGGCTGGCGGTCTGGCCGTGTCCGCGCTGGTCCAGGGCATAGACGCCATACCCCTGGTTACACAATTGTTCGGCCAGGCGGGCATAGCGTGCGCTATGTTCCGCCATCCCATGGGACACCAGGATCACCGCCTTGAGCGCACCTTCAGGCAACCACTGGTTGACGAACAGTTGGCTGTGGTCGTTCGCGGTCAACCAGAATGTATCGTGGATCATGGCGATTCCTTTGCGCAGGGTCGCTGCATTGTATAGCGCAACAACCCGGGGACGGGTAATGCGCACAGCCCTTGGCAGCAAGATTCACGCGGTCAATGACGCAGGTGCTGATATTTGCCTGATTCGCCATAGCTGCTAGTGTCCCAGAAGCTCCGCTCAGGCGGCCCGGATTGGCTCAGGTATAGAGGACAAGAATAATGCAAGCTGATTTCTGGAATGACAAACGCCCGGCCGGCGTACCCATTGATATCGATCTGGGGGCCTACACGTCGGTGATCGAGGTGTTCGAGCGTTCCTGCAAGAAATTCGCTGACCGTCCTGCGTTCAGCAACATGGGCGTGACCCTGACCTATGCCGACCTGGAACGCTATAGCGCGGCGTTCGCCGGTTTCCTGCAAAGCCAGACCGACCTGGTGCCCGGCGATCGCATCGCGGTGCAGATGCCCAACGTCCTGCATTACCCCATTGCCGTGTTTGGCGCTTTGCGCGCCGGCCTGATTGTGGTCAACACCAACCCCTTGTACACCGCGCGCGAGATGCGCCACCAGTTCCAGGACTCCGGTGCCCGGGCGCTGGTGTACCTGAACATGTTCGGGCAGAAAGTCCAGGAGGTGCTGCCCGACACCGAGATCCAGTACCTGATCGAAGCGAAGATGGGGGACCTGATGCCTACCGCCAAGGGTTGGCTGGTCAATACCCTGGTGGACAAGGTCAAGAAGATGGTCCCGGCTTACAGCCTGCCCCAGGCGATCTCCTTCAAAAGTGCCTTGCGCATGGGGCGGGGGCAAAACATCAAGCCGCTCAAGGTCGGTCTCGAGGACGTCGCCGTGCTGCAGTACACCGGCGGCACCACGGGCCTGGCCAAGGGCGCGATGCTGACGCACGGCAACCTGGTCGCCAACATGCAACAGGCCCGTGCCTGCCTGGGCCAGTTCGGCCGCGACGGTCAACCCTTGTTGCGCGAAGGCCAGGAAGTGATGATCGCGCCGCTGCCGCTTTACCACATCTATGCCTTCACGGCGAACTGCATGTGCATGATGGTCACCGGTAACCATAACGTGCTGATTACCAACCCGCGGGACATCGCCGGCTTTATCAAGGAGCTGAAGCATTGGCGCTTCTCGGCCTTGCTGGGACTCAATACCCTGTTCGTCGCGTTGATGGATCACCCGGACTTCAAGACCCTGGATTTCTCCAGCCTGAAGCTGACCAACTCCGGCGGCACGGCGCTGGTCAAGGCCACTGCCGAGCGCTGGGAAACGCTCACCGGCTGCCGGATCACCGAAGGCTACGGCCTGACCGAGACGTCGCCGGTGGCCTGCACCAACCCCTATGGCGACTTGTCGCGCATTGGCACCGTGGGCATGCCGGTACCCGGCACCGCGCTGAAGGTGATCAACGACGAAGGCGTCGAGCAACCCATGGGGGAGCGCGGCGAGTTGTGCATCAAAGGCCCGCAGATCATGAAGGGCTACTGGCAGAAAGCCGAGGACACCGCGCAGGTGCTGGATGCCGAGGGCTGGTTCAAGTCTGGCGACATCGCGGTGATCGATCCGGATGGTTTTGTGCGCATCGTCGACCGCAAGAAAGACATGATCATCGTCTCGGGTTTCAACGTGTACCCCAACGAGATCGAAGACGTGGTCATGGCCCACCCCAACGTTGCCAATTGCGCGGTGATCGGCGTGCCGGACGAGCGTTCCGGTGAAGCGGTGAAGTTGTTCGTGGTGGCCCGTGAAGCCGGGGTCAGCCTGGAAGAGCTCAAGGCCTACTGCAAGGAGAACTTCACCGCCTACAAAGTACCCAAGCACATCGTGCTGCGAGACTCGTTGCCGATGACACCCGTGGGCAAGATCCTGCGTCGGGAGCTGCGCGATATCGCGTAATGAATTGTTAGCGACGCAGCAGCAAAAAGGGGCGCCCGAGTTGGGACGCCCCTTTTTTTGTTCCGTTGTCCGCGCCCGCAGCCTTGTAGTACGGGGTTTTCAATGGGTATAGAATTTTTACTCTAAAAATGACCATTGATTTGTCTTGAGTCATTATCGTGACCGTAGAGCCTTCGTTTGGCTCTAGTAGGCCCTTGGCAAAGCTGCTACTCTCGGCGCGCTTTGTGACTTCTCGGCCTTGAGTAAAAGCCAGATTCACCAAAAAACACACACCAATAATAATCGCATCAAATGCGGTGAAGAATTCGCGTTGCTGAGGAGTGGGCTTCCATGATCGAAGACTTTTGGAAGGATAAGTACCCAGCTGGGATTGCTGCCGACATCAATCCAGACGAGTATCCGAATATTCAGGCAGTGTTGAAGCAATCCTGCCAACGCTTCGCCAACAAGCCGGCATTTAGCAACCTCGGCAAGACACTCACTTATGGTGAGCTGTACGAACTGTCCGGGGCCTTTGCCGCTTATCTGCAACAGCATACCGATTTGCAGCCCGGTGATCGAATCGCCGTACAGTTGCCGAACCTGTTGCAATACCCGATCGCCGTGTTTGGTGCCATCCGCGCCGGTTTGATCGTGGTCAACACCAACCCGCTGTACACCGCGCGGGAAATGGAGCACCAGTTCAATGATTCCGGGGCCAAGGCCCTGGTCTGCCTGGCGAACATGGCGCACCTGGCCGAGGCCGTGGTGCCCAAGACCGGCGTCAAGCATGTGATCGTCACCGAAGTGGCGGACCTGCTGCCACCGCTCAAGCGCCTGTTGATCAACAGCGTGATCAAGTACGTGAAGAAGATGGTCCCGGCGTTCAACCTGCCCAAGGCCATCAAGTTCAATGACGTGCTGAGCAAAGGCCAGGGGCAACCGGTAACCGAGGCCAACCCGGCCAGCAGCGACGTCGCGGTACTGCAGTACACCGGCGGCACCACCGGCGTGGCCAAGGGCGCAATGCTGACCCACCGCAACCTGGTGGCGAACATGCTGCAGTGCAAGGCGCTGATGGGCTCCAACCTGCACGAAGGCTGCGAGATCCTGATTACCCCGCTGCCGCTGTACCACATCTATGCCTTCACCTTTCATTGCATGGCAATGATGCTGATCGGCAACCACAACATCCTGATCAGCAACCCGCGCGACCTGCCGGCAATGGTCAAGGAACTGTCGAAGTGGAAGTTCAGCGGGTTTGTCGGCTTGAACACCTTGTTCGTCGCGCTGTGCAACAACGAAGCCTTCCGCAAGCTGGACTTCTCGGCGCTCAAGGTCACCCTGTCCGGTGGCATGGCCTTGCAACTGGCCGCCGCTGAGCGCTGGAAAGACGTCACCGGTTGCCCGATCTGCGAAGGCTACGGCATGACCGAGACCAGCCCGGTGGCCACGGTCAACCCGATCCAGAACATCCAGATCGGCACCATCGGGATTCCGGTCCCCTCGACTCTGTGCAAGATCATCAATGACGAGGGCGTCGAGCAGCCGCTGGGCCAAATCGGCGAGCTCTGTGTGAAAGGGCCGCAAGTGATGAAGGGCTACTGGCAGCGCCAGGAAGCCACCGATGAAATGCTCGACAGCGAAGGCTGGTTGAAGACCGGTGACATCGCCCTGATCCAGCCGGATGGCTACATGCGCATTGTCGATCGCAAGAAAGACATGATTCTGGTCTCCGGTTTCAACGTCTACCCCAATGAGCTGGAAGACGTGCTGGCCACTCTGCCAGGCGTGCTGCAGTGCGCAGCCATTGGCGTGCCGGACGACAAATCGGGCGAGGCGATCAAGATTTTCATCGTCGCCAAGCCGGGCGTGACCCTGACCAAGGAACAGGTGATGACCCACATGCGCGCCAACGTCACCGGTTACAAGGTGCCCAAGGCGGTCGAGTTCCGCGATGCGCTGCCGACCACCAACGTCGGCAAGATCCTGCGTCGTGAACTGCGGGACGAAGAGCTGAAGAAGCTCGGTTTGAAGAAGATCAGCGCCTGACCCATAAAAAACCCCGCCGATGCGGGGTTTTTTTTGCGCGCAGCGTTACTGCTGGAACGGCGCAAAATTCACATGGGTGCCGGCCGGGCGCATGTCCTGCAGGTACGAGTCTTTGTCGGCGCTCAGCTCCAGGCTCAAGGCTGCCTTGCGCTTGCCTTCGTTGCGCACCACCAGGCCTTCGAGTTTTTCCCGCAGGAACACGGTCGGCACTTTCAGGTGCAGCAACTGGTCGGTGTCCGGGGTGTGCATCAGCAGGTGAATCCACTCGTACTGACCCACGGCCAGACGGGCCACCGGGATATCGAACCACCAGATGTTGCGGTTGCGGTTCAATTCGGTGAAGTGGCAGTTGTTGACGCCAAGCACGGCACCACCCAGTTCCTGGTTTCTGCGGGCAATGGCCTGCTTTTTATCGAGTTTCATAACGTTCCTACGGGATTGGACGTTCAGTGCCAAGGCCTGAATACGTTGCGCATTCTCCCGGCAAAGCCCACAAACATAAAGCCCAACCTGCAACTGGCGATGAAATGTCCCGGTGAAAATAAATGAAACTCCGCAATAGGCCCGCCGGTCAACCTCTACGTAACGACACTGACCTTTGAATGTTCACAGGAGAAAGACCATGAGCAGCACGGGCGATAAAGCGAAAGGTTTGGCCAACGAAGCGGTCGGTAACATCAAGCAGGGTGTCGGTAAAGCCACCGATAATCCAAAACTGCAAACCGAAGGCAAGATCCAGGAAAGGAAAGGTGAAGCCCAGCAAGCGCTCGGCAATGCCAAGGATGCAGTCAAAAAAACAATCGATAAGGCCTGATTGCCGCAAGGCAGGGCGACGGCCATCTGCGGATGGCCGTTTTTTTGTCGACTATGGTTAAGCAACGTGTGGAAATTGTTTCAAGGTCGCCAAACAGGTTACCTTGTTGTAGAAAACGGCCCCTGAGTCGCCCCCGACTACAACCTGATTGCGGCGAAAGGAGACGCTATGATTTTCCCCGATTTGAAAGGCCTGCCCCTGCATCGCGTGATGATGCGCACGGTCACCGAATTCGTCGACGACGAGATGTCGACCTATGCCTCGGCGCTGGCCTATCAGATGCTCTTCTCGCTGTTTCCTTTCATCCTGTTCCTGATCGCCCTGATCGGGTTCCTGCATTTGCCGGACTTCTTCTCCTGGTTGCGCCTGCAATCGGAGCTGGTGTTGCCGCCCCAGGCCCTGGAGCAAGTGAATCCGGTGATTGACCAGTTGCAGCAATCCAAGGGTGGCCTGCTCTCGGTCGGTATCGTCATCGCCCTGTGGACCGCCTCGGCCGGTGTGCGGCTGATGATGAGCGCGATGAACGCCGCCTACGACGTGGTCGAAGGACGGCCGATCTGGAAGCGCTTCCCGCTGTCGATTTTCTACACCGTCGGAATCGCCGGCATGCTGTTGGTGGCGGCGGCCCTGATGGTGCTTGGCCCGCAGGTGATGGAATGGATCGCCTCGCAGATTGGCATGCAGGAATTGATCGTTACGGTCTGGACCATTCTGCGCTGGCCGGTGATCGTGATTCTGCTGATGATCGCCGTGGCCTTGATCTACTACGTGATGCCGGATGTGAAGCAGGAGTTCCGCTTTATCACCCCAGGTTCCGTGCTGGCGGTGGTGGTGTGGATCATTGCGTCCCTGGGCTTTGGTTTCTACGTGAAAACCTTCGCCAACTACAACGCCATGTATGGCAGTATCGGCGCGATCATCGTGCTGTTGCTGTACTTCTACATTTCCGCTGCGGTGCTGTTGCTGGGGGCGGAGATGAATGCGGTGATCGAACACATGTCGAGCGAAGGCAAGGACCCTGGCGAAAAGGTACCGGGCGAGCACGACCACCAACATAAACACCACGTTTCGGGACTGGGACGGGACCACTCGCTCAAGCCGACCACTGACGAAGCCTGACCATGATCCGTGAAATTCTCAAAATGGGCGATCCGCGCCTGCTGCGTATTGCCCCGCCGGTCCCGGCGCAGATGTTCGACAGCCCTGAGCTGTGGCAGTTGATCGACGACATGTTCCAGACCATGGAAAGCGTCGGCGGGGTCGGCCTGGCCGCGCCGCAGATTGGCGTCGACCTGCAACTGGTGATCTTCGGCTTTGAACACAGCGAGCGTTACCCCGACGCGGAAGCCGTGCCTCAGACCATCCTGATCAACCCGCTGATCACGCCGCTGGCGCCAACCCTGGAGGAGGGCTTCGAAGGTTGCCTGTCAGTGCCTGGGATGCGCGGTGCGGTGCAGCGCTACCAGCACATTCGTTATGAGGGCGTCGATCCCAAGGGCGAGCCGATCGTGCGGCTGGCCTCGGGGTTTCATGCCCGCGTGGTGCAACACGAATGTGATCACCTGATCGGTCGACTGTACCCGTCGCGGATCAGCGACTTTGCCAAGTTCGGCTTTACCGAGGTGATGTTCCCCGAACTGGACCCTGCGGCGGGCGATTGATCCCGATCAGCCACGCCCCATGGCGATCATCGGCTTGCTGCGGCTGTAGCGCAGCAGGCGCTCGGCCAGCGCGTAAGGCAGTGGCGGGTTGGCGCTGAAGCCGTTGCCCTGATAGAACTCCCGCAGGTCCGGGTGGCACAACAGCCACACCGGCTGGGTCACCGCTGCCAGCGCCTGGGCCATCAACGCCGCCGCCACGCCCTGGCCGCGACAGGCCGGATCGACCAGCAGTCCCGTCAGCCACAACCCTTCGGCCATGGGCCGCAAACACAGGCCGGCGACTATCTCGTCGCGTTTACCGACCCACAATTGGGCATCCCGTACCGCTTTCATCGACGATTGATGGCGGCGGTAGAACTTGTTCATCAAGGGCCACAGCGCGTCATCTAGCTGTGTGTACTGGGTGTGGGGCATGAAAGGGGCCGTCGATCCGCAAAGCCGTGGATTATAAAAGAACGCGCGTGCCGCGATAGGTGTATACCTGAACTCACATCCCGTATGAGTGGAGTCAGTATCATGGCCAAAGGCATGGATTCAAAAAAAGCAGCGAAGAAAAAACCGGCAAAAAGCGCCGATGAAAAACGTGCTGACAAGAAAGCCAAGAAGGTCGGCATATTCGGCCACTAGTCAGACCCCTCTCGACGGAGCCCGGCAAGCGGGCTCCGTGTTCACTTCCAAGCCAGTAACCCCGCGAACGACCCGATTCCCCTGCGCGGTTGCATAGATGCCGCAGCGGGCTGACTTCGCCTGCATTTCGTCCGGGCCCCCGGCTTGCGCTGAACCGATGTTGTCCTCGGTAGTGGCTTATTAGTGGCCTTGCATCCGTGCCGAGGCTGTCTATGCTCAGCACTGATC
Source organism: Pseudomonas sp. RA_35y_Pfl2_P32 (assembly GCF_963970735.1). Lineage (NCBI taxonomy): Bacteria > Pseudomonadati > Pseudomonadota > Gammaproteobacteria > Pseudomonadales > Pseudomonadaceae > Pseudomonas > Pseudomonas sp. RA_35y_Pfl2_P32. The sequence continues at coordinate 59,777 of NZ_CAXAQF010000001.1, forward strand.
TTCCTGATCAAGGATGTCCGGGCCAGAACGTTGCCCCCGCGGACTCTTTCGATTGCACATCACCTATCACCTGACCTGTCCTTGCGCTGGGGGGAGGCGTGTACCTGTTCCATGGAACGTTGTGGTGGATCCGTTGAAAGACCGAAGTACTTTCATCAATCAAAAAGACCGCGCTTAGGGTGATACGACCATGTTTAACCTACATCACAAGTCTGACCTGCTGGAAATCCAACGATTCAGTTGTGCGCTGAGCGAGGCCAACGCCAAGCTGGCGGCGGTCAGTCGCTCGATGGCGATGATCGAGTTCGACCCCACCGGGGTGATCCTCGATGCCAATGAACATTTCTGCAGCGCGGTGGGGTATTCCCTTGAAGAAATACGCGGCAAGCACCATCGGATCTTTTGCGAGGGCGATTACGCCAAGAGCGAGGAGTACCAACGCTTCTGGCGTGAACTGGAGCGCGGCGAACCCAACAGCGGGACCTTCCAGCGCCTGAACAAGCACGGCCAGGAGGTCTGGCTGGAAGCCAGCTACCTGCCGGTGATCGGTGCCGACCGGCAGGTACACAGCGTGATCAAGGTGGCCACGGACATCACCGCCCGGGTCATCAAGGAACATGAGAACCAGGCCCTGGTGAATGCCCTGGGCCGTGCGATGGCGGTGATCGAGTTTTCCCCCGACGGCAAGGTCATCAGCGCCAACGACAACTTCCTGCAGACCATGCATTACGCCCCAGGCGAAGTGATGGGCCAACACCACAGCCTGTTCTGTCACCGCGCGGAAAGCGAGTCGTCGGGCTACAAGGCATTCTGGGCCTCGCTCAACCGTGGCGAATACCACTCCCACCGCTTCGAACGGGTCGACAAGTTCGGGCGCATCGTGTTTCTGGAAGCCTCCTACAACCCGATCTTCGACGCCAAGGGCCGGCTGTACAAAGTGGTCAAGTTTGCCAGCGACATCACCCAGCAGGTGACCACCCTGCAATCGGCTGCCGAAGCGGCTCATTCGACCTCGGTGCAAAACGATGCCTGTGCCCAGAAGGGCTCGCAGGTGGTGCAGCAGACGGTACAGATCATCGAGCAAATCTCCCGGGACCTGAGCGAAGCAGCCCTGAGCATCGATGCGGTGAGCAAACAGTCAGACATCATCGGCACCATTGTGCAGACCATTCGCGGGATTGCCGACCAGACCAATCTGCTGGCCCTCAATGCGGCCATTGAGGCCGCGCGGGCCGGGGAGCATGGTCGCGGTTTTGCCGTGGTGGCCGACGAGGTGCGCAGCCTGGCGGCGCGGACCAGCAAGGCAACCCTGGAAATTGTCGACGTGGTGCGCAAGAACCACGACCTGTCGTTGAGCGCGGTGTCGAGCATGCAATCGAGTTTGAGCCGCACCGGATTGGGGGTGGCGTTGGCCAACGAGGCCGGCGAGGTGATCCTGGAGATCCAGCAGGGGTCACGGCATGTGGTGGATGCCATCAGCCAGTTCAATGAAACCCTGCAGTTGCAGTGACGGGTGGGGGGGGCAGGCTGCGCAAGTGTTCGGCAGCCTGATCCGCGCATTGGGACTCAGGCCGGGTCGGGCAGCGCCGAAGCCGGCAAACCAAAGGTGCGGTCGAACAGCCAGTTGAAGGCAAAGGTGTAGCAGGGGATGAAGATGATCAGCGCCAGGTCCAGCAGGAAGGCCTGGACCAGGCTGATGTGCATCCACCAGGCGATCAACGGGATCAGGAACACGATCAACGTCAGTTGAAAACCGACAGCGTGGGCGATCCGACGTTTGACGGTGCGGGTGCGTGATACCTGGCGACTTTCCCAGCGCTCGAACAGCGAGGTGTAGATGAAATTCCAGCTCACCGCGATGCTGGTGATGATCACCGCCAGCGGCCCGGTGCTGCCTGGCGAAGTGCCGGAGAGCAAGGCCAGGCCGAGGGCGGAGAAGGTCATGCCGATCACCTCGTAGAGCGATACGTAGACCAGTTTGCGTTTGACGCCTTGCATGGATTTGCCTCTTTTCAGTGCTTGATGGCCAGTGGGGCTGGCGCAGGCGGCAAAAGATAGCTTCAATGCAGGTGACAGAAAAAGTCAGAAGCTTTCAGTTTAATTGATAGGTTGATCCCGTGAATTTCAACAGCGACAGCATCGAACTGTTTCTCGCCGTGATTGAGCACGGCTCTTTTTCCGCGGCCGCCCGGGCCTTGGGCAGGGTGCCTTCGGCAGTAAGCATGGGCATTGCCAACCTGGAGGCCGAACTCGGTTATCCGTTGTTCGACCGCAGCCACCGCGAACCCCAGCCCACTGCCATGGCCAACTCGTTGGTACCCCACGCACGGCTGATTGCCGGGCAGCTCAAGCAGTTGCAGGTGCACGCGGTGCAGTTGTCGCTGGGGCTGGAAAGCACGTTGTCGATTGGCGTGGTCGCGGACATCGACCGGCGCCGCTTGCTGGCGGCGATCAAGGTGCTTGCCGAGCGCCATCCGCTGCTCGACATCGAAGTGCTGACGGCGCCGCAGGATGACGTGCTGGCGATGCTGCACAGTGGGCGCGTCAGTCTGTGCCTGGCGTTCGCCGGGCTGAGCATGAATGTGCTGGAGCGCTTTCAGTTCGTCGGCAGCGAACGCATGATCGCTACGCTGGCGGCGGACAGTCCCTTGCTGCGGGGGCAGGATCTGTTTCTCGAAGACCTGGTGCACGTGCGGCAGATTTTCGTCGCCAGCCGGGATCTGCCGATCAGCGACACCCGGCCGCTAGTGGCCGAATCCTGCTGGCGCACCGACAACCTGGAAACGGCACTGGAGATGGTCGAGGCGGGGTTGGGCTGGGGCAATTTCCCGCTGTCGGTGGTGCAGTCGCGCCTGGATTCAGGGCGCTTGAAACGGCTGAATTTCCGCAATATCGAAAATGGCCTGGTGCTGCCAGTGCACGCGGTGTGGCTCCGGAGCCAGCCGTTGCAGAAGGGCGCATTGGCCCTGGTCGATCTTCTTGGTCAAACGACGTAGGTGCTGCCTGTCTCAGCTACTTTCGCGAATCTTCAGTTCAAAGCCCATGTCTTCCACCGGGCTCGCCACCTTGTTGCCCGCCATCAACGTCAGCATCTGTTCCGCCGCGCGCCGGCCAATGGCTTCGCGGGGGGTGTAGATGCTGCTCAAGCGCGGCACCATGTGTTCGGACATCGGCAAGTCGTTGAAGCCGAGAATCGCCACCTGCTGGGGAATCTGGATGCCATGGCGCAGGGCCTCGAGCAATGCGCCCTGGGCCAAGTCATCGTTGCCGAAAAAGATCCCGTCGACCTCCGGATGGGCCGCCAGCAGTTGCAGGAACAACTCGCCGCCCAGGCCCACGGATGAGGCCCGAGGCGTGAGCACTTCCAGGTCCGGGTCGTAGCAACCGGCCTTCTGCAAGGCCCGGCGGAACCCTTCACCACGCAGCAAGGTGCGCTGATCCAACTGTGCGCCGATGTAGGCCAGGCGCTTGCGGCCCCGGGACAGCAAGTGCTCGGCCGCCGTTTCTCCGGCGCTGAGTTGGGAGAAACCGACGCAGTTCACCCCGGCGGCACTGTCCAGTTCCATCATGTACACACAGGGGATGTTGCTGGCCTCGATCATTCGCCGTGAGCTTTCAGTGCGATCAAACCCGGTCAGCAGCAAACCGCGTGGCTGATAGGCCATGTAGTTGCGCAGCAGGTTTTCTTCTTCGTCACGGGAGTAGTGAAAGTTGCCGATCAGCACTTCGAAGCCTTTGGGCCGCAGCACCTGGTGAATGGCTTCCAGGGTTTCGATAAACAGCAGGTTCGACAGCGATGGCACCAGCACCACCACCGAATGGCTCTGGGCCGAGGCCAGCGCACGGGCGGCAGGGTTGACCACGTAGTTCAGGTCGAGGGCGGCCTGCTGGACCTTTTTCACCAGTTCGGTGGCCACTGTACTGACCCCACGCAGGGCGCGGGAAGCGGTGATCGGGCTGACCCCCGCCAGGCGGGCCACTTCATTGAGGGTGGGGCGGCCAGTGGTGCGGGGATTTTTATCGTTTTTAGTGGAGGTCATCGGGCGGCTTGCCAAACAAAATTCAAGGCACTAAGGTAGCGCTGTCTCGATGCGGCTGCAAATGAATGAGTGGGGGTTGCCTGATCCCTGCTATTCGGCGTTGGGCAAGAACGTGCTGCAACCCATAAAAATGACAAGAAGACGTCGGCAATGGCTGCGTTTGCACAGAGTCTCAATGAGCAAAGGTAGCGCTGTCTTCGCGCTGAGGTGTTACATGAGTCAACCAATCTCCGCCCTGGTCATCATGGGCGTGGCCGGCTGCGGCAAGTCCAGCGTCAGCGAGGCCTTGTGCCAGCTCAGCGGCGCGACCGGCATCGAAGGCGATAGCTTTCATCCTGCGGCCAACATCGAAAAGATGAGTGCCGGTATTCCCCTCAACGACGACGACCGTGCCGGCTGGCTTGACAGCCTGTGCGCCGAGTTGCGTCGGGTGGATGCCACGGGCCTGCGCCCGGTGCTGACCTGTTCGGCGCTCAAGCTCAGTTATCGCGAGCGCCTGCGCAGCGCCTTGCCGGGCCTGGGTTTCGTGTTCCTGGAACTGACACCGGAAGTGGCCGCGGATCGGGTGTCCCATCGCCCGGGCCACTTCATGCCGTCGACCCTGATCGACAGTCAGTTCGCCACGCTTGAATCCCCGGTCGGCGAAACGCTGACCCTGACCCTGAATGCGTCGACCCACAGCGTCGAGCAATTGGCCGCGCAAGCCCACCATTGGTGGCTTGGGCATGGCCTGAAGCTCGCCGTATGAGTTTTGTTTTTAAAGGTAGCGCTGTCCCGATGGCTTTCGAATTCCCCGTTTCAATAACAACAACAACCAGGAGACACCCCTAATGTTCGGCATGTCCCACGACACGTTCCTGCTGCTTGATGCAGTGGTGACGGTGATCGGCTTGATTGTCCTGATCACCAAGTTCAAGTTTCACCCCTTTATTGCACTGATCATCGCCGCGGCGTTCCTCGGCCTGACATCGGGCATGCCGATCGGCACCATCATCAAGGCGTTCCAGGACGGCTTTGGCGGGGTACTGGGGTTTGTCGGCATCATCCTGGCGCTGGGCACCATGCTCGGCAAAATGATGGCCGAATCGGGCGGGGCCGATCAGATCGCCCAGACCCTGATCCGCTCGTTCGGTAAAGAGCGGGTGCAGTGGGCGATGATGTTTGCCGCGTTCCTGGTGGGCATTCCGTTGTTCTTCGAAATCGGCTTCGTGCTGCTGATTCCACTGGTGTTCATCGTGGCCCGGCGCACGGGCGTGTCGATCATCAAGATCGGTATCCCGCTGCTGGCCGGCCTGTCGGCGGTGCACGGCCTGGTGCCACCGCACCCGGGGCCGTTGCTGGCCATCGGGGTGTTTGGCGCCGACATCGGTAAAACCATTCTGTACGGCCTGATTGTGGCGCTGCCGACGGCGATCATTGCCGGTCCGATCTACGGTACGTTCATTGCCAAGTACATCCCCGGTCACCCTAACCAGGAACTGGTGGATCAACTGGCCCGCGAACCGGATTCGGCCAGCCTGCCCAGCTTCAGCATCACCCTGTTCACCGTGTTGTTGCCGGTGTTCCTGATGCTGCTCAAGACCTTCGCCGACGTCGCATTGCCGGACGGCAACTTCTTCCGCACCTGGATGGACATGATCGGTCACCCGATCTCGGCGCTGCTGCTGGCGTTGCTGTTGTCGCTGTACACCTTCGGCCATCGCCAGGGCATCGACTCCAAGCGCATCCTCAAGCTGCTGGATGCCAGCCTCGCGCCGACCGCCGCGATCATTCTGATCATCGGTGCCGGTGGTGGCTTCAAGCAAATGCTGGTGACCAGCGGTGTGGGTGATGTGATCGGGCATATGGCCGTGAGCGCCCAGATCTCGCCGATCCTGCTGGCGTGGCTGGTGGCGGCGGTGATTCGTATCGCGACCGGTTCGGCCACTGTCGCAACCATTACCGGCGCGGGCATCGTGGTGCCGGTGGTGGGGATGATTCCAGGGGTCAACCGTGAGTTGCTGGTGCTGGCCACCGGTGCTGGCTCGCTGATTCTGTCCCACGTCAACGACGCGGGCTTCTGGTTGGTCAAGCAGTACTTCAACATGACCGTGGCGGAAACCTTCAAGACCTGGACCGCGATGGAAACCATCCTGTCCATCGTAGCGCTGGGCTTTATCCTGCTGTTGTCGTTGTTCGTCTAAGCGTTTTGCCAGACACAAAAAAACCGCAGCGATGCGGTTTTTTTGTGGGTGATCGTCTTACTTGGTGGCTAACCCATCCGCGCGGAACATCCCGCGAATCCCCCGCACCGCCTGGCGAATCCGGTCCTGGTTCTCGATCAGGGCAAAGCGCACGTGGTCGTCGCCGTACTCACCAAAACCCACCCCGGGCGATACACAGACCTTGGCCTCGGCCAGCAGCTTCTTGGCGAACTCCAGCGAGCCCAGGTGGGCATAGGCTTCGGGAATCTTGGCCCAGACGTACATCGAGGCTTTCGGGTTCTCGACCATCCAGCCCAGCTCATGCAGGCCCTTGACCAGCACGTTGCGGCGTTGCCGGTACTGCTCGGCGATGTCCTTGACGCATTGCTGGTCGCCTTCGAGGGCGGCGATGGCGGCCACTTGCAGCGGGGTGAAGGTGCCGTAGTCGTGGTAGCTCTTGATCCGCGCCAGGGCGTTGACCAGTTCCGGGTTGCCGACCATGAAGCCGATGCGCCAGCCGGCCATGTTGTAGCTCTTGGACAGGGTGAAGAACTCCACGGCAATGTCCTTGGCCCCCGGCACCTGCATGATCGACGGCGCTTTCCAGCCGTCGTAGACGATGTCGGCGTAGGCCAGGTCATGCACAACGAGCACGTCGTACTGCTTGGCGAGGGCGATTACCCGTTCGAAGAAGTCCAGCTCCACGCACTGCGCGGTCGGGTTGGACGGGAAACCGAGGATCATCATCTTCGGTTTCGGGATCGAGCCTCGGATGGCCCGCTCCAGCTCCGCGAAGAAGTCCACGCCCGGAATCAGCGGCACCGAACGCACCTGGGCACCGGCAATCACGGCACCGTAGATGTGGATCGGGTAGCTGGGGTTGGGCACCAGTACGGTGTCGCCCTGGTCCAGGGTAGCGAGCATCAGGTGCGCCAGGCCTTCCTTGGAACCAATGGTGACGATGGCTTCGTTTTCCGGGTCGATGTCGACCTCGTAGCGATCCTTGTACCAGCGGGAAATGGCCCGGCGCAGGCGCGGAATGCCTTTGGACGTGGAGTAGCCGTGGGTGTCTTCGCGCTGGGCGACGGTGACCAGTTTTTCGACAATGTGGGGCGGAGTCGGGCCGTCGGGGTTGCCCATGCTCAAGTCGATGATGTCTTCGCCACGACGACGGGCGGCCATCTTCAGCTCGGCAGTGATATTGAATACGTAAGGGGGGAGTCGATCTATGCGCGCAAAGCGGCGCGGCGAACCGTGGTCTGCCATTGTTGCCTCTGATAACGTGAGCGCCCGGAACCGTCCGAGCGACGCCGACCACTGCGGTGGTCTGGGCGCACGATAAGGGCGCCGATGGCCGCTTGTCCAGAGGCACCCAGCAACTTTTTTCCCCGGCACTGACAGCAACAGGATAAAAAAATGGAGTTTTCCAGCGGCTTTCTACTGAGCCTTTCGCTGTGTCTGGATATCGGCGTGGCCAATATTGCAATGATCACCCTGGCCATGCAACGCGGCTATTTCCAGGGATTTGCCCTGGGCCTGGGCACCTGTGTCGGCGACCTGGTCTACGTGGTGCTGGCGCTGGCCGGCATGACCGTTCTGCTGCAGTACTCGGCGGTGCGCTGGGTGTTGTGGGTCGGCGGTTCGGTGCTGTTGCTGTACTTCGCGGCGAAGATGATCTACTCGGCGATCCACCACAGCGCCGCCCTGGCGCAGACGGCAGAGGTCAGTGGCGGCTCCCATCGTCGGGAGTTCTTTCGCGGGATTTTCCTGGCGATGTCCTCGCCCAGTGCCATTCTCTGGTTCGCCGCGGTGGGCGGGACCCTGATTGCCCGCGCGGGCGGCAGCAGCCTGGCCAGTGCCGGGTTGTTCCTGGCCGGGTTCTTTTGCGCCGGAATCCTCTGGTGCCTGGCCTTGTGCCTGGCTGCGACCCAGGGCGGGAAGTTGCTGGGCGATAAACTGCTGCGCTATAGCTACCTGGCATCTGCAGCGATCTTCTGCTATTTCGCGGTCTACGTGATCCTATCGGGTTACCAGGAGTTTATCGGCACGACTGGCGTGGCAGAACTTCCTGGGCTTTGACTGGGGGAATCCGGTTTCGCTTCTATACTCCCAGCCGAACCCAATTTTCAGTGGTAGGAGGTGATTCGTGGATCAGCCAAAACAGCAGGTAGCGGCACAGCCGCGCTTCGAAACGGGGCATTTTATGCTGATTGCCGGACTGGGCGGGCGATTTGCCGTGAACGCCACCGAAGGCATTCCCAAGCTCTGGGACCGTTTTATTCCGCACATCGGCAAGGTGCCGGGGCAAAAGGGCAACTTGACCTACGGCGTGTGTTGCAACCCGGATGGCCAGGGTGGCTTCGAGTACGTCGCCGGGGTGGAAATCAGCAAGCTCGACGACCTGCCCGAGTCCTATCGCTGGGTGGAGATCCAGCCCCAGCACTATGCGGTGTTCACCCATCAAGGTGGCCTGGACAGCCTGGCGCAAACCTTCGAGTACATCTGGCAAAACTGGTTGCCGGCCTCAGGCCGCGAGGCCGCGGATGCCCCGGAGTTCGAGCGCTACAGCGCCGACTTCGACCCGCAAACCGGGCAGGGCGTGCTGGAAATCTGGGTACCCCTCAAAGCCGCTTGAACCACGCGAGAACGGGGCGCAGGATCGATATGCGCGGCGGATTGAATTATGCTTGCGCTCCCTTTTTTCGCTGACAGGACCCCACCATGAATGCTCCCACGACTGTCATTCGCCAGGTCGCGCCGGCTGATCTGGACCGTTGTTTCGCCATCGAAACCGAGGCCTATGAGGGCGACGAAGCGGCCACCCGGGAGAAAATCGCCACCCGCATCGACACCTGGCCACAGGGGTTTATCGTGGCCGAGGTCGAGGGGGTCGTGGCGGGCTTCATCAATTCCGGCGCCGCCTACCAGGTGGAAATGGCTGACGAAGCCTTCAAGGAAATGATCGGCCACGACCCCGACGGTCCGCAGGTGGTGATCATGTCGGTGGTGGTGCACCCGGACTTCCAGGGGCTGGGCCTGGCCAAGCAGTTGATGAGCACGTTCATCGCGCACATGCGCGAACTGGACAAGATCCGCATCAACCTGATGTGCCGCGAGCAGCACGTTGGCCTGTATGCCGGGTTCGGTTTTGCCTACCTCAAGGCATCCGCTTCGGACCATGGCGGGTTGACCTGGCACGAGATGGCGTTCGAGCTGTAAGCGCTGTCGCCCGATATTGACCCGCAAGGTCTCGGTGGGGTGGCTGGAACCTGGGGCTGATTCAGAAGGCCAGGGCCATGCGCCGTTCATAGCTGATCCGGCCTTTGTAGGCATCGCCGCGGTCGATCCAGCCCTGCTTGCGATAGAGCCCCAGCGCCACCTCATTGTGGGTGTCCACTGACAACTCCAGGCCATTGATCTCGGGCCAGGCCTGCCGCGCAACCTCGGGCAAGGCTTGCAGGCAGGCCTTGCCGTAGCCCTGGCCCTGGCAGCGGCGGTCGACCTGCAGGGCATGCAGGGTGGCGGTGTCCTGGCTGGCCCAGGCAGGCAGGAAGGGCGGGCGCTTGAGCAGCAGGAAGGCCACGGGAATGTCGTCGGCAACCAACGCAAAACCGCGGATGGCATCGCCTGCGGCCGCGCTCAGCGAGTGCAGCGCGCCATGGATATCGCCGGCGAATGACTTCTGCAACGGATCGATCTCGATGCTTTCCAGCTGTTGGCGTTGCAGCGCCGAAAGCTGTTGGTAGGGCACGAGGTGCGTGGCCATTGGCGGGATCTCTGCGGTGAAAAACTGAGGTTCGGATTTTAGCCACTTTGGCCCATGCACAATTATTTTTTTGGCCTGTCGATTTACCTGTTCACCAGTCGACTAACAGTGTCTTCACAGCAAACACTCGGAGGTCCGACATGAATGCGTTAGCCGAAAACACTGAGATCCAGGCCCTGATCGAACGCTACCGGCAAGCGGTGGTCGCCAAGGACCTTGAGACGCTGATGGGCTTTTATGCCGACAGCATTGTCTCGTTCGATGCGGTCAAGGCCCTGCAATTCAAAGGCAAGGCGGCTTACCGCGCGCACTGGGAAGAGTGCATGAGCTATTGCCCCGGCCCCCACCTGTTTGAGTTTGAACAGCTGCAGGTGGTGCAAGGCCAGGACCTGGCATTCGCCCACTGGCTGGTGCACTGCGGGGGGGCCGATGACCAGGGTGAAGTCAAAGGCAGTTGGATGCGTGCCACCGCCGGCTATCAACGGATCGCCGGGCAATGGCGAATCGTCCACGAGCACTGGTCGGCGCCCTTCGACATGGTCAGCGGCGCGGCGTTGTTCGAACTGCAGCCCTGATCGTCGGGTTTTTCACCCAATCTGCAAACTGCAGCCATAGTTGATCAGCCTGATGTGGGAGAGCGTTATGAAATACCTATGCCTGGTCTACAGCGACGAGCGTGTCCTCCACCGTTCGCCTGACAGCCCCGAGGACGCCGAGTGCCTGGCGTATGCCGAGTCGGTCCAGGGCAGTGGGCGCATGCTCGCCGCCGAGGCCTTGCAGCCCGTGCAGAGCGCCACCACGGTGCGCCTGCGGGCCGGCAAGTTGTCGATCACCGATGGACCGTTCGCCGAAACCAAGGAGCAATTGGCCGGCTTTTACCTGATCGAGGCCAAGGACCTGAACGAGGCGATCCAAGTGGCCGGCAAGATTCCGGCAGCCCGGGTCGGCAGCGTAGAAGTGCGTCCGGTGCGTCAGTTGAATCCGTGATTAACCCCATAAGAACAACAATGAAACAGGAGTCTATGTATGAGCATCCCTCACGCTGGCGCTCAGCCAGCCGCCTTCGCGCCGGGCTGGATTCCTTCGGGCAAACCCTTCATGACCGCTGAAGTGACCTTTGACGACGTCGACGGCAAGACCCTCTACACCGCGCGTGCGATGCATTGGAATGAGGCTGATCGGCAGGCCCATGAGGGCATGGGGTTTCATGACGGTTGGGGTCAGAGCCTCGACCGGCTGGAGGCCCTGGTGACCAGCGGCATGCCGGACTGATGCCGGACGAAGCGGTCAAGGCGCTGGTCGAGGCGGTCTACCGCAACGACTCGCGGCGTATCCTCGCCACCCTGATTCGTCTGCTGGGGGATTTCGATCTGGCCGAAGAGGCATTGCAGGAAGCCTTCTTCGTCGCGGTCGAGCGCTGGCAGCGGGACGGGGTGCCGGACAATCCGCGGGCCTGGCTGGTGTCCACCGGGCGTTTCAAGGCCATTGACGGCCTGCGCCGGCGCGCCCGGTTTGCCGCGTCCCAGGCGCAATTGGTGGCGCAACTCGAAGAGCTCGAGGAGGCGCAATGGAGTGTCGAGGACGTGCAAGACGATCGCTTGCGCCTGATCTTCACCTGTTGTCACCCGGCACTGGCCGCCGATGCGCAGGTGCCGCTGACGCTGCGTGAAGTCTGCGACCTGACCACCGAAGAAATTGCCCGCGCCTTTCTCGCCGCGCCGGCCACCATTGCCCAGCGAATCGTGCGGGCCAAGGCCAAGATCCGCGACGCCAGGATCCCCTATCAGGTGCCGTCCCTGGCCGAGTTGCCTGAGCGCCTGGACAGCGTCTTGCGGGTGATTTACCTGGTGTTCAACGAGGGTTATTCGGCCTCGGTGGGCAGCGAACTGACCCGCGAAGACCTGACTCGCGAGGCGATTCGCCTGGGGCGCCTACTCCTGGAGTTACTGCCGGAGCCGGAGGTGATGGGGCTGCTGGCCCTGATGCTGCTCAACGAGGCGCGGCGTCCGGCGCGCACCTCGGCCAACGGAGAGTTGATCGTGCTCGATGAGCAGGACCGTTCGCTGTGGGATGCCCAGATGATCGCCGAGGGCTGTGCCTTGATCGAGCACGCGCTGGCCCGGGGGGAGATCGGGCCGTATTGCCTGCAGGCGGCGATCTCGGCGGTGCATGCCGAGGCACCTACCGCCGGGGACACTGATTGGGCGCAGATCGTTGGCCTGTACGACGTCTTGCTGCAGGCATTGCCCTCGCCGGTCATCGAGCTCAATCGGGCCGCCGCCCTGTCCCGGCGTGACGGGCCCTTGGCGGGGTTGACCCTGGTCGAGGGGATTTTGCAGCGCGGCGAGTTGCTCGATTATCACCTGGCGCATTCGGCGCGCGCCGAGTTCTGTCGGCAACTGGGTCGCGTGGAGGAGGCGAGGGCGGCCTATCAGCGTGCGCTGGAGCTGACCCAGCAAGTGCCGGAACGCCGCTTTATCGAACGGCGCCTGGCTGAGCTGGGGCACACCTGACACCTCTGTCACTCAAGCATCCTGTCCAGCAACCAGCTGCCTGCCGGCCCTGGCGGGTGCAAGCGTGACCAGAGCGCATCCACCGAGACCGGCCGGGGCCAGCCGCGGACCTTGAGCTCCTGCAAGGTGCCGGTGCCAAAACGCTCGACCAGCCAGCGCGGCAGGGGCGCCCAGCCGAACCCACCCTGGGCCATTTCCAGCAGCATCAGGTAACTGGGGGCCGACCAGACCCGCCCCTGGGCACGGGCCTCATACGGATTGATGATGGTCGCCAGGCGCAGTTCGCGATGCTGTTGCAGGCTGTGCCGATCGATTTTCGGCAGGCTCGCCAACGGGTGGGTGGGCGCCACGAACAGGGCGATCTCGGTGTGCTCATCGACGGTGGCGCTGTCCAGGTCCGGCGGGTAGCGCTCCTGCATTTCGGCGAAGGCCAGGTGCGCGCGCCCGCGTTGCACCAGGGCAATCAAGTCGTCGCATTCGGCGATCAGGCATTCCAGTTCGAGGTCCGGATACCGCTGTTCGAAAGCCTGCAAGGCCGCTTCGAAGCGGTCCGATTGATAGGTGTCGGAAAGCGCAACGGTGAGCTTCGGTTCAACCCCCAGTGACAACTGCGCGGCGCTCATTTCCAGGCGACTGGTGGCGGCGAGGATGTCCTCGGCACGCTGCAACAGCACATGCCCGGCCGAGGTCAGGGCGGGCTTGCGGCTGCTGCGGTCGAACAGGGTCAGGTTGAGGTCGATTTCCAGGCTGGCCACCGCCGCGCTGATGGTCGACTGGCTCTTGCCCAGCTTGCGCGCCGCGGCGGAAAACGAGCCTTGGGTGGCCGCCTGGACGAATGCCAGCAGGACTTCATGTGAGGCCATGAACTATCGCCTTTATCGATGGTTATTGATTATGAAGTATCGGTGCAGCGCTGGATCATGGCAACACATTCACCCACCGGAGCCGGCTCATGAGTCCTCATAAATCCCTCACTGAACGTGTATTGCAAGCCATCGGTTTTGAACTGCTGGCGGTCATGCTGTGTACACCTTTGCTGGCGTGGCTGATGGACAAGCCGCTGGTCGACATGGGGGTCGCGACCATCGCCATCGGCCTGATCGCCCTGGCCTGGAACGTGCTGTTCAACGGCCTGTTCGACCGGTTGCTCAAGCGCCTGGCGCTGGTGCCCAGTGCTGCGACCCGGGTGGTGCATGCCTTGCTGTTCGAGGGCGGCCTGGTGGCGGTCAGCGTGCCCCTGATTGCCTGGTGGCTGAACGTCAGCCTGCTGCAGGCGCTGATTCTCGACATCGGGGTGCTGCTGTTTTTCCTGCCGTACACCTACGTCTATCACTGGGTCTATGACGGGGTGCGGGAGCGGATGTTGTTGGCGCGGGTTTGAATTCATTGACCCCGGCATCGCCGGGGGGCGATTCCCCTCAGCGTCTGCTCGACAGTTGTTGCGGGGCCAGGAACGCATCGTGGAAGTAATCCCGGAACGCCTGCATCGCTGGGGTAAATGCCCGCTCGCGGTGCCAGGCCAGGCCCACGCTCATGGGAGTGACCGGGTCGGTGATGGTGAGGGTCTCGATGCGCTTGCCCTCCAGTGACCAGGGACGGTGCACCAGGTCCGAGAGGATCGCCACGCCGCTGCCATTGGCGACCATGCTGCGCACCGCTTCCACCGAGCTGGTGCGCACCCGCACTTTCGGTTGCTGCTGGGCGTGTTCCCAGTAGCGCATGGCTGCCTGCTCGGCCTCGTCGACGGTCAGCAGGATATAGGGTTCCTGGGCCACATCAGCGAGGCTGACAGCCGAGCGCTCGCACAGGGGGTGATGGCTGGGCAACCACAGGCGCCGCTCGGAGTTGAACAGGATTTCCGAGACGATGTCGGGGTGCGTGAGGTTGGCGGTCAGCACCACCGCCATGTCGAAACGCCCCTCCAGCAAACCTTCTTCGATGGCCTGGCGTTCCTGCTCGTGAACGTCAATGGCGACATCCGGGTGCCAGTGCTCCAGGCGTTGCAGATGGTGGGGCAGGAAGTAGCCGATGACCGTGTAGCTGGCCGCCAGGCGCAGCCGGCCACTGGCGCGTACGTCCGGCAGCGGGCTGTTGAGGGCGTCATCGACGCTGCGCAGAATCACGTAGGCACGGTTGAGAAAGTGCCGTCCGGCATCGGTCAGGCTCATGCCCTGGGCTGAGCGCTGGAACAGCAGGGTGCCGAGCATGCCCTCCAGTTCCTTGATCGCGGTGGTCACCGCTGACTGGGAGATGTTCAGGTGAATCGCCGCTTGGGAAATCTGCCCGATCTCGGCGGTGGCGACGAAATAGCGAACCTGGCGCAGGGTCAGTGACATGGAGGCTCCGGTCGAACAGGTATCTGTTTTTCAGAAGATACCCTATCTGTTAATAGATCTTCCCAAGGGGGTGGTCGGAATTCAACGTGGCCTGCATGAAGTCACAAGCGTCAGGAGCACGTGTCATGCAGGCAGTAGATTTCAATTCGGACATGGGTGAAGGCTTTGGCCCATGGACCATCGGCGATGGCGTCGACACAGAGCTGATGGCCTTCATCAGCTCGGCCAATATCGCCACCGGTTTCCACGCCGGTGACCCCGGCACCATGCGCCGCACCGTCGAACAGGCCAAGCGCCAGGGCGTGGCCATCGGCGCCCACCCGGGGTTCCGCGACCTGGTGGGTTTTGGTCGCCGACACATCCATGCACCAGCCCAGGAGCTGGTCGACGACATGCTCTATCAACTCGGTGCCCTGCGGGAATTGGCGCGGGTCCAGGGCGTGGCCCTGCAACATATCAAGCCCCATGGCGCGCTGTACATGCACCTGGCGCGGGACGAAGAAGCGGCCCGGTTGCTGGTGGAAAACCTGCAGCGCCTGGAACCCGAACTGCTGCTGTATTGCATGCCCGGCTCGGTCATCTGGCGGGTCGCCACAGAACTGGGCCAGCCGGTGGTTCGTGAGTTCTACGCCGACCGCGAGTACGACCTCAGCGGCTCGATCGTCTTCACCCGCACTGTGCGCGCCCACGATCCGGAGCGGGTCGCCGCGCGAGTGCTGCGTGCCTGCCAGGAAGGCGTGGTGCGCACGGTCGAGGGCCAGGACCTGGCGATCGCCTTCGATTCCATCTGCCTGCACAGCGATACGCCGGGTGCCCTGGCGTTGGTCGAGGCCACACGCAAGGCGCTGGACGCAGCCGGAATCAAGGTGCGCGCCCCCCGCTGAGCCCGGGTTTGGCACCGAGCGCGATAGACGCCCGGGCTACCCCAACGATGGATTTTTTGCCTGCCTTTCTACAACTATTCCAAAAGGAACAGACATGGCCGAATACACAGTTATCACCCCATTGCCAGGGACCTTCTATCGCAAAGCCACGCCGGAGTCGGCGAACTTCGTCGAGGTCGGTGCGCAGGTCAGCGCCGACACGGTAATTGGCCTGATCGAGGTCATGAAGCAGTTTTCCGAACTGACCGCCGGGACGGCCGGTCGCCTGAGTGCATTCCTGGTAGAAGACGGCGATCCGGTGGAACCGGGTCAGGTCGTCGCAACACTCGATGACGAGTGAGGGCACGATCATGACCCAAGGCATCACTAAACTGCTGGTCGCCAACCGTGGCGAAATCGCCGTGCGGATTATCCGCGCGGCCCAGGAGCTGGGAATTCCCACCGTTGCCGCGTGCAGCGAGGCGGATCTCGACTCCCAGGCCGCGCGCATGGCCGACGAGGTGCACCTGCTCGGCCCGGCCCGCGCGGACAAAAGCTACTTGAATGTCGAGGCCCTGCTGGGCGCCTTGAAAGCCACCGGAGCCAATGCGGTGCACCCAGGTTATGGCTTTCTCTCGGAGAACGCCGACTTCGCGGAAGCGGTACAGGCCGCCGGGGCGATTTTTGTCGGGCCCAGCCCACAAACGATCCGCCGCATGGGCGACAAGGCCGAGGCGCGACGCACCGCACAAGCAGCTGGCGTGCCGGTGGTGCCGGGTTCGCCGGGTGAGTTGTTTGACGTCGAGGCTGCACTCGCGGCGGCCGAGCAGGTGGGTTTTCCCCTGCTGATCAAGGCCTCGGCCGGAGGTGGCGGACGGGGTATCCGCCTGGCGGAAAACCCCGCGCAACTGCGCGAAGAGTTCCCCCGTTCCCAGCGCGAAGCCCAGGCCGCATTTGGCAACGGCGCGGTGTACCTGGAACGTTTCATCAGCCGTGCCCGGCACATTGAAGTGCAGGTGCTGGGCGACGGCAAACACGCGGTGCACCTGTTCGAGCGTGAGTGCTCACTGCAGCGTCGACGGCAGAAGATCTTTGAAGAAGCACCGTCGCCGGCCCTGGATCCGCAGCAGCGTGAAACCCTCTGCGCCAGCGCCGTCCGCTTGACCGAATCCCTGGGCTATAAAGGCGCTGGGACCCTGGAGTACCTGTATGACGACGCCAGTGGCGAGTTTTTCTTTATCGAGATGAACACGCGGATTCAGGTCGAGCACCCGGTCAGCGAACTGATCACCGGCATCGACCTGGTCCAGGCCATGTTGCGGATTGCCGGCGGCGAGCCGCTGGGCTTGCGCCAGAGTGATATCCGGCTTAATGGCGCGGCCCTGCAAATGCGCCTGAATGCCGAAGACCCGGCGCGGGACTTCTTCCCAAGCCCAGGCCTGGTCGAAGCGTTGTCGTGGCCACAAGGTTCGGGCGTACGGGTCGACAGCCATCTGTATCAAGGCTATCGGGTGCCACCGTATTATGATTCGCTGCTGGCCAAGCTGATTGTCCACGGCAGCGACCGTGCGCAAGCGTTGGCCCGGGCGCGGGTTGCCGTGGCCCAGACGCGCTTGACGGGCATGGCGACGACTTTGACGCTGCATGCCGAGTTGCTGGAGCAACCCTGGCTGCATGACGCCGACTTCCACACCGGCACCCTGGAAACCTGGCTGGCCGCGCGCCGCAGTGGAGGTGCAGCATGAACACGCCGATCCGCTACAGTTTTGGCGCCGATGAGCACCTGTTTGCCGAGGTCAGCGACAGCATGTCCCTGGAGGCGTTCTTCAAAGGCATGGCTGTGACCCGTGCGGTCGAGCGCCTGGCGCTGGATGGGGTGCTGGACGTGTGCCTGGCCAACGCCTCGTTCCAGATCCGCTTCGATCCGGACCGCATCGCGCCCCAGGACCTGCTCGAAGCGGTCAAGGGCGCGGAGGCCGAGGCGGTCGCCGAGCGCACCCTGCACACGCGGATCATCGAGATTCCGGTGCTCTACAACGACCCCTGGACCCACGAGACCCTGATGCGTTTTCGCGATCGGCATCAGGACCCGAGCGCCACGGACCTGGAGTACGCGGCACGAATCAATGGCCTGGCGGATGTCGAGGCGTTCATTGCCGCCCACAGTGGTGCGCCCTGGTTCGTCTCGATGGTCGGTTTTGTCGCCGGCCTGCCGTTCATGTTCCAGATGGTCGAGCGCCAGCGTCAGTTGCAAGTGCCCAAGTACCTGCGGCCTCGCACCGACACGCCGAAGCTGACCCTGGGCCACGGCGGCTGCTTCGGCTGCATCTACTCGGTGCGTGGCGCCGGTGGTTATCAGATGTTTGGCGTGACGCCAGCACCGATCTACGACCCGCAGCAGAAGCTTTCGTACCTGAAAGAGCACATGGTGTTTTTCCGCCCGGGCGACATCGTGCAGTTCAAACCCATGGACCGCGAAGCGTATGACCAGGCCGTGGCCGAAGTGGACGCGGGGCGCTTCGACCTGCGGATTCGGCCGGTGGAGTTTTCCCTGGACGCGTTCCTCGCCGACCCCGTCGGCTATCCCAAGTCGTTGCAGGAGGTGCTGGCATGATCAAGGTACTCAAACCCGGTCTGGCCACCTCGGTACAGGACCTGGGCCGCGAAGGCTTCTACCACCTGGGGATTCCTCCCTCCGGTGCGCTCGACCAATACGCCCTGAGCGCCGCCAACCACCTGGTGGGCAACCCGGCCGGGGCGGCGGCCCTGGAGTGCACGCTGCTGGGGCCGGAGCTGGAGTTTGCCGACGACGCGTTGGTGGCGGTGTGCGGTGCGCACATGACGCCACGGGTCGATGGCGTGGAAATGCATGCCGACACCGCGTTCACGGTCAAGGCCGGCCAGGTGCTGCGTTTTGATTTCCCCAAGGCCGGAGCCCGCGCGTACCTGGCGGTGGCCGGTGGGATTGATGTGCCGTTGGTGCTGGGCAGTCGCTCAACCTATGCGCTGGGGGCGCTGGGCGGGTTCCAGGGGCGCCGGTTGGTGGCCGGTGACGCGTTGCCGGTGGGTGTTGCCAGTGGCAAGAGCCGCGCCGGGGCCAGTCTGCCCATGGCCTTGCGGCAGTCGCTGGGGGGCGAAATCAGCCTGCGGGTGGTGCCGGGCCTGTACTACGAGCGCCTGAGCGAAGCGGCGGCCAGCAGCTTCTTCGCTGAACCCTGGACGGTCGGCTCGGAAGCGGACCGCATCGGCTATCGCTTCAAGGGCGGCAGCGCCTTGAGTTTCCAACCCCGGGAGCAGCCGTTCGGGGCCGGCTCCGATCCGTCGAACATCGTCGACAGCTGTTACCCGATCGGCTCGATCCAGGTTCCGGCGGGGCTCGAACCGATCGTGCTGCATCGCGATGCAGTGTCCGGCGGTGGCTACGCGATGATCGGTACGGTGATCAGCGCCGACCTGGACCTGATCGGCCAGATGCAGCCTAACCAGAAGGCGCGGTTTGTCGCGGTGACCCTGGAACAGGCGCTGGAGGCGCGACGTTCCTATAAGAAAAAACTCAGTTGCCTGAGCAAGCTGTTCCCTTCCTGATTCTGCCCGCCCCATCGCGCGGGCCATGCCAAACGGTACGCCAACGCCGCACTTCGGTGCGGTGACGGCTGCCCGCGCTTCAACCTTTGACTGGTTCTGGAGTTCACGCATATGGCTGCTTTATCGCAATCGAGTCAAACCGGGCAGGACCCGGCCAACCACCCGGTCCCCGCTGCAGCACGCATGGGCCGGCTGTCCCTGACCATGGCCTGGTGGGCCGTGTGCAGCGCCATGTTCTACATCGTGGTCGGCGCGTCGCTGGCTTTATCTTATGGCACCCGCAATGCGTTGATCGGCATGCTCCTGTCGGTGCTCAGCTACGGGCTGATCAACAGCGTGCTCAGTCGGTTTGCGATTCGCAGCGGCCTGTCGGTGGCGCTGTTTTCGCGGTTGCTGTTTGGCAGCACCGGTGCCTGCCTGGCGACGCTGATCTTCTTCTCTACGGCGATTTACTACGCGGTGTTCGAGGGTTCGGTGATCGCGGTGGCGCTCAACCACCTGTACCCGGAGCTGGTGTACCCGCTGGCCGCCTTGCTGGTGGTGTTGTACAGCGTGCCGATGATCCTGGGGAGCGTGCAGCACTGGCTGGACAAGCTCAATGGCGTGCTGCTGCCGATCTATCTCGGCGGTCTGCTGGTGGCGGTGGGGTTGTCGATCAGCCGCTACGGTTACCAGCCGCAATGGCTGGATTTCGGTCCGGCCAGTCCCAGTGCGTTTGGTTGGTGGGATTGCTTCGTCGCGTACATGGGCGTCTGGGTGTTGATGCTGTTTACCTTCGACTATGCCCGCTTTGGCAAACCCGAGGACGAGACCTACCACGGCCGCTGGAACTTCGGCATGCCGTTCTACGCGGTGACGTTTTTGCTCAATGGCGCGGCGGGGATTTACCTGGTCAGCAGCATTCCCCATGAGGGCGCGCTGAACGAAGTTTCGGTGGTAATGGCAATCCTGCAACTGATGGGGTTGTGGGGGCTGCTGTTTGTCTGGGCCACACAGACCCGGATCAACACCGCCAACTACTACTTGGCGACGCTGAACATGCAGGCGTTTTTCGGCCGGTTCGGCGTGCGCGGCTCGTACCTGGTGTGGGCGCTGGCGGTGGGTGTGATCGTCTACGGCCTGATGCTGGCCGATGTGTTTGCCTACCTGCTGAAGGCGCTGGCCTATCAAGGGATCTTTGTGGTGGCCTGGGTGGGTGTGGCGCTGGCGCAGATCCTCTATGGCCGCAGCGATGTGACCGCACTGGAGGGGGTTGCGGCCTACAACCCGGCAGGGTTGGTGGCGTGGTTTGGCGGCACGGCGCTGGGGCTGGTGCTGATGTTTGCCGGTCCGGGGTTGAGCAGCTTCTCCGCACCGTTGACCGGGGTGCTGGCGTTCGGGCTGCAGTTCGCCCTGACCCGTCGGCGCGCGCCCACCATCGTGACGCCGACCTTGTAGCAGCTGTCGAGCCTGCGAGGCTGCGTCAACGGCCGCAGGACGTTCATTCGACTTGGCAATACCGCCGCCGGGGGCTGCTGCGCAACCCAACGCAGGCTGCGTCAGCTGCTACAGGGGGCGTGGTTAGAACAGTTGGGTGAACAACCAATACAGACTGCCCGACAGCAGGATCGCGGCCGGCAGGGTCAGGACCCAGGCCATCAGCAAGTTGCGGATGGTCTTCATCTGCAAGCCACCGCCGTTGGCCACCATGGTCCCGGCCACCCCCGAGGAGAGCACGTGGGTGGTCGATACCGGCAGGCCGAACATGTCCGCCGCGCCAATGGTCAGCATCGCCACGGTTTCCGCCGAGGCGCCCTGGGCGTAGGTCAGGTGGGTCTTGCCGATCTTCTCGCCGACGGTCACCACAATGCGTTTCCAGCCGACCATGGTGCCCAGCCCCAGGGCAATCGCCACGGCGATTTTTACCCACAGCGGGATGAAGCGAGTGGCGCTGTCGATCTGCTGCTTGAACAGTTGCAGCTTGCCGTGGGTGTCGGCATCGAAGCTGCCGACCTGGTTCTTGTCCATCAGGCGGATGGTTTCACTGGCCAGGTACATGTCGTTGCGCACGTTGCCCATGGCTTCGGCCGGTACCTTGGACAGCGAGCCGTAGCCTTTCACTTCGTTGCCGATGTGGCCGGTCAGGGCGGCGAGGGCGGGGATCAGTTGGGGCGTGGCCTGCTTGCTGCGCACGTAGTCCGAGAGCACTGGGCGTGGGTCGGCCGGTGGCGGTAGGGGCACGCTCTTGACCAGCGCTTGCTGGGTCACTTCGGCGACCGCGGCGAACTGCAAGACCTGGTCGGCCGGCATGGTGCGGTTGAGTGCGTAGGCCATTGGCAGGGTGCCTACCAGGATCAACATGATCAGGCCCATGCCTTTCTGACCGTCGTTAGAACCGTGGGCGAAGGACACGCCCGTGCAGGTCAGGATCAGCATGCCGCGTATCCACCAGGGGGGAGGAGTGTTGCCCTTGGGGGCCTTGTACAGCGCACGATTCTTGACGAAGGCGCGCAAAGCCAGCAGAAGCAGGGCGGCGAAACCGAAGCCGATCAATGGCGACAACAACAGGGCATAGCCAATCTTGGTCGCCTGCGCCCAGTCGACACCACTGGTGCCGTCGCGCCCGTGCATCAGGGCATTGGCCACGCCGACACCGATGATCGAGCCGATCAGGGTGTGGGACGACGAGGCCGGGAGGCCCAGCCACCAGGTGCCGAGGTTCCACAGGATCGCGGCGATCAACAGGGCAAAGATCATCGCAAAGCCGGCCGAGGAGCCGACCTGCAGAATCAGTTCCACCGGTAGCAGGGCAATGATCCCGAACGCCACGGCACCGCTGGACAGCAGGACCCCGAGGAAGTTGAAGAAGCCTGACCAGACCACGGCAAAGTGCGGTGGCAGCGAATGGGTGTAGATCACCGTCGCCACAGCGTTGGCGGTGTCGTGGAAGCCGTTGACGAACTCAAAGCCCAGGGCAATCAGCAGTGCCACGCCCAGCAGCAGGAACGGGGTCCAGGTGGTGACCGTGGTGCCAAGTTCTTGCATGTCGTGCATCAGGCTGTAGGCGGTGAACAACAGCCCCATGGCCAGCACCGCGAAGAACACCACGGCGGTGAACACCCCGGGTTTTTTATCGAGTTGCGGCCGGGCGTCGCTGGCAGAGGCACGGGCGGCGGACAGGGAAGGAGTAGCCATGACCGGACAATCCTGTGGAGTAGAGGAATGTTCGCCATGATCGTTGCCAAATGTTACAAGGAGGCTGCTGCAGATCAATGTTTGCTGAATGAGCCACGTGCCGCGCAGGAGCAAGGCTTGCCCGCGATGCAGGCGCCAAGGTCAGGCGTAAAGACCGGGTCAGTAATCCCCACGCTTGCGAAACGCCCAGCGTCCGGCAATCACCGTAAAGGTGGCGACCAGCGCCACCAGGACCCAGAACCCGTGGGGGTCGCCGGACAGCGGTACGCCGCCGACGTTCATGCCGAAGAAGCCGGCAATGATGTTGATCGGCAGGGCCAGTACGGTGACCACGGTCAGGGTGAACAGGGTGCGGTTGCTCTGTTCGTTGAGGTTGGCGGCGATTTCTTCCTGCAGCAGCTTGATCCGCTCGCCCAGGGCCGTGAGGTCGTTGATGATCAGCGCAAACTCTTCGGTGGACTTGCGCAACTCCTTGACGTCCTCCTTCTGCAACCAGTGCGGCGGACGGTTGAGCAGGCGCAGCAGGGAGCCGGGTTCCAGCGCCAACAGGCGTTGCAGGCGCACCAGCACCCGGCGGTTGGCGCCCAGTTCGGCGCGGTTGGTCGACAGCCGTGAGGACAGCAACTGGTCTTCGACCTGATCCACGCTGAGGCTGGTCTTGCGCACGATCTGGGTCAGCACTTCGCCCTGGTCGCGTAGCAGATGCACCAGTAACTCCAGGGGCGAGCGAAAGCACTCGCCGGCCTTGACCGAAGAGCGCAGCTTGTCCACCGAGTGCAGCGGTTGCAGGCGTGCGCTGATGATCAGCCGACTGCGGGCACAGACCCACAGGGTCGAGACATCCGAGGACACCAGGTTGCTGAGGTTGAACACCACATCGTTGACCACCGCCAGCAAGGCCGAGTCGACGTGTTCGATGCGGGTCGAGCGCGAGCCCTCGTGCAAGGCTTCGAAGAATTCTTCGGGTAACGCCAGGTGCGCTTTCATCCAGCGCTCACAGGCAGCGTGCGCCAGGTTCAGGTGCAGCCAGAGAAATTCATCGGCGCTGTCGGGCTGTTGCAGGCGCTGCAGGGCCTGGGCCGACGTGATTTCCCGACCGGGTTCGCTGGGGCGAAAGCTGAACCCGTAGAGCAGGCCAAAAAGATCGGCGTCGCGGTGGCGTTGGTCGATGCTGTGGTTCATGGCGTCTCGCTGGCGGGAGCGCCCGCCATGCAATTCACAGCGGCGCTTGGGCGGCATCATGGCAAGCCAATCTGACCGTTTTGTGACGCTTTGACGAACGGGGAGCGGGGCTCTAAACCGCTGGTCAGCGCGACTCAAGAAATCCTCTTCAGGGCCGATGACGGCTAGGCTGGTCTGCGCACTTCGGTGTCCGCCTTATTCCTGTCATGAGATATCACTCGATGTTTTTGCAAAATTCCCTGAGAGCCAAACTCCTAGCGCTGCTGAGCGGCAGTCTGTTGGCCATGTTGTTGATTGCGCTGGCCAGCTTTCACTTTCTGTCCGCCGGGGTGCAGAGTTACCGCAACCTGATCGAAGGGCCCTTGCATACTTCGCAGTTGATCGACGAGGCCAACCTGCAATTCAAGGTGCAGGTCCAGGAATGGAAAAACGTGCTGCTGCGCGGCAAGCAGCCGGCGGAAGGGGACAAATACTGGGCGCAATTCCAGGCGCGCCAGGGTGAGGTGCAGAACATTCTTGGCGAACTGGTGCGCCAACCGGGGATCGAGCCTGCGCTGAAGGCGCGCATCGACCGCTTGCGCGAGGCCCATCGAGTCCTGGGTAGCGCCTACCAGCAAGGTCACGCGGCGTATCTGGCGGCCGGTGCCGATCCGGCCGCCGGCGACAATGCGGTCAAGGGCGTGGACCGTGCCACCAGCGAGCAGATGAGCGAGCTGGTCAGTGAGTTGCGCAAGCGCGGCAGCCAACAATCGCTGCAGATCAGCGCCAGTGCCGATCGCACCGTGCTGCTGGGGATGGTGGTGATGCTGGTCTCGGCGCTGGTGATCGGGCTGTTCAGCCTGTGGTTGGTCAACCGGCATCTGGTGGAGCCGATTCGTCAATTGATCGACTACGTCGCCCAACTGAGCCAGGGCCGATTCAGCGCCCGGGTGGCCAGTGATCGCCAGGATGAACTGGGCCGGCTGGCAGTCGCCGCCAACACCCTGCGCGATTTTCTCGCCGAAACCTTTGCCGGCCTGCAGCGCAGTGCCACGGACCTGGACAACGCCAGCGGCGAACTCAATTCCATTGCCGGCCTGATGTCCCACGGCACCAACGAACAGTTCAGCCGCACCGACCAGGTGGCGACGGCGATGAACGAAATGTCCGCCACCGCCCAGGAAGTTGCGCGCCATGCAGCCGCTGCGGCGCGGGCGGCGGATGATGCCGACCAGTCGGCCCAGCAGGGGGAACTGGTGATGCAAAGCACCATTGAGTCGATCACCCAGATGCGGGGGGAAATCGCCAACACCGCCACCGTGATCCGCCGCCTGGAAACCGACAGCGGGCGCATCGGCAAGGTGCTGGAAGTGATTCGCGGCATCGCCGAGCAGACCAATTTGCTGGCGCTCAACGCGGCCATCGAAGCGGCGCGTGCCGGCGAGGCCGGACGTGGTTTTGCCGTGGTGGCCGATGAAGTGCGCAGCCTGGCCCAGCGTACGGCGGCATCGATCATCGAGATCAACCAGATCATCCAGAGCGTACAGACCGGTGCGGTGGACGCGGCGCTGGCGATTGAAAGCGGTCAGTCGCGCAGCAATGAGAGCGTCGAGCAGGTGACCCAGGCTGGGCTGATGCTGGAACGCATCACTGAGTCGGTGGAAGCGATTCGCGACATGAACCGCCAGATCGCCACCGCCGCCGAGGAGCAGACGTCGGTGGCCGAAGACATCTCGCGCAACTTGACCGAGATCACCAGCATCGCCAGCACCAACCTGGACAACGTGCAGCGCACGGAAGCGGCGAGCAATAACCTGCACGGTTTGTCGGGCCAACTCAATGAAGTGACGGCGCGCTTGAGCGCCTGAGGCACTGGCCGCTCAGTGCTGGGCGGTGAGCGGCAGCCTGAAGGTGAACAGGGTGCCGTCCTGTTCGGTGGAGATCACCTCCAGGTGGCCGGCATGGGAGCGGGCGATCTGGCTGGCAATGTACAAACCCAAGCCGAGACCGGCCTGGGGGGTAGCGCTGGCCGGTCTGGAGTAGGGCTGGAATAACTGGGGCAGGACTGATTCGGCAATCTCGCCCTGGTTTTTTACCCTGAGCACAAAATACCCCTGTTCGATTTGGGCGCTGACTTCGACGGTGCTATCGGCAGCGCCATGGACGACCGCGTTGGCCAGCAGGTTGGAGAGCAGCTGCGCGACCCTGTCGCGATCACAGTGAATCCCTGTCAGCTCGCCGAAGCGGGCAATGATCTGGCGCTCGGGATGGACGCTACGCACTTCGCTGATCACCTGCAGCAGGGGTTCGTCGAGGTCCGGGCAGGCGGCGATGACCACCGGAATCCCACCGCCCATGCGGCCGCGGGCAAAGTCGAGGACATCTTCGACCAGTTGCGAGGCGCGGCGCCCGCTGTTGAGTATGTGCCGGGCCAGGGTGTCGGTGGCCGGGTGAGCGTGTTTGTGCAGCAGGCGTTCGGCGCCCACGGTGATGGCGAACAGCGGGTTGCGCAGGTCATGGCCGAGTACGGCGATGAACTGTTCGCGCAACTCGGCCGATTGGCGCTCCTCGCGTAGTTGGGCTTCGGTTTGCTGCAGGTTTTCTTCGGCCTCGATCTGCAACGACAGCAGGCGGGCGAAAGACTCCACGGTGCTCTGGATGGGACTGGACTTGAGCTCGGCGGGGTTGGGGTCGAGTGCGCAAATAGTGCCGAAGAAACGTCCGTCGGTGCGGAACACTGGCACCGAGATGTAGCTTTCGAACTGGTAGAGCCTGGGGGTGTGGTGCTGGCAATACAGCGGATCGTCACTGGCCTTGTCGATGACCACTGACCGGTGGCTGGCGCGAACCTGATGGCAGAGGGTGGAGGCAATGTCCAGTTCGCCGCCCACCAACAGGCCGAAATCCAACTGGTCGAGTAGCGCACAGGCGGTCCATGAGGTTCCGGTGACCCGCGCCACCGCCGCGAAACGCAGGCCGGTCATTTCCCTGATGACCTGGAGCATGGCGGGCACTGCACTGATGCGGCCGATGGTCGCGATATCGGCTGCCACTGTTGAGCTCATGGGCCAAGGGTCTCTGCAAAAGGGGGGATGGACGGAGTCTAGCCAACCAGCGTACGCCTTGTGCGATTTTGGCGTATGGCTATTTCGTCAACGCAAAAAAAAGCCGCTCAACCGTGAGGTCATGCGGCTTTCTTGTGCTGTGCGCTTACTTGTCTTGAACGTTGCTCAGGACCGCGCCGGTCTTGGCGTCGAGCTTGGTCTCCCACTTGGCATTCTTGGCATCACGGATTTCCACCTCGTAGACATAAGTGCCGGTGGTGGCGTTATGGTCCAGCTCGGTGTCGGTGATGTTGGCCGCGGTGGTGCCTGGGTGCTGGGCAAGGGCTGCCTGGTTGAGTTTTTCAAAGTCCATGACAGTGCCGGCCTTGAGCAGCCCCGGGATCTGGTCCGGGCGCACGTCAGCCATGGCAAAACCGGCGGTCAGGGTCAGGGCTGCGGCAGTGAACAGGGTGGTCAACTTTTTCATGGGGGGCATTCCTTGGTTGAGCTGTTTAAGTGGAGTCAGGTTAACCGGCGCAACTTAACTCATCCTTAATCCACGCCGGCTGCGCTTTGCGCCATTTGTTCAATCCTCGCACATCAAAGCGTTTCATGCTGGGCCCAGGTCAAAGGAGGCTCAAATGAAACGCTGGTTAACAACGCTGTATGCCCCGGTTTTCCTGGGCGGATTCCTGGCTTTGGGTATCGCTGTGGTCGGTGGGGCAGGCCGTTCGCCCGGGTGGCTGGTGGTGATTTTTCTCTGTGCCCTGCTGGTGTCGTTCCTGGTCGAACGGTTGCTGCCCTATGAACCGCAGTGGAACCGCAATCTGGGGGATGGCTGGCGCGATGTGGCCCATGCACTGGTCAACGAAGCCTGCAATGGGGCGGCGTTGCTGATCCTGCCGGGGCTGGTGGCGCTGCTGTCGTTCGAGGGCCTGTGGCCTGGCAGTTGGCCGCTGTGGGGCCAGTTGCTGCTGGCGATCGCGATTGCCGATGCGGGCGTCAGCCTGACTCATTACGTCAGTCACCACGTGCCCTGGATGTGGCGCCTGCATGCGGTGCATCACAGTGTCCAGCGGCTCTATGGCTTCAACGGATTGATGAAACACCCGTTGCACCAGATGCTCGAGGCGGCGGTGGGGTTCTTGCCCTTGATCGTGTTGGGTATTCCGCTGGACGTGGCACTGTTGCTGGCGTTCGCCATCAGTCTGCAGTTGCTGTTGCAACACTCCAATGTCGACATGACCCCGGGGGTTTTGTCCCATGTGTTCGCCTGGGCACCGGTCCATCGCCTGCACCACATGAAGTACGGTGCCGCCGGTAATGTGAACTTCGGCCTGTTTTTCAATCTGTGGGACCGCTTGCTGGGCACGGCACTGCACGCCGGCGCCTATTCCATCAGGCAGGGTGAGTTGGGGATTGGCAATCGCGCGGACTTCCCCCAGGGGTATGTCGAGCAACTGCTGGAGCCGTTCAAGCCCGAGCAGTTCAGTGACGAGCCGCCGGTGCCGGAGGCGTTGCGCCGCTAAGGGCTCAGTCGAGCAGGCGGATGTCCATGCCATTCAAGCCGTGGCTGGCGGTCACCCCGAAGATTTTTTTCAGGGTGCGCGACAGGTGCGCGGCATCGGCAAAGCCAGCCGCGTGGGCGGCCACCGTGAGCTTGCTGCCAGACAGCATCAGTGCCATGGCCAGGCGCAGACGACGCCAGAGCACCAGGCGCCGAACGGGCAGGCCGACCTGGCGGGCGAACAGCCGTTCCAGTTGGCTCAGGGAAACATGGGCCTGCGCGGCCAGGGACGCCGCCGAGACCTTGCCTGCCAACAGGCTGTCCAGGGCCTGCAAGGCACGGCCAATGCGCGGGTCGTTGAGGGGGCGCCGTGGGCACTGCAACAAGGCGTGGGCCATGGCTGGCAAGGACCGCTCGACGTCGACCAGGCAGTCCTGCAGGGCCTGGGCCTCGAACATCAAGGGCTCGGCGTAGATACACAGGACGTTGTCCACACCGTGCATGATGGCGTGGTTGCGCAGCGATTCGATAAACAACCGGTCGCAGACCTGGGGGGCTCCTTCCAGGCTGACCTGCAGCGGTTGGCCGCCAGCGATGATCAACTGATGGGCGTAATGCGCATGGGGCGCGGTACGCCCCAATCTGCCGTGGACCAGGCCATAGTCGCGGCCCAGCCACAGTTGGCCTTTCCACTCGTGCTCGTTGCTCACTCAGAAGCCGTTGCGTTCAAGTAACTGGGCCACACTGCCGGTTGCCGGACGCTGGTAGTACTTGAGCAGTTCGCTGGCGCGGTTGGTGAAGATGCCGTCGACTCCGGCGGCCATCACTTTCTGGAAGTCGACGTCTTCGTCGAGGGTATAGACATGCACCAGCAGGCTCTGGTCGTGGGTGTACTGGTTCATCCACGGTTGCACCAGGTTGGCATAACTCTGGTCCCCTAGGCGGGTCAGGGTCGCGGATGGGCCCGTGCCGATGGCGCCCTGGGCCTTGGCGTAGTCGACCCATTGCTCGAAGGCGGCGTTGTCCTTGGGTTGCTGCCTGGCATAAAAGGTGGCTTTGTCCTTGTCCCCGGACTCGGCGAACTTGATCTTGGACTTGGGCTCGATGCTGCCCTCGGCGACCCACAGCAGGAGGATCTTCGGCACCTGCGGCATTTCCTTGTGCAGCATCTGCAGGCTGTTCTTGTCGAAGGTCTGCAGCACGACCTTGCCTTTGCCCTGGCCCACGCCCAGTTCGCTCTTGGCCAGCTTGGAGCCGGCCGGGCTCAGCCAGCCGCGGTCTTGCAGCTTGTCCTTGAGGTCGCGCTCGATCCCCGGGAATTGCTGGGGTTCCTTGGTCTCGATGTACAGGCCGGGCTTGTGCCGTGGGTTGCCTTGGGCGATGTCGATGACTTCGTCCAGGGTGAGGATTTTCAGGCCCACGTACGCAGGTCGGGCGCGATCCGGGTAGGCGCTGTTGAACCAGCTGCCGGCATCGAGGGTTTTCAGCTCGGCGAGGGTGAAGGCGTTGGCGGGGCTGTCCTTGCGTTCAGGGAACTTGCTGGCGACGTCGGTGGTGCGTTGCAGGTTGTCGTCGTGCAGGGCGAACAGCACGCCGTCCTTGCTGCGTTGCAGGTCCAGTTCCAGGTAATCGGCGCCCAGGTCGCGCGCCAGTTTATAGGCGGCGGCAGTGGATTCCGGAGCATCGAAGGAGGCGCCGCGGTGGGCGATCACGGCCGGGTGCGGGATGCCGTTGGCGGTGGCCAGTGCGTTCGGGCCGGGCTGGCTGAGCGCCTGTGCCTGGCCGCCGCCGAGCATCAGGCTCAGCAACAGGACGCTGTGGGTGAAGTTGACAGGCATGGTCGAAGTCCTTTCGTCAGTCGTTTTGCAAAGGAGTACCTTTTAACAACTGAGCGAGCGTTGTGCTATCGCAGCACCGACATAAACCCCGCTTTAGACGGTTTTTTTCCGCGCTTTTGTGCGCGACTTTGCAGTACTCTTGGCCCCGGCAGTTTCCCCGGCAGAGGGAAACCCGGATGCTTGCCTTGCGTGTAAACCATTGATCAGCGGTCCATTGGGACCTTACGTGAGGTTTATCATGCCCATCACTTCGCAACTCATCTGCCAGGCCGCCGACCAACTCAACGGCTTCGTCGGCCTCAACCGCAAGACTGGCCAGTACATCGTGCGCTTCAGCGAAGACTCGTTCGGCATGGACGTCGCCGACGACGGCATCATCCCCTCCAGCGAGTTCGTCTGGGCCCCTGGCCCGGAGCAGGCCATGACCCTCAAGCGCGAACTGATCCAGGTGTTGCTGGATCAGAACATCGACGACCGAATCAACATCAGTGAACCGCTGCGGGTGTACATGCGCCGCGCCGATGTGCCGGAGATCTCGGCCCTGCGCCAGCGGGTGCCGGGCTAGGTGGCGAAGGCATACGCGCGCTCGACCTTGCACACCCGCGTGTGAAACCCCTGGTACCAGGTCGCGCGGCCTTGCTCGCGGATGGCGCTGTGTTCGGCGTGGCGCTTCCAGGCGAGGATCGCTGCTTCGTCGGTCCAGTAGGACACCGTGATGCCCAGGCCATCTTCACCGCGCGCCGATTCCACGCCGAGAAACCCTGGCTGCTTGCGAGCCAGTTCGACCATACGCTGGGCCGCCTGGCCGTAGCCGTGATCGTCTTCCGTGCGCAGCGAGGTAAAGATCACCGCGTAGTAGGGGGCGGCTGGGGTGTTGGCGATCATCGCGGATTCCTCGCGCAGGCCTCGACAAAGGCCTTGACCAAGGGCGGCAACCGACCCTCGAGCGCGGCCCGTTCCGGTTGAAACAGGCTGGCGACGAAAAACGGATGGCCCTGCAATTCGATGGCCCGCAGGTCACCGCCAGAGTCGTGGCCCGTGGCGCGCAGGCCGTGGCGCAGCAGGGCGTCGGCGAACTCGGGGTTGATCCCGTAGCGGCAGCGGTAGCCTTCGCTGATGTGCTGGCTGGCGTAGGCCGTGGCAATCAGCGAGTCCTCGCGCAATTGGATAGTGTCGATGGCCTCGACCAAGGCGCAGGCCAGGGGCGTGATCACGGCGCGGGTGGCGTCGGGTGAGGTTTCGCCATGTTCGGCGTCGGTCCAGCCCAGGACGTGGCGGGCGAACTCCAGCACCGCGTGTTGAAATCCACCGCAGGTACCGAGGAACGGCCGCTGCGCTTGCCGGGCAAACTGAATCGCCCGCAGCGCGCCGTCGGCGTTGCGGTAAGGGCTGGCAGGCACGCACCAGAAACCGTCGAAGTCGGTGAAGCGGGTCTGGTCGTCGATCCGCTCGGTGGCCAGCCACTGCGACTGCACCTCTCGCCCCGTGTGCTGGGCGGCCAGGTTCAGGGCCAGGGGAATGGCCTGGTGGGCGAGGACCTGCGGGTCGTAGTCGCCGATCAGGGCAATGCGCAGTTGGGCTGGATTGGACATGGCGTCTCCAAGACTTGTCGGTTGTTGGGGGGCACTATAGATTGGCGTTCACGCAATCAATATGGGCGTTTACCCAAGTGATCAATGCAGCTGCGCACTATCAACTGGACTACCCCGACCTGGTGCTGGTCCTGGCGTTGGTCCGCGGCGGCTCGCTGGCCCGGGCCGCGGCGTTGCTCAAGGTCGATGTCTCGACGGTGTTTCGTGCGGTCCGGCGCCTGGAAGCTGGCTTGGGCCAGGCGCTGTTCGAGAAAAGCCGCGCCGGCTACTTGCCCACCAGCCTGGCGCAAACCCTGGCCGAGCAGGCCGAACGTGCCGAACAGGCACTGGATGCGGCGCGGGTCGGCGTGGAGCAAGGCGGTGAAGTCATCAGCGGCACGGTGCGCCTGACCTGCACCGACTCGGTCTTGCACGCCTTGCTGCTGCCGGCCCTGGCGCAGTTCATGCCGGGCTATCCGGCGTTAACCCTGGAGCTGAGCACCTCCAATGATTTTGCCAACCTCAGCCGCCGCGATGCGGACATTGCCCTGCGCCTGACCCGGGCGCCACCGGAGCATCTGGTGGGCCGTCGCCTGGCGACGGTGTCCTATCGGGTGTGCGCCAGCGTGAATTACCTGCCGTCGGTCGATTCGAGCGACCTCGCGCGCCTGAGCTGGATCGCGCCGGATGACTTCCTGCCGGATCATCCCACCGTCACCTGGCGACGCCAGCAGCTGCCGGGCGTGCAGCCGAGCTATCGCTGTAACAGCATGCTCGCGGTGACTGAGTTGGTGCGGGCGGGGCTTGGGGTAGCGGCCTTGCCGGACTTTCTGATCGACCCTGCCCAAGGGCTGCGGCCATTGAGCGAACCCTTGCTGGGCTACGACACCAGCCTGTGGTTGCTGACTCGCCCGGACTGCCGCGCGCTGCGCTCGGTGGTGACCCTGTTTGATGAGTTGGCGCGAGCCATTCGTTTGCCCGCCTAGGGGGCGTCAGGCTTGTGGGGGTGGGTTGCCCAGGACGTGCTGATGCACCTGTGAGGTGAGGTTTTCTATGCGCTCGGTCAGGGTCTTGGTCATTTCCGTGAGTCGGGTGTTCTGTTCAAGCAGTTGCAGCAGTTGGGCGGCATTTTGCGCCGCTTGCGCCTGGCGTTCGGCATTGGCCACGGCCAGCGCCTCACGGTGTTGCGCGTCGGCATCGGACTGGGCCTTGTCGCGCGCGGCCTGACGGGTTTGCGCCAGCAGGATCAAGGGCGCGGCATAGGCTGCCTGGAGGCTGAATGCCAGGTTGAGCAGGATGAACGGGTAGACATCGAAGGAGGTGACACCGGTGGTGTTGAGGGCGATCCAGACGGCGACGATCAGGGTCTGAGCACCAAGAAAGGTCGGCGTGCCGAAAAAGCGCGCAAAGGCCTCGGCTTTCAAGGCGAAGGTGTCGTTGCCGAAGGTCGCGGCCAGATGCGCGTGGGGACGGTGAAAGCGCAGGTGGTCGACCGGGGCTGCGGCGGGGGGGGGGGTGGCTGGGTTCATGAGGGTCTCTGCAGGTCCGGGGGACTGAAGCTCACTATACGCCCCACGGCGCTGCTCTCATGCCGGATCTGTTGTGCTGACCTGTGCACTGCTGATTCTGTTGCGGCCATTGCTCTTGGCGCTGTACAGCGCCTTGTCGGCCGCCTCGAGCCACTGCCCGGCATCACTGAAATGCGCCTGGTAGGTCGCCAGGCCAATGCTCAGGCTGACCTTCAGTTGCGCGATGGCAGGGTGGCGATAGTCGGCGAAGACCAGGCGTAGACGCTCCATTACCTCAATGGCCTGGTCCAGCGGCAAGTTCGGCAGAATCACACAGAACTCATCGCCGCCGTAGCGTCCCGCCAGATCGTTTTGCCGCAGGTTGCGCTTGAGTTCGGCGCTGAGTTGGCGCAACACGCTGTCGCCGACGATATGCCCGTAGGTGTCATTGATGGCCTTGAAGTGATCGATGTCGATCAAGCCAATGGTGGCCTGGCCCCGTTGCTGTTGGCACTCGTGGAAGCTGACCTGCAGCAGGTCTTTCCAGGTTCCGTGATTGAGCAGGCCGGTGAGGCTGTCCGTGCGGCTCAAGGCACTGAGTGCGCGTTTGTGCTCGGACAGTTTGATCGTCAGGCGATAGCAGACCATGCCCACCGCGAGCGGATAAAGCGTCAGCATCGGCAAGCAGGCATACACCTGGAGCTGGCTGACCTGCGGTGAGAAGCCGATCCCCAGCAGCGACCATGACATGCCGATACCCAGCAGTTGGGCGAGGCTACCGTGGACCAACAGGCGCAACCCGCCGGCGGCCACATTGTTCATGGCCATCATCGAGAGGATGGTCACGGTGGTCAGGGGGTTGAAGTGCATGGTCGCGGCCCAGAAACCGCCCAGCAACGAGTCGATCAACAGGTTGCGGCGTTCCGCCTGGTAGGGGAATGCCGAGCGGGTCGACAGTTGATAGGCCAGGTGCGCCCAGCACACAGCGTTGAAACCCAGCAGCCCCCAGACCCAGGCCGGTACCCCCAAGGGATAAAGCGCCGCTGCGACACTGATGCAGCCAATGCCCAGGCCGATGATCCGCGGTTTGTAGATGCGTCTGGCAAATGACAGGCCTTTGCCGCGTTGATTTTCCATAGCTCACTGCGCTCATGTCGCCCCGAAACACTTTGTTGTGTTTTATCCAGGGCTGCGATCCATCGAATAAACAGGTCAATAGTGTCACTTATTGCAGGCGCGAGCATCAGACAGATGATGGGTCCGGTGCAGGCGCCAGGCACTTGCCTGCGGCATGACAGCGTAGCTCAAGGTCGTTGGTGCGGCGGATCAGCGCTGATAGCAGGCCAGGAACATGTCCAGTGCCGACTCGATGACAGTGCTCTGCATCTCGGCGGACAGGGCCGGCTGGTTCATGGAGATCTGTGGCCAGAAGGCGAAGGCCTTGAGCATCCCATGCAATTGTTGGGCGGCGAAGTCGGGATCGACCGGCTTGAGTGTGCCGTCAGCCTGGGCTGCACGAATCCAGGCAGTCAGGACTTCCTCGCGCTCGCCGATGCGCAGGACCATGTCTTGGGCACGCTCGGGCGAGTGGATAGTGGCGGCGATAGCCACGCGGGCCAGGTCGAGGAAGCTGTTGTCCGCCAGCAGGGCCAGCTTGCTGTGCAGCAATTGCCCGAGCTGTTCGCGCAGCGGTTGCCCGGGGTTATAGACGCTGTCTTCCTGGGCGCAAATATTGGTCCACAGACGCTGGAGGATTTCGGCGAACAACTCTTCTTTGCTGGCAAAGTGGTTATACACCGTGCGCTTGGACACCCCCGCCGTTGCGGCAATCTTGTCCATGCTGGTGATGTCGAAGCCGTTGCTACGGAATTCGGTGATCGCCGCCTGGACAATGGCTTCGCGTTTGCGGTCGGTCAGGCGCTGGGGGGCTGTCATAAATACGCTTCGGCAGAGTGGGTGAGCACTTACACCCAGCAGTTTACTTATTCCCGGGTTTGTTGCAATGTAGAAACTACACCGTGCAGTGTAGTTGCTCGGTGCGAAATCAGAATTTGCGGCTGACGCGTGCGTGCATTGGCCCTTTATCGTCCGAAAAAGAGAATCTGCGGCTACAGCGGATTTTCTGGAGTCATTTGAACATGGCCACTTTCTCTTACCAGGCGGACAGCGCCACAGAACTGAAAACCTCCCGCCAGGTGCAGGGCCGTTACCGCAACCATGCCGCGGTACGCCAACCCAGCTTGCGCAAGACTGTGCAGATCTTCTGGAACATGTTGTTCAACAAACCACGCAACACCCGGCCGACCGGAGCGATTCCGGTTCAGGGCCTGACCCGCGAGCAGTTGCACGGTGCCCCCAATCACAGTGTGTTCCGGCTAGGGCACTCCACTGTCCTGTTGAAACTGCGCAACAAGTTCTGGCTGACCGACCCGGTTTTCGCCGAGCGCGCTTCTCCGGTGCAATGGGCTGGGCCCAAGCGCTTTCATCAGCCGCCGATCAGCCTTGATGAGCTGCCTGACATCGAAGCGGTGATCCTGTCCCACGACCACTACGATCACCTCGACCATCAGACCGTCCTCAAGCTGGCAGACAAGACCCGCCACTTCATCACACCGTTGGGCGTGGGTGAGACATTGATCAAGTGGGGCGTCGATGCCAGCAAGGTGCGTCAACTGGACTGGTGGGAAGGCACGCAGATCGATGGGATTCATTTCATCGCTACCCCGTCCCAGCACTTTTCCGGTCGTGGCCTGTTCGATGGCAACAGCACCCTCTGGGCTTCATGGGTGGTCATCGACGGCGACAAACGCATCTTCTTCAGTGGTGACACCGGCTACTTCGACGGCTTCAAGGCGATCGGAGAACAGTTCGGACCCTTCGACCTGACCCTGATGGAAACCGGCGCCTACAATGTCGACTGGCCACTGATTCACATGCAACCCGAACAAACCTTGCAAGCTCACATCGATCTCAAGGGGCGTTGGCTGCTACCGATCCACAACGGCACCTTCGATTTGTCGATGCACGCCTGGCACGAACCCTTCGACCGCATCCTGACCCTGGCTTGGGAGCAGAGCGTGTCCATCACCACACCGCAAATGGGTGAAGCCTTCAACCTCAATCAACCGCAACACGGGCAGGCCTGGTGGCTTGAGGTTGAAGGGCAGGGGGAGCAGGCGGTTGCCAATGGTTAAGGTTGGCAGCGCTTGAGTTGATCACTCGATCATCGCGAAATCCGCTCGCTCCACCGGATCCGGTGCCGAACCCCTGATGCTCATGCCTCGACCTGGAGCAAAGCCGGGAAAGAACACCAGGCCCTCGGCCTCCAGCCGGTAGGCCAGGGCCAGGCGGGTGACGTCG
The DNA here is from genome assembly GCF_963970735.1 of Pseudomonas sp. RA_35y_Pfl2_P32. Lineage (NCBI taxonomy): Bacteria > Pseudomonadati > Pseudomonadota > Gammaproteobacteria > Pseudomonadales > Pseudomonadaceae > Pseudomonas > Pseudomonas sp. RA_35y_Pfl2_P32. Next base: position 96,226 of record NZ_CAXAQF010000001.1, read on the forward strand.
AGCACTTCGGCACCGGCTTCGAACCGCGCTATCGCGTCTACGCTGACCCCGGACTCGCGGGACAATTGTTCCAGTGACCAATCCAGCATCGCACGGGCCTGTGCACTGTGTTTGGGGGTGAACTGGAACAGGGCGATACGTTCCAGGGTGACTTTCATCGCAAGAGAGGCCATGGGTTTCTCCGGGGTCGAGAGTGGCAAATCAATAAGTACTGTGTTTTTGTACAGTTGTTTTGCGTCCGGATCAAACTCATTTTTTGATTGATGCGATATCGTGCGGTCGAGGCGGGTACTAGACGCTTGTACCGGTACTCCACGAGTTGAGCGTTACGCCGTGTTTACTTAGCGTGCAACTGCGGCGCTTGCCGAATGATGAAGTGATCCAGATTCTCGATGTTGGCACTGAACACCCCGAACGTCTGCTCGGGGTGTTTCTTGCTCGGCACCTGCTTCAACTCCGGCGTCACGCCGTAGAAAAAGCAATACAGTTCCTGCTCGCTCTCGATGGCGTGCTTGATCTCCTCGAGGAATGCCTGGCGTTTGCGGTAGCTGTCGATCAGCTTCTTGCCCAGGTACAGGGTGACCGAGTAGGGCTTTTTCTCGAACCAGGTTTTCTTCTCGAAGTCGATGCGAAAGCTTTGGGTGTAGTCCTTGATCTCCTTGATCTTGCCCCAGTAAACCAGGCCTTTGTTGTCTTGCAGGTATTCGATCTTCTTGAAGAACGAGGCGTAGGACGCCGTGTGCTCGCCAATTTTCAGCGGCATGCGCTTGAGCAGGTCCTTGTTCTCGAAGTTCGAAACGAAACACTCCACCGGATGGGCAAAGACGCTGGTCTTGTCCGGTGCGGACTCCACTGCCGGGCGCTCGACCTGGCTGTTAGCCGGAGCCACTGGCACCTGATCCTGCATTCTGTTGCCAGTCACCTGGGCGCTACCAGGCTTGCGCACATACTGACGCCGGGTCAGTAACAACTCCGACGGAAAATGCTCCTCCACCCCGTCATCCGTTTCCACACCATCGGCGCTCGGCGTCTTGAGGCTGACATACGGACAACCCTCCACATGCCGGGTGCTCGGCACATTCTTGAAGTGCGGCGTGCGGATGTAGTTCACGCTCTTGGCATTGATCGTCCCCAACACGTTGGCCACCCCAAAGGCCGAGCGACAGACGTCGTTGGGGCACTGGAAGTGTTCCTTCGCCGAGTCGAACGCCATCGTCTCGTCAAAATTCAGGTCCCGCACGTCATAGATCGACAGCTTGGCGTCGAGGCTGAGGCAGTAGGCGCGGTCGAATTTCATGGCGGCTCGGGTCCTGGAGGGGAGGGGTATTAATAGCGGGATGCGCTGATTGTTTTCAACCCTGGCATCCCCAGGTAGGAGCAAGGCTCGCCCGCGCTTGACGTTATCAGTGGCACAACTCGCAAAGGGCTCACAAAAAAGCCCTGGACGCATGACGCATCCAGGGCTTTTTCAGATCATCGACTCAGCGGTGATGAGCGTCAGGAATCAATCCCAGCTCAATGCCCCACCGGTCTGATACTCAATCACCCGAGTTTCAAAGAAGTTTTTCTCTTTCTTCAAGTCCATGATCTCGCTCATCCATGGGAACGGGTTAGTGGTACCTGGGTACTCTTCTTTCAAGCCGATCTGCGACAGGCGACGGTTGGCGATGAACTTGAGGTAGTCCTCCATCATCGCGGCGTTCATGCCCAGTACGCCGCGCGGCATGGTGTCGCGTGCGTATTCGATTTCCAGTTGGGTGCCCTGCAGGATCATCTGGCTGGCTTCTTCCTTCATTTCGGCATCCCACAGGTGCGGGTTTTCGATCTTGATCTGGTTGATCACGTCGATGCCGAAGTTCAGGTGCATGGATTCGTCGCGCAGGATGTACTGGAACTGCTCGGCGACGCCGGTCATTTTGTTGCGCCGGCCCATGGAGAGGATCTGGGTGAAGCCGCAGTAGAAGAAGATGCCTTCCAGGACGCAGTAGTAGGCGATCAGGTTGCGCAGCAGCTCTTTGTCGGTTTCGACGGTGCCGGTTTCGAACTTCGGATCGGAGATCGAACGGGTGTACTTCAGGCCCCAGGTGGCTTTTTTCGCGACCGATGGGATCTCGTGGTACATGTTGAAGATCTCGCCTTCATCCATGGCCAGCGATTCGATGCAGTACTGGTAGGCGTGGGTGTGGATCGCCTCTTCGAACGCCTGGCGCAGGATGTACTGGCGGCATTCCGGGTTGGTGATCAGGCGGTACACGGCCAGTACCAGGTTGTTGGCAACCAGGGAGTCGGCGGTGGAGAAGAAGCCCAGGTTGCGCATCACGATGCGGCGCTCGTCGTCGGTCAGGCCTTCCGGGTTTTTCCAGAGGGCGATGTCGGCGGTCATGTTGACTTCTTGAGGCATCCAGTGATTCGCGCAACCGTCCAGGTACTTCTGCCAGGCCCAGTCGTATTTGAACGGGACGAGCTGGTTGAGGTCGGCGCGGCAGTTGATCATGCGCTTCTCGTCAACGGCAACGCGGGCAGAGGCGCCCTCGAGTTCGGCCAGGCCTTCGGCGACGTCGAGTTTGTCGAGGGCGGCCTTGGCGCGAATGATCGCGGCCGAGTCGCTGGCGGTCACAGCGCGCGCTTCGAGCGCAGCAGCACCACCGGCGCTGTCGAGGCGGTCCATGTTGGCTTCTGTTGCGTGGCCAGCATTGGCGCCTTTGGCGACAACTTCGCCGTCTTCTTTATCGAATTCGTCCCAGCTCAGCATGACGTGTCGTCTCCTGCGTGAGGGCCAGTTGCCCGTGTGAAAACTCTGAAGGTCGGTTATTCACACGGCCTGGTGGCCGCGGTGGATCTAAAGGAATCGTTTGTTGCAGCGGTACGCAGGCAAAAAACAGAAATGTCTACGGGTGTCCTGAAGTCGCTGAAGGGCGGAGTCGACGTGGTCATCTCCGGCGATGGCTTCAGCATGGCTTTCACCTTCATGTAAGGAGGTGTTGCAGGCCCGATTTACCGGCGCATTATAGGTGTTTTTTTCGGCTTGTGGTGCGACTTACTGGCTCAGTAAGCGGCCATGAGGCCTGGTTTTTGGACAGAGCGAGAGTTTATGGGGCTTTGGCCGGCATAGATTTTTTTTGCCGGGTATCGGTAAATTTCTACCAATAACAACCTGCTGTCCCGCAAGCTCCACGCAAAGCCCGCAGGGGCGGGCGTACGGGTCAGTAAAACATCGTGCGCGAGTCTTCCAGTTCGGCGCAGGGGATGGGCTTGTTCGGGTTGATCCCCAGCCGCTTGAAGGCGGGCAGGCTGCTGATGTCGATCTGGGCCAGTGGGTGTTGGGCGCCCTGGTGCGCATGCACGGTCGCCACTTGCACCAGGTCGACGTAGTCGACAGCCCCGGGCTGGCGCTTGAAGTCCAGGTATTGTCCCGGCAGATTGACCAACATTTCCGGAAACTCCCAGACCTTCAGCAGTTTGTCACCGAGCAACGGGTGGATGCGCTCGATCACATGATTGAGGCTAACCGGGTCCGAGAGCAGTTCGTAGTGGTCTTGGGCGTAGGTCAGGATTGGCAGCACGCCGATCTGGTGCACCAGGCCGCCCAGCGCCGCCTGGTCAGGCTTGAGCTGGGTGTGGCTTCGGCACAATGAATAGCTGATGCCGGCAATCTCCTGGCTCTTGCGCCAGACGTCGCGCATCTTCTGGCCGACCACGTCGGAGCGAGCATGGAAAATCTGCTCAATGACCAGGCCAATGGCCAGGTTACTGCTGTAGTTGATGCCCAGCCGAGTTATGGCCGTATGCAGGTCGGTGACTTCCTGGGCGCCGCGCAGCAGAGGACTGTTCACCACTTTGATCAGGCGCGCCGACAGGGCGGTGTCGCGGCCGATGACTTTACTCAGGGTGGTGACGCTGATATCCGGGTCTTCGGCGGCCCGGCGAATCTGCAGGGCCACTTCCGGTAACGTTGGCAGAACCAGGTCATCGTTATCGATGGCCTCAACCAAATCCTGTTGGACCTTTTCCGCCAGCTTGCTCATTTCGTTTCTCTAGGTGTTGCGACAAAGTACTGCGGATTAACGCTGGATCTCGCGATCCCGATCCAGTTGGTAAGGCAGTTCGAGCAGGTGCAGGGCCGGGCCTTCGAGTGCGCCAAGGTGCAGGTCGGCGCCTTCAGCCGCTTCGGCCTGCAGCACTGCCAGCAGTTCAATGCCCTGTTCGGCGTGGGCGGCGAGGACCACTTCGCCAATGGCGCTGCCGTGGGTGGGCGAGAACAAGGCGGTGCCTGGCTCGGGCAGTTCGCTGGCGTCCAGTTGCAGGCGATACAGGCGGCGCTTGAGTTTGCCCAGGTACTGCATGCGCGCGACGATTTCCTGGCCGGTGTAGCAGCCTTTCTTGAAGCTCACGCCGCCTACCGCCTGCAGGTTGAGCATTTGCGGGATGAACAGCTCGCGGGTAGCGGGCATCACCTGGCCGATGCCGGCGCGGATCTGGCCCAGCAGCCAATCGTTGAGGGAGCCCTGGGCGAGAGTGGCCGAGAGCTGCGTCGCCAGGCTCTGTGCCTGGGCGGCTGGGGCCCAGAGTTCAGTACGGCCAGGGGAGACCCGGATGGCGATCAGGCTCTCGTGGCGGGCGACCGAGTCGGTGGTTGGCGGCAGGTCCAGTCCCAGGGCTGCCAGGGCGGCGTCGGCCTCCACCAGGCCGAAACGAACCCAGGCGGCGCTTTCATCGGTGAGTTTGGACTTGGAGAACACGGCGTATTTTTTCAGGTCGGCCAGTTGCGGTTCCAGCAACTCGCTGGCCATCGCCAGCAGCACCCCGTCACCCTCCAGCACGATGCGGAAGCTCGACTGCATACGGCCCTTTTGGGTGCAGCGCGCGCCGAGGCTCGCCTGGGTGTCGCTCAGGTAGTTGAGGTTGCAGGTCAATTGGCCCTGAAGAAACGTGCTGGCATCGCTGCCGCGGACGGCGAGCACGCCTTCATGGGACAAGGTGCAGAAAAAAGCGGAATCAGCCATGGGTCATCGCAGGGTAAAAAGTCTGGAGGACATCATAAGGGGGCGCTCTGGAAATGGGTAGTTTACAAAAGCCTGGAGGTGCCCGACCAAAGCCGACTGTTCGACCGGGGCTGGGGCTGTATACTTGCGCTCTATTTGAGGAGCGCTCCATGGTCGAAGATGTTGAACTCAATCGCCTCTACTGGCACAGCCGCCGCGGTATGCTTGAACTTGACGTGTTACTGGTGCCCTTTGTCAAAGAGGTTTATGCGCACCTGAACCAGGTCGATCGCGACTGCTATGTCAGGTTGCTCGAATGCGAAGATCAGGACATGTTCGGCTGGTTCATGGAGCGCTCCGAGTCGGAAGACCCTGAGCTACAGCGCATGGTCCGGATGATCCTGGATCGTGTCCAGCCCAAGTAGTTTCGAATGCCGCTGGCGGGCCTCACGGCCACTGCTGGCGGCCTATCTCCTGGCCCAGCTGTTCGCACTGGGCTCGCTGTTTCTACTCGATGTTGCCCAGTGGGCCCGCCTGGCGGGTGTTTTGCTGTGCCTGGCGCACGGCGCCTGGGTGCTGCCGCGGCAGATTCTCCTGACCCATCCCGCTGCCTTCACGGGCTTGCGTCGCGATGCCGAGGGCTGGCAATTGTGGAGTCGGGGCGGTGGCTGGCAAGCCGTGCAATTGCGCCCCGACAGCCTGGCCTTGCCGTTGATCGTGGTGCTGCGCTTTCGCGTGAGTGGCGAGCGCTGGGTGCGCTCGATCTGTGTGCCGCGCGACGCCTTGGCGCCGGATGTACATCGGCGCCTGCGGGTACGGCTCAAGTTCAGTCGGCGTAGGTGGGCGGCACCAGAATAGTGTCCAGCGCTTGCGGTAACAGGTCCGGGTAGTCGAGGGTGTAGTGCAGGCCGCGACTTTCCTTGCGTTCCATGGCTGACTGGATCATCAGTTCGGCCACCTGGGCCAGGTTGCGTAGCTCAATCAGGTCGCGGCTGACTTTATAGTTACTGTAGAACTCGTCGATCTCGTCCAGCAGCAGGCGCACTCGGTGCTGGGCGCGCTGCAGGCGCTTGTTGGTGCGTACGATGCCAACGTAGTCCCACATGAACCGCCGCAGTTCATCCCAGTTGTGGGCGATGATCACGTCTTCGTCGGAGTCGGTGACCTGGCTGGCGTCCCAGACGGGCAGGGCGCTGGGGATCGACACCAGGGGCAACTGTGCGAGGATGTCCGCGGCTGCCGAGCGGGCATAGACGAAACACTCCAGCAGCGAGTTGCTGGCCATGCGGTTGGCGCCGTGCAGGCCGGTGAAACTGGTTTCGCCGATGGCATAGAGGCCGGGGACGTCGGTGCGGCCTTGCTGGTCGACCATCACCCCGCCACAGGTGTAGTGCGCAGCCGGGACCACTGGGATTGGCTGGCGGGTAATGTCGATGGAAAATTCCAGGCAGCGCTCATAGACCGTCGGGAAGTGGCTCTTGATGAAGGCTTCGGGTTTGTGGCTGATGTCCAGGTAGACACAGTCGATCCCCAGGCGCTTCATTTCGTGGTCGATGGCCCGAGCCACAATGTCCCGTGGCGCCAGCTCGGCTCGAGGGTCGAAGCGTTGCATGAAACGCTCGCCGTTGGGCAGCTTGAGGTGCGCTCCCTCACCGCGCAGGGCCTCGGTGATCAGGAAGCTCTTGGCTTGCGGGTGGTACAGGCAGGTCGGGTGGAACTGGTTGAACTCCAGGTTGGCGACCCGGCAGCCCGAGCGCCAGGCCATGGCGATGCCGTCGCCACACGCGCCGTCGGGGTTGCTGGTATAGAGGTAGACCTTGGCCGCACCACCGGAAGCGAGGATCACGAACCGCGCGCCGTAGGTGTCGACCTGGCCGGTGCCGCGATTGAGCACATAGGCACCAAGGCAGCGATCGCCTTCCAGGCCGAGGCGTTTTTCAGTGATCAGGTCAACGGCGACCCGTTGTTCCAGCAGTTCGATGTTCGGGCGCTGGCGTGCTTGCGCCAGCAAGGTGTTGAAGATTGCGGCGCCAGTGGCATCGGCGGCGTGAATGATGCGTCGATGGCTGTGGCCGCCCTCGCGGGTCAGGTGGAACTCAAAACCGCCGTCTTCGGTACCGGACTGTTCGTCGCGGGTGAAGGGCACGCCCTGATCGATCAGCCACTGAATGGCTTCGCGGCTGTGCTCCACCGTGAACCGCACCGCATCTTCGTGACACAGCCCACCACCGGCGTTGAGGGTGTCGTCGACATGGGATTCAACGGTATCGGTGTCGTCCAGCACGGCGGCGACACCGCCCTGGGCCCAGTAGGTCGAGCCGTTGGCAAGGTTCCCTTTGCTCAATACCGCAATGCGCAAATGGTCGGGCAACGTCAGTGCCAGACTCAGGCCGGCAGCGCCGCTGCCAATTACCAGAACATCGTGTTGAAACTGTTGGCTCATTTCAGGATTCCGCTCAAAGCGACCCGGGACGGGGTTGGCGCAAGACACCTGAATCGGCGAGTCGAGACAGCCACACAGCGCACTAGTATATAGAGGGGTGGATCGGCACAATAGTCGAGCCTTCGTGGCAATGTGAAACTACTGTGACGAAAAAATCTGAAGCCTGTGCTGGGTGTTTTACCTCGTGAGGAAGCAAACAACATAGGTTTTTGACGACATACCCTGCTTTTTCGCCTCGTGGTTGCACATTGTTGGTTTCGCATAGCTATAAAGATTGGGAACTTTTGCCAAGGCTCCCAACTCAATAGAAGGTTGCCTGAAACAAGGGACAGCGTCGGTTTCACGCAGGATCTGTGTTCCGGTCATTGCGTATGGATTCGACAACAAGATTATTCGCGCAGCCGGCCAAGCCGGTGCTGCGTTTTTCGTGTGTGCCAAATCAGCGCGCGCAGGAAACTTGCTTGGAGGGGGAGAACTTTTGCGCAAAGCTCGAGTCTATGTTTGCAAGCCTGATCGATTAGCCATGCAAGCCTCCTCCGAGCTTATCGAGGAGTGTTCATGCTAACCCAGGAAGAGGATCAGCAGCTGGTCGAGCGCGTTCAGCGCGGCGACAAGCGTGCATTCGATCTGTTAGTGCTGAAATACCAGCACAAAATTCTCGGGTTGATCGTGCGTTTTGTGCACGACACCCATGAAGCCCAGGATGTTGCACAAGAAGCCTTTATCAAAGCTTATCGTGCACTTGGAAATTTTCGCGGGGACAGCGCGTTTTATACGTGGCTTTACCGCATCGCCATCAACACGGCGAAAAACTATCTGGTTTCACGCGGCCGCCGGCCGCCGGATAGCGATGTCAGTTCTGAAGATGCGGAGTTCTACGACGGCGATCACGGCCTCAAGGATCTCGAGTCACCAGAGCGCGCATTGCTGCGGGATGAGATCGAAGGCACCGTCCATCGAACCATTCAGCAACTGCCAGAAGATTTACGTACGGCACTAACTTTACGTGAGTTTGATGGTCTGAGTTACGAGGATATTGCGAGCGTCATGCAATGTCCGGTGGGTACCGTGCGCTCCCGGATCTTCCGCGCTCGGGAGGCCATCGATAAAGCCCTGCAACCTCTGTTGCAGGAAAACTAAAGACAGCGGCGACAGCCAAGAGAGGAACGCCATGAGTCGGGAAGCCCTGCAGGAATCGCTGTCCGCAGTGATGGATAACGAAGCGGACGAACTGGAGTTGCGTCGGGTGTTGAATGCCTTCGACGATGTTGAAACCCGCGAAACCTGGGCGCGTTACCAGATTGCTCGGGCGGTGATGCACAAGGACTTGCTGATCCCGCGTCTGGACCTGGCTTCGGCCGTTTCGCAAGCCCTGGCTGATGAAGCCGTGCCAGCGAAAGTCAGCCGTGGACCTTGGCGTAGTCTGGGCCGTCTGGCTGTTGCGGCCTCCGTGACTGTTGCAGTATTGGCGGGTGTGCGTCTGTACAACCAGGACGAGATCGCTGGCGTTGAATTGGCCCAGCAATCCACTCAACCGGGTCTGACCGTTCCTCAAGTCAAGGGTCCCGCCGTTTTGGCAGGCTACAATGAGAGTTCGCAAGCCACGGGTCCGATGGCCAACGGTGTCTTGCAGGGGCAGCCAGGCTGGCACGATCAGCGTCTGCCAGGTTATCTGCGTCAGCATGCTCAACAAGCTGCACTCAAGGGTACTGAAAGTGCCTTGCCTTATGCTCGTGCAGCGAGCCAGGAAATACGTTAAGGAGGATCATGCGCGCCATACCTCTACTCACGCTTTTGCTCAGTGGCTGGTTCATTGTTCCAGCCCATGCCGATGAGGCTCAGGACTGGTTGAACCGTCTGAGCCAGGCCGAGCAGCAGCAGAGCTTTCAAGGCACTTTCATTTACGAGCGTAACGGTAGCTTCTCTACCCACAACATCTGGCATCGTGTCCAGGATGGCAAAGTCCGCGAGCGTTTGCTGCAGCTCGACGGCTCGGCCCAGGAAGTCGTGCGCATTGATGGACGTACTCAATGCGTGAGCGGCAGCTTGGTGGCAGGGCTGGAGGATACTCCCGACTCGTCCACTCGAGCACTTGACCCACAAAAGCTGAAGAATTGGTACGACCTTGCCGTCATCGGCAAGTCGCGCGTGGCTGGACGGTCGGCGGTGATCGTTTCACTGACGCCCCGTGACCAGCATCGTTACGGTTTTGAATTGCACCTGGATCGGGAAACCGGTCTACCGCTCAAATCCTTGCTGCTCAATGAAAAAGGCCAGTTGTTGGAGCGCTTCCAGTTTACCCGTCTGGACACTGCCGACGTACCTGGTGACCAGGACCTGCAGGCCAGTAACGAGTGCAAGGCCGTGGCGCTGGACAGCAACAAGGCGGCAGCAGCGAAGACGGCCCAGGCCTGGCATTCCGATTGGTTGCCGCCAGGTTTCGAGTTGACCAGCAGCAGCGCCCACAAGGATCCGCAGACCAAGGTTCAGGTCAGTAGCCTGATGTATGACGACGGCCTGGCGCGTTTCTCGGTATTTCTCGAGCCGCTCAATGGTGAAGTAGTCACCGATACCCGCACCCAGCTCGGGCCCACCGTTGCCGTTTCACGGCGCTTGACTACACCCGATGGCGAGATGATGGTAACCGTGGTGGGGGAGATTCCGATCGGTACCGCCGAACGGATCGCGCTGTCCATGCGCACCGCTCCATCGACGTCCAAGCAGTAAGTCGATCCAGTGCCGCTCATCGAACGACGGGTTGGTTGTGGAAAAGGTCAGTCATGGCTGGCCTCACAATCGAGATGTCGAAATGTTTGGTGAGCATTTCAGTTTGCAAAACTTCTTAAAATTTTCTATAGGTCAGAGCCCCTCGGCTCTGGCCTTGTATAGTTGTTCCCGGAACAAAAGTACCGATGGCTGTTCCCTGGTGTTTCTTGTTCCCTATCGCTTAACCATGCTCGTCGTAACGGGAGCCGTATGTCGATACCACGTTTAAAATCCTACCTGACTATTTTTGCCACCGTGTTGGTGCTGGGTCAGACCGTTGCTGCCCAGGCAGCCGAATTGCCGGACTTCACCCAACTGGTCGAGCAGGCCTCGCCTGCCGTGGTGAACATCAGTACCACGCAAAAATTGCCGGACCGTAAAGTCTCCAACCAGCAGATGCCAGACCTGGAAGGCTTGCCACCGATGCTGCGCGAGTTTTTCGAGCGCGGCATGCCGCCACAGCAGCGTTCTCCTGGCGGTGGCCGCCAGCGTGAAGCGCAATCCCTGGGTTCGGGCTTTATCATTTCCCCGGACGGCTACATCCTGACCAACAACCATGTGATCGCCGATGCCGACGAAATCCTCGTGCGCCTGGCTGATCGCAGTGAGCTCAAGGCCAAGTTGGTCGGCACCGACCCGCGCTCCGACGTGGCGCTGCTGAAAATTGAAGGCAAGGACCTGCCGGTGCTGAAACTGGGTAAATCCCAGGACCTCAAGGCTGGGCAGTGGGTAGTCGCCATCGGCTCACCGTTCGGCTTTGACCACACCGTGACCCAAGGCATCGTCAGTGCCATCGGGCGTAGCCTGCCGAACGAGAACTACGTACCGTTCATCCAGACTGACGTGCCGATCAACCCGGGCAACTCCGGTGGCCCGCTGTTCAACCTGGCGGGCGAAGTGGTGGGGATCAACTCCCAGATCTACACCCGTTCCGGTGGTTTCATGGGGGTCTCGTTTGCCATTCCAATCGATGTGGCAATGGACGTCTCCAACCAGCTGAAAAGCGGTGGCAAAGTCAGCCGTGGCTGGTTGGGCGTGGTGATCCAGGAAGTGAACAAGGATCTCGCCGAGTCCTTCGGCCTGGACAAGCCGGCTGGCGCGCTGGTAGCCCAGATCCAGGACGACGGTCCGGCAGCCAAGGGTGGCTTACAGGTCGGTGACGTGATCCTGAGCATGAACGATCAACCGATCGTTATGTCGGCGGACCTGCCACACCTGGTGGGCGCGCTCAAGGCTGGCGCCAAGGCGAATCTTGAAGTGATTCGCGACGGCAAGCGCAAAAACGTCGAGCTGACAGTCGGCGCCATTCCAGAAGAAGGCAAAGAGCTGGATGCGCTGGCCAAAAATGGTGTCGAGCGCAGCAGCAATCGCCTGGGCGTGGCCGTGATTGAGCTCAGCGATGAGCAGAAGAAAGCGTTCGACCTCAAGGGCGGCGTGGTGATCAAGGAAGTCCAGGATGGCCCTGCTTCGTTGATCGGCTTGCAGCCTGGCGATGTGATCACGCACCTGAACAATCAGGCGATCGTATCGGCCAAGGAGTTCACGGAGATCGCCAAGGCGCTGCCGAAGAATCGTTCGGTGTCGATGCGGGTTCTGCGCCAGGGGCGCGCCAGCTTCATTACCTTCAAGCTGGCTGAGTAAACCGAACCGGTTACTCATAGCGCCAAAAGCCGCCTCGATTGAGGCGGCTTTTTTTTGGTCTGGCGAATGTGCTCCAGTAAGCATCGCGTCGCCCATTGGTTGATCGCGGGCAGGCCGTGCTCCTACGGCTTTCGCAGGCAAAAGAAAACCCCCGGCAAGTCCGGAGGACCTGGCGGGGGGTTCGGTTAAGCGCCGGGTGGCGCTTAGGGGCTCAGCTTATTGGCAAGCTTCGCAATCCGGCTCGTCGATGGCGCAAGCCTTCGGTACGGGAGCTGGACCGGCTGGAGCGGCCAGGACCGAGTCGTCACCGTGGTTGCCGCCGCTGGAAACAGCGTTCAGCTTACCGGTGTTGATGGTCGACTTCTCGGTGCTGGTCGCGGCCAGGGCGCGGAGGTAGTAAGTGGTTTTCAGGCCACGGTACCAGGCCATGCGGTAGGTCACGTCCAGCTTCTTGCCCGAAGCGCCGGCGATGTACAAGTTCAGCGATTGGGCCTGGTCGATCCACTTCTGACGACGGCTGGCCGCGTCAACGATCCACTTGGTGTCCACTTCGAAGGCGGTCGCGTAGAGCTCTTTGAGTTCTTGCGGGATGCGCTCGATCTGCTGCACGGAACCGTCGTAGTACTTCAGGTCGTTGATCATGACCGAGTCCCACAGGCCGCGAGCCTTGAGGTCGCGAACCAGGTACGGGTTGATCACGGTGAATTCGCCCGACAGGTTCGATTTCACATAGAGGTTCTGGTAGGTCGGTTCGATCGACTGCGATACGCCAGTAATGTTGGCGATGGTCGCGGTCGGTGCGATGGCCATGATGTTGGAGTTACGAATGCCTTTCTGTACACGAGCACGTACTGGTGCCCAGTCCAGGGATTCGTTCAGGTCAACGTCGATGTACTTCTGGCCACGGGCCTCGATCAGGATCTGTTGCGAGTCCAGTGGCAGGATGCCTTTGGACCACAGCGAACCCTGGAACGTCTCGTAGGCGCCACGTTCGTCTGCCAGGTCGCAGGAAGCCTGGATCGCGTAGTAGCTGACCGCTTCCATCGACTTGTCGGCGAATTCGACGGCAGCGTCGGAGCCGTAAGGGATGTGCTGCAGGTACAAGGCGTCCTGGAAGCCCATGATGCCCAGGCCGACCGGACGGTGCTTGAAGTTGGAGTTCTGCGCTTGTGGCACCGAGTAGTAGTTGATGTCGATAACGTTATCGAGCATGCGTACGGCGGTGTTCACGGTGCGTTCCAGCTTGGCGGTGTCCAGCTTGCCGTTGACGATGTGGTTCGGCAGGTTGATCGAGCCCAGGTTGCAAACGGCGATCTCGTCCTTGTTGGTGTTCAAGGTGATTTCGGTGCACAGGTTCGAGCTATGGACCACGCCCACGTGCTGCTGCGGGCTGCGCAGGTTGCACGGGTCTTTGAAGGTCAGCCATGGGTGGCCGGTTTCAAACAGCATGGAGAGCATTTTGCGCCACAGGTCTTTGGCCTGGATGGTCTTGAACAGCTTGACCTTGCCTGGGTACTCGGTCAGGGCTTCGTAGTACTCGTAGCGCTCTTCGAAGGCCTTGCCGGTCAGGTCGTGCAGGTCCGGTACTTCGGATGGCGAGAACAGGGTCCACTTGCCGTCGTCGAAGACACGCTTCATGAACAGGTCCGGGATCCAGTTGGCAGTGTTCATGTCGTGGGTACGACGACGGTCATCACCAGTGTTCTTGCGCAGCTCGATGAACTCTTCGATGTCCATGTGCCAGGTTTCCAGGTAGGCGCACACAGCGCCTTTGCGCTTGCCACCCTGGTTGACGGCAACGGCGGTGTCGTTCACGACTTTCAGGAACGGAACCACGCCTTGGGACTTGCCGTTGGTGCCCTTGATGTACGAACCCAGTGCACGGACCGGGGTCCAGTCGTTACCCAGGCCGCCGGCGAATTTCGACAGCATGGCGTTGTCGTGGATCGCGTGGTAGATGCCCGACAGATCATCCGGCACGGTGGTCAGGTAGCAGCTCGACAGCTGCGGACGCAGGGTGCCCGCGTTGAACAGGGTCGGTGTCGAGGACATGTAGTCGAAGGACGACAGCAGGTTGTAGAACTCGATCGCACGGTCTTCTTTGTGCTTCTCTTCGATCGCCAGGCCCATGGCCACACGCATGAAGAAGATCTGCGGCAGTTCGAAGCGCACGCCATCCTTGTGGATGAAGTAACGGTCGTACAGGGTTTGCAGGCCCAGGTAGGTGAACTGCTGGTCGCGCTCGTGGTTGATCGCCTTGCCGAGTTTTTCCAGGTCAAAGGTGGCCAGGATCGGGTTCAGCAATTCGAATTCGATACCCTTGGCGATGTAGGCCGGCAGTGCCTTGGCGTACAGGTCGACCATTTCATGGTGGGTTGCGCTTTCGGCAACGCCGAGGAAGCCCAGGCCTTCGGCTCGCAGGGTGTCCATCAGCAGGCGGGCGGTGACGAACGAGTAGTTCGGTTCACGCTCGACCAGGGTCCGAGCGGTCATCACCAGGGCGGTGTTGACGTCGGTCAAGGCCACGCCGTCGTACAGGTTTTTCAGGGTTTCGCGCTGGATCAGGTCACCGTCGACTTCTGCCAGGCCTTCGCAGGCCTCGGTCACGATGGTGTTCAGGCGGCCCATGTCCAGTGGCGCGAAAGTGCCATCGGCGCGGGTGATACGGATCGAAGGGTGAGCCTGCACCGCGTCTTCGGCCGGGGCGCGGACAGCGCGCTCTTTGGAGCGGGCGTCACGGTAGATCACGTAGTCGCGAGCCACTTTTTGCTCGCCGGCACGCATCAGGGCCAGTTCGACCTGGTCCTGGATTTCTTCGATGTGGATGGTGCCACCCGATGGCATGCGACGCTTGAAGGTCGCGGTGACCTGCTCGGTCAGGCGTGCAACGGTGTCGTGGATTCGCGACGAGGCGGCAGCGGTGCCGCCTTCAACTGCGAGAAACGCTTTGGTGATGGCGACGGTGATCTTGTCATCGGTGTAAGGAACGACAGTGCCGTTACGCTTGATCACGCGCAGTTGGCCCGGCGCAGTGGCGGACAGATCGGAGTTCGAATCTGCGCCCTGCGGCAAGGTGCCCTGCGGGTTCTCGCGAGTTGTGTCGGTTTGCATGGGTGTCTCCACATTCTCTATGTTTGTTTGGGCACCATGAAGGTGCCCACCGTTCCGTCCAGAAGCACTACAACCGGCAAGTGCCGGGCATAACAACTTCGGGACAGTAGGAAGGGGCCGTCGGGCGCCGCTTCCATGCCGAAGTCTTTGGTTTCAAGCCAGGGGCTGAAAACCGAATTCCGTTGGGGTGACAGTGAACGACTGCAACACCCGTACCGTTTTTGCCGTTTTGGGCGGAAAAACAGTTGCCATCCGCGGGAGCGGTTTGGGCTTCTGAAAAAGAGTTTGGTTCAACCAAAAACGTGCAAGAAAAGCGCTTGAGTTTCTTGTCTGATTTGTGTTTGGTTTTTGGCTCAAAACCCTATATGTAGGGTTTTTCTGAGCGCGAGCTACAAGATAATGCGTTTTAGGGGGTGATTGCAACGTACTACCTGTGGATAAAGCTGTGCGTAAAATGTGTATGAAACAGTCGATCGTCGTGTAGGCCGCGACCCTGCTGGGGTCGACCGTTTGTCACTGTTTATTACCCAGAAAAATAGCCTGGGGGGATTTTTGCGGGCGCGAACCCTATCACAAAAAATCCCGGTTACCGAGCGCATTTGCCTGCTTGTGTTCTCAAGGGTGGGCGTTGCTACAATCGGGCGCTGTGTAAGCAGTCTTATCCACTCCAAAGATGACAAGAAGATGAGTGGAGCCTTCCTTAATAGTGTTCTGGCAAGCAGAGGTCACCCGTGGAGCAAGAAGCCTGGCAGGTATTGATTGTCGAGGACGACCAGCGCCTGGCTGAGTTGACTCGTGAGTACCTGGAAAGCAATGGATTGCGGGTTGCCATCGAAGGCAATGGCGCATTGGCGGCGGCGCGGATCATTGCCGAGCAGCCGGACCTGGTGATCCTTGACCTGATGCTGCCCGGTGAAGACGGGCTGACCATCTGCCGCAAGGTTCGTGACCACTACGAGGGGCCGATCCTGATGCTCACGGCGCGCACGGACGACATGGATCAGATCCAGGGCCTGGACATGGGCGCCGATGACTACGTGTGCAAGCCGGTGCGCCCGCGCCTGCTGTTGGCGCGCATCCAGGCCCTGCTGCGGCGCAGCGAGGCGCCGGAACCGGCCGCACCGGAAAAACTGCGGCGCCTGCAGTTCGGCCCGCTGGTGGTCGACAACGCCCTGCGCGAAGCCTGGCTGCATGACCAGGGCATCGAATTGACCAGTGCCGAATTCGACCTGCTCTGGCTGCTGGTGGCCAATGCTGGGCGGATTTTGTCTCGCGAGGAAATTTTCACCGCGTTGCGCGGCATCGGCTATGACGGCCAGGATCGCTCCATCGATGTGCGCATTTCGCGCATCCGCCCGAAAATCGGCGATGACCCGGACCACCCGCGTCTGATCAAGACCATCCGCAGCAAAGGCTACCTGTTTGTTCCTGAAGCCTGCGTAGACCAGCCGCTGTGAACTCGATCTTCCTGCGCATCTATGGCGGCATGTGTGCGGCGCTGATTCTGGTGGCGGTCCTCGGGGTGCTGGCCTTGCACCTGCTCAATGAAGTGCGCAGCGAGCAATACCGCGAGCGCCTGGCCCACGGTACGTTTTCCCTGATGGCCGACAACCTGCAGCCGATGAACCCCACCGAGCGCCGACGTGCGCTGTTGGTGTGGGAGCGCTTGCTGGGTATTCCCCTGAACCTGCAGACCTTCAGCCAGACCGGCCTCGATCTGGGCGAACGTACCCGCGTACTGCGTGGCCAGGCGCTGGTGGAGCAGACCGGGCCCCATGCGGCAAAGGTCTACCGGTTGGTCAGCGAGCAAGAGCAACTGGTGCTGACAGGGGAAGTGCAGCAGATCAGCGAGCAACTGGCGCGGGCGACTATTTATCTGTTGGCCGATGAGCTGGTGCGCTACCCGGTGGCTGAGCAACCCAAGCGCCTGGAGGCCCTGAAAAAAGACAAGGGGTTTGGCTTCGAGCTGCAACTGGTCACGGTGGACCAGGCAGATATGGACGAAGACCAGAGCCGCCGGGTGTCCGAGGGCGACACGGTGATGGCGCTGGGCAAGGAGGGCGATTCGATCCGGGTGTTTGCCGGGATGGTGGGCACGCCATGGGTGCTGGAAATCGGCCCCCTGTATCAGATGAATCCTTATCCGCCGCAGTGGCTGGTGCTGATTGCGGCACTGGGGTTGAGCCTGATCGGCCTGATCGTCTACCTGCTGGTGCGCCAGCTTGAACGGCGCCTCAGCGGCCTGGAGTCGGCCGCTACACGTATCGCCAAGGGCAGTCTGGAAACTCGCGTACCAACCCGCGGTGCGGACTCGGTTGGGCGGCTGGCGGCGGCCTTCAACGGCATGGCCGAGCACCTGCAGCAATTGTTGGCGATCCAGCGCGAACTGGTGCGCGCGGTCTCCCATGAACTGCGTACGCCGGTGGCACGCTTGCGTTTTGGCCTGGAGATGATCAGCACGGCGACCACTGCACAAGCGCGGGACAAGTACCTCGAAGGCATGGACCACGACATCCAGGACCTCGACGGCCTGGTGGACGAGATGCTCACCTATGCACGGCTGGAACAGGGCTCGCCGGCGCTGAATTTTCAGCGGGTCGATCTGGATGCCCTGGTCAATCAGGTGATCGGCGAACTGGCCCCGCTGCGCGCCGAGGTCCGGGTGCAGCGCGGGTTGTGCCTGTCGGCAGCCGATTGCGACGGGGCCTGGGTCGAGGCCGAGCCGCGTTACCTGCACCGAGCGCTGCAGAACCTGGTGGGAAATGCCATGCGTCATGCTCAGGGGCAGGTTTCGATCAGCTATCAGGTCGGGCAGCAGCGCTGCCGGGTGGATGTCGAGGACGACGGTCCGGGAGTTCCGGAAAGTGCCTGGGAAAAAATCTTCACGCCCTTTCTGCGGCTGGACGACAGCCGCACCCGAGCCTCAGGAGGGCACGGTCTGGGGTTATCCATCGTGCGCCGGATCGTGCACTGGCATGGCGGGCGGGCGTTGATCAGCAGGAGCAAGAACCTGGGCGGGGCCTGTTTCAGCCTGAGCTGGCCGCGCAATCAGGAAAAGCCCGAGCGCTGACCCCCTCTGTAGGAGCGAGCTTGCTCGCGATGGTCGCAAGAGCGCTGCGCTCATTCAGGCCGCATGCGTCATCGTGGCTGGTGATCGCGGGCAGCCTTGCTCCTGCTGTGAGGTGACCAATCAGGCCCGGATACTCACCAGGCTCAGCAACTGGCCTTCTTTCACTGCGAACTGGGCATCCAGCTCGGTGCCATTGCGCCATTCGCGGGACAAGTCCGTCAGCAGGCGCAGGCGCACCTGTCCGCGATCGGTCCATTCCAGCACTTCGGCATGCTCGAAATAGAACCGTTGCTGGACGATGGGGTACAGGGCCTTGAACAGGCTTTCCTTGACCGAGAACGTCAGGGTCACCCACAAGGCCAGTTGCTCGCGCTGGCCGGCCATCATGCGCTTGAGCTCCGCCGGGGTGAGTATCTCGCCGGCCAGTCGTTC
This sequence comes from Pseudomonas sp. RA_35y_Pfl2_P32, assembly GCF_963970735.1. NCBI lineage: Bacteria > Pseudomonadati > Pseudomonadota > Gammaproteobacteria > Pseudomonadales > Pseudomonadaceae > Pseudomonas > Pseudomonas sp. RA_35y_Pfl2_P32. The sequence continues at coordinate 114,671 of NZ_CAXAQF010000001.1, forward strand.
GGCGCGCTCGGCGTTGAGCAGGTTTTCCAGGTCCATGCCCAGGCCGCGCCAGTCTGTCTTTTGCGCAACGATGGCAGCGGCGTGTCCAGTGCTGTGGGTGATCGAGCCGCAGATGCCGGACGGCCAGACCGGCGCACGGTCTTCTCCAATTGCCGGACAGCACTCCAGGCCCTGCAGTTGCCGCAACGCAGCACGTGCACACAAGCGCCCCGCGAGAAACTCGGCCTGACGTTTGGCCACCGAGCGCTGGATGCTCGCTGGCGGCTCGATCTGACTGCGGCGGAAATCGTCGAGCGTCAGTAATGAGGGATCGAAACGCGTGCTGAGCAGGACCGTGTCGGGCAGAGCATCAGGCAACGGCCAGTGGCCGTCGAGCGGTGTGCAGCAGGCGGGCAGGGCGGGGAGCGGATTCATAGCGGCATTTTGCCGATTAGTCGCGTGGCTGGGTAGTGCTGAGGAGTCTCGAGCTTGTTCAGCCAGGGTTCAGCGTGTGTTCAGGGGGAGTTCAGTAGGGGGTGGTTAACCTGAGCGCATCACCCAAAAGCACATTGCGAACGAGGAAACTCAACATGACTCACTTCAAAAAGCTCATTCTGGCCATGACTGTCCTGGGCGCCAGCGCCATGGTTCACGCCGCTGACGATAACTTCGCCAGCCTGACCCTGGGGCAGACCAGCGACAAAGTCAAAAAATCCAGCCTGTTGAACAGCAACCTTGATCACCCGAATGCCAATGGCGTGATTGGCAAGGACACCACCTGGGGTGTGCGCCTCGGTCAGCAGAACAATGACCGTCGTTACTACGCCACCTATGACAACGTTTCCGGCAGCCACAACGGCATCAAGCTGCGCCAGGAAAACCTCCTCGGCAGTTACGACCTGTTCCTGCCCGTGACCAGCAGCACCAAGCTGTTCGGTGGCGCTAGCGCCGGTCTGACCAAACTCACACAGGATTCGCCGGGCTATAGCCGTGACAGCGACATCGGTTATGCCCTGGGCGTGCAGGGCGGTGTCCTGCAACAGGTTTCCAAGAACGTCTCGGTGGAATTGGGGTACCGTTACCTGCGCAGCAATGCCAGCACTGAAATGAGTGCCCATGGCACCAAGCAGGGCTCGTTGAGCCTGGACAGCAGCGCCCAGACCTACCTGTCAGCCAACTACGCTTTCTAATCAGCGGGCAAGCAGGACCTGCGCCGGATCGGCCCTAGAGGTGATCCGGCGCAGACATGTCGGTAAGCTGGGTGCATGGCACCCGTGGAGTGGTTGATTTGCCTGGGAGAGCGTTATGAAATTACTGGTCGTCGAAGACGAGGCGCTATTGCGCCATCATCTGCATACCCGCCTGACTGAAAATGGCCATGTGGTCGAGTCCGTGGCCAACGCCGAAGAGGCGTTGTACCAGTCCGGCCAATATAACCATGACCTGGCGGTGATCGACCTCGGCCTGCCGGGCATGGGTGGGCTGGATCTGATTCGCCAGTTGCGATCGCAAGGCAAGACGTTCCCGATCCTGATCCTCACCGCACGCGGCAACTGGCAGGACAAGGTCGAGGGCCTGGCCGCCGGGGCTGACGATTACGTGGTCAAGCCGTTCCAGTTCGAAGAGCTGGATGCACGCCTGAACGCCTTGCTGCGCCGCTCCAGCGGTTTTACCCAGTCGACTATAGTCGCCGGCCCGCTGTTGCTGGACCTCAACCGCAAACAGGCGAGCCTCGATGAGCAACCGTTGGCCCTGACCGCCTATGAATACCGGATTCTCGAATACCTCATGCGGCATCATCAACAGGTGGTCGCCAAGGACCGCCTGATGGAACAGCTCTATCCGGACGACGACGAGCGTGATCCGAATGTGATCGAAGTGCTGGTCGGGCGCCTGCGGCGCAAGCTCGAAGCGCCGGCTGGGTTCAAGCCGATCGAGACCGTGCGGGGCCTGGGCTATCTGTTCAACGAGCGCTGCCAGTGATTCGTTCCCTTCGCCTGCGCCTGATGCTGGCGGCCACCACCCTGGCGGTGCTGTTCATGCTAGCGCTGTTGCCGGCCATGCAGGGCGCCTTCAGCCTGGCGCTGGAGGACTCGATCGAGCAGCGCCTGACCTCGGACGTCACCACGCTGATTTCTGCGGCACGGATCGAGAACAAACAGTTGATGATGCCTTCGCAGTTGCCGGACGAGCGTTTTAATCTCGCCGATAGCCGCCTGCTGGGCTACATCTATGACCGCGAAGGGCAATTGGTCTGGCGCTCGCGGGCGACCCAGGACGAACACATCAATTACAAGCCGCGCTATGACGGGCGCGGCAATGAGTTTGCGCGTATTCGTGAGGCCAGCGGCCAAGAGTTCTTCGTCTATGACGTCGAAGTCAAACTGCTGGGCGGCAAAAGCGCGGCATTCAGTATTGTCGCGCTACAGCCGGTGCGCGAGTACCAGCAGACACTCGAAGGCCTGCGGGAAAATCTCTACTTGGGTTTTGGCGCCGCCTTGCTGGTGTTGCTGGCGCTGCTGTGGATCGGTCTGACCTGGGGCTTGCGTGCGTTGCGGCGCCTGAGTCAGGAACTGGACCAGATTGAAAGTGGCGACCTGCAAAGCCTCAGTGAAGAACACCCACGCGAACTGTTGCGTCTCACGGGCTCGCTGAACCGCTTGCTGCGTAGCGAGCGCGAGCAACGCAGCCGCTACCGCGACTCGCTGGATGATCTGGCCCATAGCCTGAAAACCCCCTTGGCGGTCCTGCAAGGCGTCAGCGAGGACATGGCCCAGCGCCCCGAAGAGCGGGAGCAGGCGTGGGTCCTGCAATCGCAGATCGAGCGCATGAGCCAGCAAATCAGCTACCAGTTGCAGCGTGCCAGCCTGCGTAAAAGTGGCCTGGTGCGGCACCAGGTGCAGCTACAGCCGGTACTCAAGAGCCTGTGCGACACCTTGGACAAGGTCTATCGCGACAAACGGGTGCGCACCCGCTTCGACCTCCCTCAGTCCTGTTATGTGCCGATCGAGCAGGGCGCCTTGCTGGAAATGCTCGGTAACCTGTTGGAAAACGCCTATCGCCTGTGCCTCGGCGAAGTGCGCATCAGCCTGCGTCAGACCCGGGCAAGCATCGATGTCTGTGTCGAAGACGATGGGCCGGGCGTTCCAGTGGATCAACGGGCGCGGATCCTCCAGCGTGGCGAACGGCTGGACCGCCAGCATCCGGGGCAGGGCATTGGCCTGGCCGTGGTCAAGGACATCATTGAAAGCTACGGTGCCCAACTGACCCTGGGCGACTCGGTCCTCGGCGGGGCGGCATTCCGGATTCATTTCCCGCTGGCGTGAAGCCACGGTTCAGCTGTCCTGGGCGCGATAGGCGCCCGGGGTCAGGCCGGTCCATTTCTTGAACGCCCGGTGAAACGCCGAGGGTTCGGAAAAGCCCAACTGCCACGCGATCTGTTGCAACGACAGGTCGGCACGCCGCAGGTGATAGATCGCGATGTCGCGGCGCAACTGATCCTTCAATTCCTGAAAACTCGAACCCTCTTCGCGCAAGTGCCGACGCAGGGTTTGCGGGCTGATGTGCAGGTGCGCCGCCACGGCTTCCAGGTCGGGCCAGCGGTTGCTGTCGCGGCTGAGCAGACGGCGCAACTGACTGCTCAAGCTGTCGCCGTCATCCGGGCGTGACAGCAGGTCGGCCGGAGAGCGCTCCAGAAAATGCTTGAGCGTGCGTTCGTCCTGCAACAGCGGCATACCCAGGTAGCGACTGTGAAACAGCAGGCTGGTATCCCGGGCGCCGAACTCGAGCGGGCAGGGGAACAACAGGTCGTACTCGGCACCATGCCTGGGTTTCGGGTAACTGAAACTGGCCTGCTCCAGGGCGATACGCTGGCCGATCAACCAACTGCCAAGACGGTGCCAGATCACCAGCAGGCTTTCACTGAGAAAGTGGTCGGGATCGCGCAGCTGTGAGTCATCCAGGCTCAGGCGCACCCATTGCCCTTCCCGGGTCAGGCTCAGGCGTGGCGCATCCGGGAACAAGCCATAAAACAGTAACCCGCGCCCCAGGGCTTTCTCCAGCGTGCTGCAGTGAATCAGGGCGTGGCACATCATGGCGAAGGTCCCGCGCTTGCTGGGACTGCGGGCAAAACCCAGATATTCGTCATCCAGCGCCAGCCACAGGCCTTGCAACAGCGCACTGAACTGCTCCGGTGCGATCCGCGCGCGGGGCTCGTCGAGCAATTCGGCGCTGATCCCGAGCCGGTTCAGCAACTCGGCATAGTCATAGCCCATTCGCCGTGCGCCACCGGTGGCGGCGCGGGCGAAATGACTGGCGATGGTGCGTTCGCGCATGGGGAGTGGGGTCCGGCCATTGAATGGCGGATCTTAGCCAGCCCTCCCAGATGGGACAAGGCGGATTTCCGCCAAATTGCAGGACTCGATTCGGGCATCGGGCGGGAATCCGCCAGGCGAGTCGTGGGCGCCGCACCAAGGGAAGTGCTGCAACCCTTGTAGCCAGCGGCTTACGGGGGATTTGGCAAAGGTGGCACGAGCTCTGCAATAAGGCCAAGAGGTCTGCCAGCGCGCAGCTCGCCACAACAAATCCCTCCAGTGCAGGAGGGTTCGCACTTTAGGCGTCGCTTGCATCAGATGGATGATGGCAACGCGGTGCTCTTGAGGAACTTTGCAATGACGACTCGTCAGCCACTGTACAAATCCCTGTATTTCCAGGTAATCGTTGCCATCGTTATCGGCATCTTGCTCGGTCACTTCTATCCGCAGACCGGTGTGGCGCTCAAGCCACTGGGTGACGGGTTCATCAAACTGATCAAGATGGTCATTGCACCCATCATCTTCTGCACCGTGGTCAGCGGTATTGCGGGCATGCAGAACATGAAGTCGGTGGGCAAAACCGGCGGCTACGCGCTGCTCTACTTCGAGATCGTTTCCACCATCGCCCTGCTGATCGGCCTGGTCGTGGTCAACGTGGTGCAACCGGGCGCCGGCATGCACATCGATGTGACCACCCTCGACGCCTCCAAAGTCGCGGCCTACGTCACGGCCGGCAAGGACCAGAGCATCGTCGGCTTTATCCTCAACGTGATCCCGAACACCATTGTCGGTGCATTCGCCAACGGCGACATCCTGCAGGTTCTGATGTTCTCGGTGATCTTCGGTTTCGCCCTGCACCGCCTGGGTGCCTACGGCAAGCCAGTGCTGGACTTCATCGATCGTTTCGCCCACGTGATGTTCAACATCATCAACATGATCATGAAACTGGCGCCAATCGGTGCGTTTGGTGCCATGGCCTTCACCATCGGTGCCTACGGCGTCGGTTCGCTGGTGCAACTGGGCCAGTTGATGATCTGCTTCTACATCACCTGCGTGCTGTTCGTGGTGCTGGTACTGGGTGCGATCTGCCGGGCGCACGGCTTCAGCGTCCTGAAACTGATCCGCTACATCCGTGAAGAGCTGTTGATCGTACTGGGTACTTCCTCGTCCGAATCGGCGCTGCCACGCATGCTGATCAAAATGGAACGCCTGGGCGCACAGAAATCGGTGGTGGGCCTGGTGATTCCAACGGGCTACTCGTTCAACCTGGACGGCACCTCGATCTACCTGACCATGGCGGCCGTGTTCATCGCCCAGGCGACTGACACCCACATGGACATCACTCACCAGATCACTTTGCTGCTGGTGCTGCTGTTGTCTTCCAAAGGTGCTGCAGGCGTGACCGGTAGCGGCTTCATCGTATTGGCTGCGACCCTCTCGGCAGTGGGCCACCTGCCGGTTGCCGGCCTGGCGCTGATCCTCGGTATCGACCGCTTCATGTCCGAAGCGCGAGCCCTGACCAATCTGGTGGGTAACGCTGTTGCGACCCTGGTCGTGGCCAAGTGGGTCAAGGAGCTGGACGAAGACAAGCTGCAAGTCGAGTTGGCTTCCGGTGGTCGTGGTATCTCCGATGATCGTGAAATGGATGATCTGGGTGTGGCCGAAGGCCCGGCCCCGATCGCCTTGAAGTAACTCACGCACGTCAATGAAAAACCCGCTACGGCGGGTTTTTTATTGTCTGCGGCGCGGGGCCAAATCTGCTCGCGACCGCCCTCTGAGCGCAAAGGTCACCCGCGCTGGCGGTTAAGGTGATTGCCCAAAGGTGAGCGGCTGCCTAGTCTGCAAGTATCGCTCAAGGAGATGGCTTATGCAGGGTCCACTGGCATCACTCAAGGTTCTGGATTTCTCGACACTGTTGCCGGGGCCCTTCGCCTCACTGTTGCTGGCGGACATGGGGGCCGAGGTGCTGCGCATCGAATCGCCAACCCGCATGGACCTGCTGCGGGTGCTGCCGCCCCATGACCAGGGCATCTCGGCCAGCCATGCCTACCTCAACCGCAACAAGCGCAGCCTGGCGCTGGACCTCAAGCAACCGGCCGCGCTGGAGGTGGTCAAGCAACTGCTGCAGGACCACGACATCCTGCTGGAGCAATTCCGTCCCGGCGTGATGGAGCGCCTGGGGCTGGGGTATGAGGCCCTGAAAGCGATCAACCCGCGACTGATCTACGTGTCGATCACCGGCTATGGCCAGACCGGCCCCTACAAGGACCGCGCGGGGCACGACCTCAACTACCTGGCGCTGGCAGGCCTGGCCAGTTACACCGGGCGCGCCGACAGTGGGCCGTTGCCGCTGGGGTTTCAGGCGGCGGACATTGCCGGTGGTTCGCTGCACGGGGTGATTGGCCTGTTGGCGGCGGTGATTGCCCGTCAGCAGAGCGGGCAGGGCCAGCACCTGGATGTGAGCATGACCGACTGCGCCTTCAGCCTGAACGCGATGGCGGGGGCGGGATACCTGGCATGTGGCGTGGAGCCTGGGCGCGAGGAGCAGGTGCTCAACGGTGGCAGCTTCTACGACTACTACCGCAGCCGGGATGGGCGCTGGTTGTCGGTGGGCAGCCTTGAGCCCAACTTCATGCAGCAGATGTGCACCGCTCTTGGCCATCCCGGGTTGGCGGCCCAGGGGCTGTCGCCCAAACCCGAGCAGCAACGGGCCCTGAAGGAGGCCTTGCAGATCGAGTTCGAGAAACGCGACTTCAGCGACCTGTGCGCGCTGTTTGCCGAAGTCGATGCCTGTGTCGAGCCGGTGCTCAGCGTGGCCGAAGCGGTGGCCCATCCCCAGCTCAAGGCGCGGCAACTGGTGGCCCAGGTGCCGCGTGGCGATGGCAGCAGCCAGGCGCAAATGGCTTGCCCGTTGAAGTTCTCCGAGGGTTTGCCGGAACCGCGGCATATCGGTGCGAAGCTGGGGGCGCATACCCGCCAGGTGCTGAGCGAATTGGGGTACAGCGAGCAGCGGATCGACGAACTGCGGCGGGCCAAGGTCATTCTCTAGAGGTGACACAGGGTGCGAGCCTGCTCGCGATGGGGTCAGCAAGGGTTCTACAAACCCTCCTATTCGACCCGCGATTCCCCGGTAAACACCAATGTCTGCCGGCAGCGTCGGCACAGGTAGCGACGACCTTGGCGCACCAGGCTATGGCGCTGGGCCGAGAACGGAAAGTCGCTGTTGGCGCACGGGCAGCGGTAAATGTAGCGGGTGACGCTGCGGCGTTTAATGGCGTAGGTGTGGCAACGGTCGGGTGGCAGCTCGTAGACGCCGCGCATGATCAGTTGCCATTCCTCGCCGTGGGGTGCAATGCGCTCGCCAAACAGCTGGTGGGCGATCAGGTGCGCGACTTCGTGGGCCACGGTCTGCTTGAGGAAATCTTCACTGTTCTCGCGGTACAGCTGCGGGTTGAAGCGCAGCAGGTTTTCGTGCAGGTGCGCCACGCCGGCCTTCTGCCCACGCAGCTTGAGGCTGACCACTGGGCGCTTGAAAGGGCGTTTGAAAAAGGATTCGGCTTGTTGGAAACAGTCTTCGACGCGGGTATTGAGTTGCTCGGGCATGCTTAACGGATCTCCAGAGGCCACGAGTATGCTGCAAACCCAGGTCATTGCGAATCGCCCAGGTGCCGAATGGTCGTGGTCCCAGCAAAAGGCCGCCTTGCGGCGGCCGGTATTGGCAGATCCTCGTTTGTTTCATGGGCGGCGTCCCTTGCTCGCTCCAGCGGCTTGCCTTGAATGTTCGTTTAGTTGGTATAGATCGGACCGACGCCCAGGCCCCAGACAATGACGGTGAAGGCCATGATCGCCACCAGCACCACCAGCCCTACGGCAAGCACTGAACTTGAGAACAGAAACCCTTCGTCCGTTGGAATATTCATGAAAGTCGGCAAGCCGACATACAACAGGTAGACCGTGTAGCAGATGGCCGCGGTGCCGACGACCATGCCCAGCCACATATGCGGATACAGCGCTGCCAGGCCGCCGATGAACAGCGGGGTGGCGGTGTAGGTGGCAAAGGCGACACAGCGCGCCAGGCTCGGCGTGGCGTCATAGGTGCGTGCCATCCAGTGAATGAACGCACCCATCACCGCGACTCCGCCCAGCATGGCCAGGTACGACATGATGGTCATCCAGAGCGCGCTTTCCATGGTCAGCATGACGGGCGCCCGATTGCCGATGACCCAGCCCACCTGGGTCGTGCCGATAAACGCGGAAACCGCCGGAATCGCCGCCAGGATCAGCGTGTGGGTGAGGTACATGTGGCTGATGCTTTCCTCTTGGTCGCCACGGATTTCTTTCCATTCTTGATCTGGGTGGGTGAAAAGCCCCACGACGTGATGGATCATAGTCAGTCACTCCTTCGTGATTGCTGTCGCCCCCCAACGGAGCGCCTACGGGCCAGTGGCCAAGTCGGTAAAGGTCTTCAGGTGTGCGACCTTATGTCGCAGTATAGAAAGGACTGGAACACGCAGGAGCAGGCGCTTTAGAGCAAATCGCGCTGTAAACCCCGGGCTTAATCGCTGTGCTGCATGACAGCGGCGTCGCGGGTTGTCCTGGGGAGCCAGAAGACGCGGAGCACTTCGCCCGTCCGGGGTTTTTGCGTAAAATGCCGGCCTTTCGTCACACCTCGCGGATTTCAAGCGCCATGGGCACTCTTACGGTCAACCAGAACAAATTGCAGAAACGTCTTCGCCGCCAGGCCGGGGAGGCCGTTGCCGACTTCAACATGATTGAGGACGGCGACAAGGTCATGGTCTGCCTGTCCGGAGGCAAGGACAGTTACACCATGCTCGACGTGCTGCTGCACCTGCAGAAGGTGGCACCGATCAAGTTCGAGATCGTCGCGGTGAACATGGACCAGAAACAGCCGGGTTTCCCCGAGCATGTGTTGCCCGCTTACCTCAAGGAACTGGGGGTGGAGTACCACATCGTGGAAAAGGACACCTATTCGGTGGTCAAGGAGCTGATCCCGGAGGGCAAGACCACCTGCTCGCTGTGCTCGCGCCTGCGTCGCGGTACGCTCTATACCTTCGCCGACGAAATCGGCGCAACCAAGATGGCCCTGGGTCACCATCGCGATGACATCGTCGAGACCTTTTTCCTCAACATGTTCTTCAACGGTTCGCTCAAGGCCATGCCGCCGAAGTTGCGCGCCGATGACGGGCGCAACGTGGTGATTCGTCCGCTGGCCTACTGCAACGAAAAGGACATCCAGGCCTACTCGGACTTCAAGCAGTTCCCGATCATCCCGTGCAACCTCTGTGGCTCCCAGGAAAACCTGCAGCGCCAGGTGGTCAAGGACATGCTCCAGGACTGGGAGCGCAAGACCCCGGGCCGCAGCGAAAGCATCTTCCGCAGCCTGCAGAATGTGATCCCCTCGCAACTGGCGGACCGTAACCTGTTTGACTTCACCAGCCTGAAGATCGACGAAACCGCGGCCTCGCGCTTCGTCAACGTGGTCAATCTCTGACCCGATCCCAGGCAGGTCGTGACGGCGCTCGCGGGCGCCGTTTTTATGTGTTTGCAAAGGAGAGGGCATGCGCGATTACAAGTGGCTGCACGAATACTGTCTGAACCGCTTTGGTTCGACAGCCGAACTGGAAGCCCATCTGCCGGTCCCCAAGACCCCGGCACAATTGCGCAAGATCAGCGATGATCGCTACCTGTCGACCATGGCCCTGCGGGTTTTTCGCGCCGGCCTCAAGCACAGCCTGGTGGATGCCAAGTGGCCGGCATTTGAAGAAGTGTTCTTCAAGTTCGATCCGGAAAAGGTGGTGTTGATGGGCGCCGAACACCTGGAGCGCCTGATGCAGGACGCGCGGATCATCCGCCACCTGGGCAAGCTCAAGAGCGTGCCACGCAACGCCCAGTTCATCCTCGATGTGGCTAAGGACAAGGGCAGCTTCGGCGAGTTGATCGCCCAGTGGCCAGTGACCGACATCGTCGGTCTGTGGAAATACCTGGCCAAACACGGGCATCAGATGGGTGGCTTGTCGGCACCGCGGTTTTTGCGCATGGTCGGCAAGGATACCTTCGTGCCCAGCTATGACGTGGTCGCGGTATTGAATGCCCAGCAGATCATCGACAAGGTGCCCACCAGCCTGCGGGACCTGGCAACGGTGCAGAACGCCTTCAACCAGTGGCACGCCGACAGTGGCCGCCCGATGTGCCAGATCTCGATGATGCTGGCGTTTACCGTCAACCATTGAAAACGGTCTGTAGCCGCCGCCAAACGCCGCCTCGCGCGGCTCGGCAGCTGTTACAGGGGGCTGGATCAGGCCGCCGCAGGTTCGCCTTCTCCCGCCAACTTGCGGTTGAGCTGGAAGCGCCAGCGCACATACAGCAACGCTGAGCAGAACACCGCCAGGCTGGCGCCCATTTCCAGCAGGCCGAACAGCTGGCGATTGGGGTCGAACGCGGCAATCGCGCCCTTGATGAAGTACAGGTTCACCACAAAGCACATCCACGAATGCCCGCGCGCGCTGCCGCTGATCATCCCCGGTGCCAGCAACAGCAGGGGCACCAACTCGATCAGCAGGATCACCCAGGGCCGTGCGCCGTGCAGGTCGGCAAACACCAGGTAATAGGCGCAGAGCAAGCCGACCAGGGCAAAGAAACACAGCAGGCTGGCGGCACGGCTGATCCGCACGCGTGGCTCCAGCCACTCGATGGCTGGGAGGATCTTGGGCTTTTTAGCCACGGTGGTTCTCCATTGGCTGGGCGCTGACAAGTTGCTGTGCGGTTTTCGCCAGGCGCAGGCCCAGGGCTCGGCACAGCGCGACTTCATGCTCGTTCAAGCCACTCTTGCCATCAGCCCCGGCGTGATGACTGGCGCCGTAGGGCGTGCCGCCACCACGGGTCTCCAGCAGGGCCGACTCGCTGTAGGGCAGGCCGGTGATCAGCATGCCGTGATGCAGCAAGGGCAGCATCATCGACAGCAGGGTGGTTTCCTGGCCGCCGTGCAGGCTGGCGGTCGAGGTGAACACCCCGGCCGGTTTGCCCACCAGGGCACCGGTCAGCCACAGGTTGCTGGTGCCGTCGAGGAAGTACTTGAGTGGCGCGGCCATGTTACCGAAGCGGGTCGGGCTGCCGAGGGCCAGGCCCGAGCAATGTTTCAGGTCGTCCAGGCTGGCGTACAGCGGGCCTTCGTCGGGAATGTCCGGGGACACGGCTTCGCATTCGCTGGAAATCGCCGGCACGGTGCGCAGGCGCGCCTCCATGCCGGACTGTTCAACGCCGCGGGCAATCTGCCGGGCCATTTCATTGGTCGAGCCGTTGCGGCTGTAATACAGGACCAGAATGTACGGCGCGCTCACGGCAGGATCTCCAGCACATTCTCGGGTGGTCGGCCGATGACGGCCCGGTCGCCGACCTCCAGGATCGGTCGCTCCATGAGCTTGGGGTGTGCGGCGATGGCCGCGATCAACTGCTCTTCGCTGAGGTTGGCGTCGGCCAGGTTCAGGCTCTTGTATTCGTCTTCACCGGTGCGCAGCAATTGCCGGGCACTGATGCCCAGGTTGCCCAGCAGGCGGTGTAACTGCTCGGCACTGAGCGGGGTTTCCAGGTAGCGCACCACGGTCGGCGTCAGGCCACGGGCCTCCAGCAGTTCCAGCGCACCGCGGGATTTCGAGCAGCGCGGGTTGTGATAAAGCGTCAGATCGGTCATGAGCGGGTCGCATCTTGCGTAAGGTGGCGGCTATTCTACCTGTGCGGCGAGCAGTCCAGAACCTTCGCAGGCGATGGGTCGCAGCGCTATTTATTTATCGAGTAAGGATCAGCCCCATGACAAGGCGATTGAGCGCGGCATTGGCACTTTTCACCACCCTGCTGCTGGCAGGCTGTGGGTATGACTACGGCACTGATCAGTTGGGCCAGAAGGTGGCAGCGGAACGCCTGGACGACAAATGGTTGGTGCTCAATTACTGGGCTGAGTGGTGTGGCCCCTGCCGGACCGAAATCCCTGAGCTCAACGCCCTGGCCGAACAGCTCAAGAGCCAGAAGATCAATGTATTCGGGGTCAATTTCGACAATGTGCAGGGCGAAGAACTCAAGAGCGCCAGCAACAAATTGGGTATCGGCTTTACCGTCCTGGCCCAGGACCCGGCCGAACGTTTTGAACTGCCACGCAGCGAAGCGCTGCCGGTGACTTACATCATCGACGACAAGGGCAAGGTGCGTGAGCAATTGCTGGGCGAGCAGACGGCGGCGGGGGTGATAGCCAAGCTGCAAGCGTTGCAGGCGAAGAACTGAGGCGACGCTTGGTGCCACCTGATCGTTCCCACGGAGCGTGGGAACGATCAACGATCATGGGCCGGTCAGCCCTCTTCCGGCCACCAGCGCAGAGGTTTGCCGGTGGCGGGCCAGAAGCGCACTTGTTCGATGGGCGAGATGTCCCAGCGTTGCACGGTTTCCAGCGCCTGCAGGAAGCGTCTCTCCTGCTCCATCAGGGCCGGTGCACACAGCTTGCGGGTGCTGCCGACTTTACCGAAGCTCAGTTGGTTGCCGTCCAGGGTATAGGGGGCGAACCAATGGTTGCAGCCACCGTTGCCGTAGGCGCGGCCGTCTTCACCCAGGGTGATGGTCAGGTGGCTGCTGTCGATCAGCGGACGTTCACCGATCCACTCCAGGATGTAGCTGCGCTCCTGTTGCAGTTTCATCGGCTGCGCCGCGCACCCCAACAGGCCCGCAGCCGCCATCCCGACGAGCACAAGGTGTTTCATCACGCAGGCTCCTGGCATTTCGGGCACAGGTGCTTCTCGCCGGCGGTGGTCCAGCCCAGTTCGGCGATCCGCGCGGTGGCGGCCGGTTTTTCGGCCTTGTTGCCCAGCGAGGTGTCGACCGCGAACTCGAACTTGAGCTCCTTGGCGCAGCTGTCGCAGTTGACCTGCCAGCTGTGGATCGCCAATTCACCGAACACCGGGCCGTTGGCCATGGCAACCCACTGGCCCATCGGCTTGAGCAGGTGACGGACGTTCTCGACGGTCAGGCGCATGGACAAGTCCTTGCTGCCCTTGAGGGTGACCAGCAACACGTCGGCGGCGCGAATCGAGCCACCGTTGCCGGTGACTTGATAACGTCCCGGCGCGAGGGTGCGGCATTCGATCAGGGTGTGTTGCGGGTTCATCAGGCTGTAGCGGAAATCGTGTTCGACCATGGGTCCTCCAAATATGGCCGATATGCTAGCACGCGAAACCCTCGCCCATGGTTCGTGGATGTGACCTTCGATCAGCCCGCTTCAGCCTTCGACACGGTTTTGCGGGGTGCCTGCCGCCCACTCGGCAATGTTCTGCAAGGTAGTCGTGGCAATGGCCGCCAGGGCCTCACGGGTCAGGAACGCCTGGTGGGCGGTGACGATCACGTTGGGAAAGGTCAGTAGCCGCGCCAGGACGTCGTCCTGCAAGGGCAGGTCGGAGCGGTCCTCGAAGAACAGTTCGGCTTCTTCTTCATAGACGTCCAGCCCCAGGTAGCCCAGTTGCCCGCTTTTCAGGGCTTCGATCAGCGCCGGGGTGTCCACCAGGGCACCGCGACCGGTGTTGATCAACATGGCGCCGGGTTGCAGGCGTGCCAGTGACTGGCTGTTGATCAGGTGCTTGCTGTCGGCGGTCAAGGGGCAGTGCAGGCTGATGATTTGCGCCTCGGCGAGCAATTCGGCCAGGGGCAGGTAGCGCGCGCCGAGAGCCTGTACCTCAGGGTTGGGGTAGGGATCGTAGGCCAGCAACTGGCAGCCGAAGCCGGCCATGATTCTGGCGAAGGTGGCGCCGATTTGCCCGGTACCGACCACCCCCACCGTCTTGCCATAGAGGTCAAAGCCGGTCAGCCCGTGCAGGGTAAAGTCGCCTTCGCGGGTGCGGTTGTAGGCGCGGTGCAGGCGCCGGTTGAGCGCCAAAATCAGCGCCACCGCATGTTCGGCCACCGCATGGGGCGAGTACGCCGGTACGCGGACCACGCTCAGGCCCAGGCGCTTGGCGGCCGCCAGGTCGACGTGGTTGTAGCCGGCCGAGCGCAGGGCGATCAAGCGCGTACCGCCAGCCGCCAGGTGCTCCAGCACCGGCGCGCTGAGGTCGTCATTGATAAAGGCGCAGACCACCTCGAACCGCTCGGCCAGGGCCACGGTGTCCAGGCTCAGGCGTGCCGCCTGGAAGTGCAGCTCAATAGTGGCGTCGGCCGGCGCGGCGAGAAAACTGTCGCGGTCGTAGGTCTGGCTGCTGAAGAGCATAGTGCGCATGCGGTCCTCCTGGAATCGACGGATGTAGCAGCTGACGCAGGCTGCGTTCGGTGGCGCAGCCGTCGTAAACCCGGCACACGCGGTCTGCCTGACAAACCACTGCGTCTGAATTCACGACGGCTGCGCCACCGAACGCAGGCTTCGCCAGTTGCTACAGGTAAACGTTGAGTTTAATGCCTGGTGCGCCCGGCACCCTTGCCCTGGATCAGGCACTGATCCGGGCTTGCAGGGCCAGGCGGTTGATCGCCCGCTCCAGTTCTTCCAGCGCCGCATGGGCCTTGGGGTCTTGCTGCTTGAGCAGGGTTTCACTGCGCTGGCAGGCTGCGCGCAACTGCGGGACCCCGCAATAGCGTGTGGCGCCGTGCAAGCGGTGGACCCGCTCGATCAAGGCATTGTGGTCATGGCTATGGCGGGCAGCACGGATCGCCTCGCGGTCAGCCGCAAGCGACGCCAGCAGCATGGCCAGCATGTCGGCGGCCAAGTCGGCCTTGCCGGCGGCCAGGCGCAGACCTTCATCCGGGTCAAGCACCAACAGGTCGCTGGTGCTGCCAAAGGAGTCGGCGCGCTCCGGCGCGTGATTGCGCAGCGCCAGCCCCGTCCACTTCAACACCACCTGCGCCAGTTGGCGTTCGCTGATGGGTTTGGTCAGGTAGTCGTCCATGCCGCTTTGCAGCAACGCGCGTTTTTCATTGGCCATGGCGTGCGCCGTGAGGGCGACGATCGGCAGTGGCGTGCAATGCCGCTCACTTTCCCATTGGCGAATGGCTTCGGTGGTCTGGCGCCCGTCCATGCCGGGCATCTGCACATCCATCAGCACCAGGTCGAAGGTTTCGGTCTGCACGGCCTTGATCGCCGCGTAACCACTTTCCACTGCCAGTACCTTGGCTCCCATGTCTTCGAGCAGGGTTTGCACCAGCAACAGATTGGCCGGGTTGTCGTCTACGCAGAGCACCTTGGGTGGACGGCTGGACAGTGGCTCGCCAGGTTCGTTGCGCACCTGCCGTGGGGTCAGCAGGTCGGACAAGGCACGGCGCAATTTGCGGGTGCAGGCCGGCTTGGCCTGCAACTGGCTGTGGGGGTTGGGGACCGAGAGGTGGAACAGCGTCTGTTCGGTGGTCGGGCACAACACCAACACCTTGCAACCCAGGTGCTCAAGGTCCCAGATGTGTTGGTTGAGCCGCTCCGGGGGCATGTCGTTGGAGGTGATACCCAGGACCGCCAGGTCGATCGCGTGTTCGGTCTGATGCGCCACGGTGACGCCGTTGGCCAGGCTTTCCAGGGTGTTGAACGGGGTGACTTCCAGGCCGCAGTCCTGCAGTTGATGCTGCAAGGCCTGGCGTGCCAGCTCATGGTTTTCCAGGACCGCGACGCGTCGCCCCAGCAGTGGTGCGGCGGGCAGGTCCTCGACGTCGTCGCGGGCCTTGGGCAGGCTCAGGCTGATCCAGAATTCCGAGCCTTCGCCCGGAGTACTGTCGACCCCGATCTCGCCGCCCATCTGTTCGATCAACCGCTTCGAGATCACCAGCCCCAACCCCGTGCCGCCGGGCTGGCGGGACAAGGAGTTGTCGGCCTGGCTGAAGGCCTGGAACAGGGCGCGGACATCCTGGTTGGACAGGCCGATGCCCGTGTCCTGAATGCTGATGCGCAATTGCACGCTGTCTTCGAACTCGTCTTCGAGCATGGCGCGGGCAACGATGGTGCCTTCGCGGGTGAACTTGATGGCGTTGCTCACCAGGTTGGTCAGGATCTGCTTGAGGCGCAGCGGATCCCCCACCAGCGACAGCGGTGTGTCGCGGTAGACCAGGCTCACCAGCTCCAGCTGCTTGGCGTGAGCGGCGGGGGCGAGGATGGTCAGGGTGTCCTGCAGCAGGTCGCGCAGGTTGAACGGAATACTGTCGAGCACCAGCTTGCCGGCCTCGATTTTCGAAAAGTCGAGAATCTCGTTGATGATCCCCAGCAGGCTGTCGGCGGACTTTTCGATGGTCCCCAGGTAATCGAGCTGACGCGGGGTGAGTTCGCTCTTTTGCAGCAGGTGGGTAAATCCGAGGATGCCGTTGAGCGGGGTGCGGATCTCGTGGCTCATGTTGGCGAGGAACTCGGACTTGATCCGGCTCGCCTCCAGGGCTTCCTTGCGCGCCAGGTCCAGCTCGATGTTCTGGATCTCGATGGTCTCCAGGTTCTGGCGCACGTCTTCGGTGGCCTGGTCGATGCTGTGCTGCAATTCTTCCTGGGCATTTTGCAGGGTGCTGGCCATGCGGTTGATGCCCGAGGCCAGTTCATCCAGTTCCTGGCTGCCCAGTGGTGGCAGGCGGGTTTCCAGATGGCCGTCCTTGAGCTGGGCCACGGCCTGCTTGATGCTATTGAGCGGGTTATTGATGGTGCGGCCCATGCGCAGGGCGAGCAGGGCGGTGCAGATCAGCCCGCCGACAATCAGCAGCAGGCTGGCGAACAGGCTGCGATAGCCCCGCAGTAACATACCGTTGTGGGACAGCTCCAGCTCGACCCAGCCCAGCAGGCGATCGGCTTCGTCAGGAATCACTTCGCCGGCCAGGTTACGGTGCTTGCCGAACACCGGCAGCAGGTAACGGGTGGCATCGCTGCCGGAGCGGCGCAGCAGGTGCGAGCTGTCACCGGTCGGCGCCTGGTTGAGCATCAAGGGGCCGGCATGCGCCACCAGGCTGCGGTCGGGGGCGAGGAACGACACGGCGCGCACGTCCTGCTGCTCCAGCGACTGGGTGGCGATGCGTTCCAGCAACGCTTCGTTCTGATGACCCATGGCCGGTGCCACCAGGGGCGCCAGCTGTTCGGCGATCATTTCACCGCGCTTGAGCAGTTGGGTCTGCAGGTCGGACTGCTGCATCCAGGTGAAATAGCCCCCCAGGACCAGGGCCATGAGGCTGGTCGGCAGCAAGGTCAGCAGGAGCACGCGACCTTTGATCCCCATTTTTTTCAGCACGCCACTCTCCTGCTCTCACGTCGTTCATCGATCACCGATGCGCCCATCTGGCACGCAATACCTGCGCAGTGTAGCGATTTGCAGGCAGGCAATCTCGGCAAATTGCCCGGCATCGTCGCCAGCTTCATGGCGTCGGGCAGTCTCGCGGGTTGCTCATGACCGGGCAATCTTGAATAATCAGTGATTGAGAATTACTTGCAGAAGCTAATGACTCCCGTACCTGTTGGCCCTCCCCGGATCCTGGCGATAGAAGACGACCTCGTGCTCGGTGCTTATGTGCATGAGCACCTGGGGCGTTGTGGTTTCCAGGTCACCTGGTGCCAGAATGGCAAGGAAGGGCTGGCGCTGGCCCGTACCCAGGCCTTCGACGTGGTGTTGATGGACATTCTGTTGCCGGGCATGGACGGCCTGGCGGTGCTGACCGACCTGCGCACCAGCGACTCGACGCCCGTGCTGCTGATGTCGGCGCTGGGGGCGGAAGCGGATCGCATCAGTGGTTTTCGCCTGGGCGCCGACGACTACCTGCCCAAACCCTTCAGCATGGCCGAGTTGCGCGTGCGCATTGAAGCCATCCTGCGGCGGGTCGCCCTGGACCGCCGCCATGTGCCGCCAACCCTCAACACGGAAGCCCACAGCCTGCGGTTCGACGACGAACTGTGTGATGTGTATTTCGGCGAGCAGTGGGCCGGCCTGACCCGCAGTGAGTACCGGCTGCTGGAGACCTTGAGCCGCAACGGCGACGAAGTCCTGAGCAAGGCCTTCCTTTATCAGCACGTGTTGCAACGCGGCTACGCACCCCACGACCGCAGCCTGGACATGCACATCAGCCAGATCCGGCGCAAGCTCAAGGCCATCGGCTACAGCGAGCGCGAAGTGCGCACGGTGTGGGGCAAGGGTTACGTCTTGAGCGCTGTCGATGAAGTGCTCTGACGTCCCCGGCAAACATTCCCTGTTCTGGAAACTGGCCTGTCTGCTGGTTGCCTTCTGCCTGCTGATGATCGGGTTGAGCTGGTCCTGGGGCCGCTACATGGAAAAGCAAAACCAGTTCCTGTCCCCCGAGGCCCGAGCCACCCTGCTGGGCTACGCCGCCGAGGCCGAGCAGGCCTGGCAGCAGGGACAGCACGCAGGCGTCGATGCCTGGCTGCTGGGCATGGGCCAGCGTGAGAAAGGCTGGGTGGGGGTCATCAGCAATGAGCTGCAATCCTTGGGCAGCCACGAACTGACCGACCCGCAGATCCAGCGCCTGACGTTTTTGCGCGACATGGAGTGGCCGATCCACAGCAAACGCCTGCCCGGGCTGCGTATCCCTTTTCCACAGGATCCGAGCGTCGGCAGCCTGGTGCTCGAATTGCCCAAGCGCTTCATGCCCGGGCGCTACCAAGTGTTCTGGCGGGTGATCACCAACGGGGTGATTCCCGGGCTGTTCACCTTGCTCCTGTGCGTGGGCCTGTACCGCTTGCTGGTGGTCCCGCTGAACAATTTGCGCGAGCAGGCCAACGCCTGGCGGGCGGATCAGTTGGGCGTGCGCCTGTCGAGCCAGACCACCAACCGCAAGGATGAGCTGGGTGAGCTGGGGCGCGCGTTCGATCACATGTCCGAACGCCTGCAAAGCACGGTGGCGCTGCAGCAACAGTTGCTGCGTGACCTGTCCCACGAACTGCGCACCCCGCTGAGTCGCCTGCGGGTGGCCAGCGAAAGCGAACAGGACCTGGCGCAACTGCGCGAACGCATCGGCCGTGAGGTCGACGGCATGCAGCGCCTGGTCGAGGACACCCTGCAACTGGCCTGGCTCGACACCGAGCGTGCGCCCCTGCCGGACGAGGCGATCCAGGTGCAGGCCCTGTGGGAGATGCTCACGGAAAACGCCTGCTACGAAAGCGCCTGGCCCAGTACCCAGCTGCAATGTGCGGTGGGCGCCGAATGCTGGGTGCGCGGTAACCTCAATACCTTGGCCCAGGCCCTGGAAAATATCCTGCGCAACGCCATCCGCCATTCGCCCCAGGGCGCCAGTGTACGCCTCGACGGCCGACGCGATGGCGAGTTCTGGCACCTGTGGCTGGAGGATCAGGGCGGCGGGGTAGCGGAAGCCGACCTGGAACGGATCTTCCTGCCCTTTACCCGCCTCGACGGTTCGCGCCCCGGCAATGGCGGTTTCGGGCTGGGCTTGAGCATTGCCAGGAATGCCGTGCAACGCCAGGGCGGGCAGTTGTGGGCGCAGAACACCGAGGTGGGATTACGCCTGCACCTGCGCTTGCTGGCCCATGCACCGGTCGCTTGATGAGACGCAGGCGTAGCGCTTATAGCTATCAGCCATAAGCACCGCACTTTGCGTGATATGGCCGGCGCACGTTTGCCGGTATGATGGGCGCCCCCGCAGTCTGGATTGCGAATACGCCATGACCTTGCAGTACCCAACTATCGCCGATTGCGTCGGCAACACCCCGCTGGTCCGTTTGCAGCGCCTGCCTGGCGAGACCAGCAACACCCTGCTGCTCAAGCTCGAGGGCAATAACCCGGCGGGTTCGGTCAAGGACCGTCCGGCGCTGTCGATGATCACCCGTGCCGAACTGCGTGGGCAGATCCATGCCGGCGACACCCTGATCGAGGCGACCTCCGGCAACACCGGGATCGCCCTGGCCATGGCGGCGGCGATCAAGGGTTACAAGATGATCCTGATCATGCCCGACAACTCCAGCGCCGAGCGCAAGGCCGCGATGACGGCCTATGGCGCCGAACTGATCCTGGTCAGCCAGGAAGAGGGCATGGAAGGCGCCCGCGACCTGGCCCAGCGCATGGAGGCCGAAGGCCGTGGCAAGGTGCTGGACCAGTTCGCCAACGGGGACAACCCCGAGGCGCACTACACCACCACCGGTCCGGAGATCTGGCGCCAGACCCAGGGCACTATTACCCACTTTGTCAGTTCCATGGGCACCACCGGAACCATCATGGGCGTTTCGCGCTACCTGAAAGAGCAGAGCGCCAGCGTGCAGATCGTCGGTCTGCAGCCGATGGAAGGCTCGGCGATTCCGGGCATCCGGCGCTGGCCCCAGGAATACCTGCCGAAGATCTACCAGGCCGAGCGCGTCGACCGGATCGTCGACATGGCCCAGAGCGAAGCCGAAGACGTGACCCGCCGACTGGCCCGCGAGGAAGGCATCTTCTGTGGCGTGTCCTCGGGTGGCGCGGTGGCGGCGATGTTGCGGCTGTCCCGGGAAGTTGAAAACGCGGTGATCGTCGCGATCATCTGCGACCGGGGCGACCGTTACTTGTCGACCGGCATTTTCGACGCGCCCAACTGATGGCCAAGCAACAGAGAGGCCTGCGTTTCCAGCCCACGGGCGGCAGCAAGGCCCCGCAAATCCCGACCGGTAAAAAGCAGCGCTTGAGCATCGAGCGCCTGGCCAACGATGGTCGTGGCATCGCGTTTTTCGAAGGGCGCACCTGGTTCGTCATCGGCGCCCTGGCCGGCGAGGAGGTCGAGGCGCGGGTCCTGGGCGCCCACGGCAAAGTGGTCGAGGCGCGTACCGAGCGGGTGTTTGTCGCCAATGACCTGCGCCGTCCTGCCCCTTGCGCCCATGCCGGGCGCTGCGGTGGCTGCAGCGTGCAGCATTTGCCCCACAATGAACAACTGGCCCTGAAACAGCGCATGCTCGCCGAGCAGTTGTCGAAGGTGGCAGGGGTCGAGCCCGAGGAGTGGGCCGCACCGTTGAGTGGGGCGGAGTTTGCCTATCGGCGCCGTGCCCGGGTGGCCGTGCGCTGGGACATCAAGGCAAAGAAGCTGGAAGTCGGTTTCCGCGCCGCGGGTAGCCAGGACATCGTCGGTATCGATGATTGCCCGGTGCTGGTACAGCCCTTGCAACCGATCATGAGCCGCTTGCCCGAGATGCTTCGGCGCTTGAGCAAACCCCAGGCCCTGGGGCATGTCGAGTTGTTCGCTGGTTCTTCGCTGGCCGTGCTGCTGCGGCACATGGCGCCGTTGTCCGAGAGCGACCTGAACATCCTCAAGGAATTCTGCGCCTTCCATGACGCCCAGTTGTGGCTGCATGGCGAAGGCGAACCACAACCGGTGGATGCCAGCCAGGCGCTGGGTTATCGACTGGAGCGCTGGAACCTGGAACTGGCGTATCGGCCGGGGGACTTTGTCCAGGTCAATGCCGCGGTCAACGAGGCGATGGTGGCCCAGGCCCTGGACTGGCTGCAGCCTACGGCTGACGAGCGCGTGCTGGACCTGTTCTGTGGCCTGGGCAACTTTGCCTTGCCACTGGCCCAGCAGGTGCGAGAAGTGGTGGCCGTGGAAGGCGTGCAGACCATGGTCGAGCGCGCTGCTGCCAACGCCGCTAGCAACAATCTGCATAACGCCAGGTTTTTTCAGGCCGATTTATCCCAGCCTTTGGCTGATGCCAAATGGGCCGAGGAACGCTTTTGTGCGGTACTCTTGGACCCACCGCGTGACGGTGCTTTCGAGGTGGTGCGCACACTCGCCTCGCTCGGCGCCAAGCGTCTGGTATACGTGTCGTGCAACCCGGCAACGCTGGCGCGCGACACGGTCGAATTGATCAAGCAGGGCTATCGGTTAAAACGTGCCGGGATCCTCGATATGTTTCCTCAGACGGCACATGTCGAGGCCATGGCGTTATTTGAAGCGAGCTAGGATGCTCGTCTGGTCCGACTGGACCGCCCATGCCGCACTCGCAGCAGCCCGGCGAGGGCGAATGGGCAACGAAGGTCAGCGATTTGACGCATTGAAGCTGCGTCGTAGGGAAGGTAAGCAAGATGGTACAGGTGAGAGCACACCAGCCGATCAACACCGACGGCAGTATCAATCTCGAGGCTTGGCTCGATCATGCGGTCAGTGTCGATCCGGCACTGGATCGCGAAGCCTTGAAGGAAGCCTGCGAGTTCGCTCGCCAGGCCGAACAACAAGACAATGCAGCGAAGAATCTGTGGTCCGAAGGCACGTCGAGTTTTCGCACCGGCCTTGAGATCGCGGAAATTCTCGCCGACCTCAAGCTCGACCAGGACTCCCTGGTCGCGGCGATTCTCTACCGTGGCGTGCGCGAAGGCCAGATCCAACTGCCCAACGTCAGCCAGCGCTTTGGCCCGGTGGTTGGCAAGCTGATCGACGGCGTGCTGCGCATGGCGGCCATCAGCGCCAGCCTGAGCCCGCGCCAGTCTTTGGTGCTGGGCACCCAGGGCCAGGTAGAAAACCTGCGCAAGATGTTGGTGGCCATGGTCGACGACGTCCGTGTGGCCCTGATCAAACTCGCCGAGCGTACCTGCGCGATCCGCGCGGTGAAAACCGCCGACGACGAAAAGCGCAACCGGGTTGCCCGGGAAGTGTTCGATATCTACGCGCCGTTGGCCCACCGCCTGGGCATCGGTCATATCAAGTGGGAGCTGGAGGACCTGTCCTTCCGTTACCTTGAGCCGGACCAGTACAAGCAAATCGCCAAGTTGCTGCATGAACGGCGCCTCGACCGCGAGCGCTTCATCAGCGACGTGATGAACCAGTTGCAGAGCGAGT
Organism: Pseudomonas sp. RA_35y_Pfl2_P32; assembly: GCF_963970735.1. Classification (NCBI taxonomy): domain Bacteria; kingdom Pseudomonadati; phylum Pseudomonadota; class Gammaproteobacteria; order Pseudomonadales; family Pseudomonadaceae; genus Pseudomonas; species Pseudomonas sp. RA_35y_Pfl2_P32. The sequence continues at coordinate 137,710 of NZ_CAXAQF010000001.1, forward strand.
TGCAGGCCACCGGTGTCGACGCCGACATCAGCGGGCGGGCCAAGCACATCTATTCGATCTGGCGCAAAATGCAGCGCAAGGGTCTGGAGTTCAGCCAGATCTACGACGTACGCGCAGTGCGCGTGCTGGTGCCGGAAATGCGCGACTGCTATACCGCGCTGGGCATCGTCCACACACTGTGGCGGCACATTCCCAAGGAGTTCGACGACTACATCGCCAACCCCAAGGAGAACGGCTACCGTTCGCTGCACACGGCGGTGATCGGTCCCGAGGGCAAGGTGCTGGAAGTGCAGATCCGCACCCACGCCATGCACGAAGAGGCCGAGCTGGGGGTCTGTGCGCACTGGCGCTACAAGGGTACCGACGTCAAGTCCGGCTCCAACCACTACGAAGAGAAAATCTCCTGGTTGCGCCAGGTGCTCGAGTGGCACGAGGAGCTGGGGGATATCGGTGGCCTGGCCGAACAGTTGCGGGTCGATATCGAACCGGACCGGGTGTACATCTTTACCCCCGACGGTCATGCCATCGACCTGCCCAAGGGCGCGACGCCACTGGATTTTGCCTACCGCGTGCACACCGAGATCGGCCACAACTGCCGTGGCGCGAAGATCAACGGGCGCATCGTGCCGCTCAACTACAGCCTGCAAACCGGTGAACAGGTCGAGATCATCACCAGCAAACACGGCACCCCGAGCCGCGACTGGCTGAACCCGAACCTGGGCTACATCACCACCTCGCGGGCACGGGCCAAGATTGTCCACTGGTTCAAGTTGCAGGCCCGCGACCAGAACGTCGCGGCCGGCAAGACCTTGCTCGAGCGCGAGCTCAATCGCCTCGGCCTGCCGCAAGTGGATTTCGAGAAGCTGGCCGACAAGGCCAACATGAAAACCGCCGAGGACATGTTCGCCGCCTTGGGTGCGGGCGATCTGCGCCTGGCCCAACTGGTCAACCTGGCGCAGCAACTGGTGGAGCCGGAACGCGGCAACGAACAGTTGGAACTGATCCCGCGCAAGGCCACCGGCTACAAGCCTGGCAAGCGCGGCGACATTCAGATCCAGGGCGTGGGCAACCTGATGACGCAGATGGCCGGCTGCTGCCAGCCGTTGCCGGGCGACGCGATCGTCGGCTACATCACTCAGGGCCGCGGTGTCAGCATTCACCGCCAGGACTGTGCCTCGGTGCTGCAACTGGGCGGGCGCGAGCCCGAACGGATCATCCAGGTCAGTTGGGGGCCGGTGCCGGTGCTCACCTATCCGGTGGACATCATCATCCGCGCCTACGACCGTTCCGGTCTGCTGCGTGACGTCTCGCAAGTGCTGCTCAACGAGCGGATCAACGTGCTGGCGGTCAATACCCGCTCGAACAAAGAGGACAACACCGCGTTGATGTCCCTGACCATCGAGATTCCGGGGCTGGACGCTTTGGGGCGGTTGCTGGGGCGGATTTCCCAGTTGCCGAACATCATTGAGACCCGGCGTAATCGCACACCCTGAAACGGTGGCAACGAGCCTGCTGACGATGGCAATTTACCCGACACACCGCCATCGCGAGCAGGCTCGCTCCTACAGGGGCGAATAGAGACTGATCGATGTATTCACTTGAAGACCTGCTCCACCTCATGGCCCGCCTGCGCGACCCGCAGTACGGCTGCCCGTGGGATATCAAGCAAACCTACGCCAGCATCGTCCCGCACACCCTGGAGGAAGCCTACGAAGTGGCTGACGCCATCGAGCGCGGCGACTTCGATCACTTGCAGGGTGAGTTGGGCGACCTGCTGTTCCAGGTGGTGTACTACAGCCAGTTGGCCCGGGAAGAAGGGCGCTTCGAATTCGCCGGCGTCATCGACAGCATCACTCGCAAACTGATCCGCCGTCATCCCCATGTGTTCCCGACCGGCGAGCTGTATGCGCCGCTGGATGTCCCGCGGCTCAACGAGGAGCAGGTCAAGCAGCACTGGGAGCAGATCAAGGCCCAAGAGCGGGCCGAGAAGTCCCAGGCACCCGAGCAGTTGTCTTTGCTCGACGATGTGCCCAGCGCACTGCCGGCGCTGTCCCGTGCAGCCAAGTTGCAAAAACGCGCCGGGCAGGTGGGGTTCGACTGGCCGCACGCGTTGCCGGTGCTCGACAAGGTGCGCGAAGAGCTCGATGAAGTGCTCCAGGCCATGGCCGATAACGACGAGGCGGCCATCCGTGACGAGGTCGGCGACCTGTTGTTTTCCGTGGTCAATCTGGCGCGTCACCTCAAGGTCGACCCGGAAACCGCGCTGCGCGGGGCCAATGCCAAGTTTGAGCGACGTTTCCGATTTATCGAACAGGCATTGCGCGACACCCACCGACCCATGGAAAATTGCACCCTCGAAGAGTTGGACGCCCTGTGGGGCGAAGCCAAACGTCAGGAAAAGAATTTGCCCAGCTGCGGTTGAGCAGTTGCCTAAGTGAGTAAGCACATGAGCATTTCCCTTCGCGACCAGTTGCTCAAAGCAGGGCTGGTCAACCAAAAGCAGGCCAAGCAGGTCGGCAAAGAAAAGCAGAAGCAACAACGCCTGGCTCATAAGGGCCAGATCGAGCTCGACGACAGCCAGCAGCGCCTGGCCCAGGAGGCCATGGCCGAGAAGGTCAAGCGCGACCAGGAGCTCAACCGCCAGCAGCAGGAGAAGGCCGAACAGAAGGCCCGTGCCGCGCAGATCAAGCAACTGATTGAAGTCTCGCGCCTGCCCAAGCTCACCACCGAGGACTACTACAACTTCGTTGACGACAAGAAGGTCAAGCGCCTGTCGGTCAACACCCTGATGCGCAACAAGCTCAGCAGCGGCTCCTTGGCCATCGTGCACCACGCCGGCGGCTACGAAGTGATCCCGCGTGAGGCGGCGCTGAAGATCCAGGAGCGCGACCCACAGCGCATCGTGCAGATGAACGTGCAGACCGAAGAAGTCGATGCCGAGGACGATCCGTACGCGGCCTATCAGATTCCTGATGACCTGATGTGGTAATACGACATGGGTAGTTGGCGACAACTACACATGCGTTAGTACTTCAGAAGGTCAAACATGTTGAGCCCGAAAGAGTGTATCGCTACGCTCTTTCGGGCTCTTCTGTTATACGGCGGTTAATATTTATTCATGTCTGGCTTCAGGTCGGTGTCATGCCGATCCTGCGGTTGAACTTTTAATGGCTCAACGGCAAGGGGAGTATTTGATCTATTAATGATTCTGAGGTGCTTAATGTTTGTGACAATTGCGTCTTTGCAACAACCCACCTTTCATTCGGAGTTCTCCTGGTCGCGTAAACCAGGCCAGAGCATCGTCAGTTATGTCACCCAGGAACTCGATCGGCGAGTTCAATTCGTCAGTGACAGGCTGAACCTGAGTGCCGAACTGACCATCAATGATTACGCCGACAGTCAGTGCTTGTTCTTCACCTTGCCCGAGTTCTTCTGGAACGTCCCCTGGGCCAGTGCTGGCACCGAGGAGGAGCTGCTGCAGTTGAGCAGTTGTTACCTGGAGCAACTGCCGGGGAGTATCGCGCAGCTCATCAAGTGGCTGCCGCTCAATGACTATGGCAGGGTCGTCCTGATGGCCGGCACCTGTGCCAGCTTGATCAAGGTCGAGGATCCTCAAGGTGAATATTTTGAAGTAATCAACTCAGTGTTGCTGGCGAGTAACTTCAAGTTTCTGGACGGCGGCTTCCCGGAGCTATCGATGTGGCCAAAGCGCCATGTTTCCGGTATCGACTTTGGCAGTAATGTCGGCAGTGATGAGTATTATTGGTGCTTTCAGCTTTCAGATAACTTGAAAATCAAGGTGCGCAAGCTAAGTTCGGCACTGTCCGAGCACAATACGGCGCAGGGTTATGGTCCGATGTTATTTAACTCGATGATCGAACAGTGCCCTTTTAGTATTAATGTTTGCCTGGACTACGCGCAGCTCGAAGAGGGCGAGCGAGATGATGAGATGGAGCAGATCGAGGCGAAAATTGATTTCCTGATCGCCTGTGGCATGCCGTTTGATCAACGCCGGCCGTACCCGCCGAGTGTGCAATTTGCGGTGAGGAACGATGGTATGGGCAAGGGGCATTGTCAGTTCGCTAAAGTCAGTTCCGGTCGGATCAGCCACGAACTGGAGGCTGTGAAAGTCGAGGAGACGTTGCACTTTGTGCAACTGGAACTGAACTGAACTGAGTCTGCAGTCGCCAGCCTCGGCGCTTGGCTGGGTTGGCGGCTGCGGTTTTCAAAGGTCAGCGCGTAGCGGTTTCGCGCTGCTGCTCCAGGGTTTCCAGCTCGATGCGGTAGCTGTGAGCATCGCTTTCGGAGTGAAACATCCCCACCAGCAAGTCTTGTTGATGCACATCCCAGATACGGATGCCGGCGGCTACGCCTTCGTGGGACATGTGTGAATCGTCGCGTTCTGTCACTTTAACGGTCATCTGCTAGCTCCAATCCTGATTGATCTGCAGCAAGGCGTGTGCAGGCCTTTGTTATATATTTTGATAGCTTGCTAAGTAAATCCGCAGGATTGGTAACGGTCTGTTACAGAAAATGAGAAAATCCCGCAGCCCGCGCAGGGCGTGACATCCGGTCGCAGGCGGGAAAGTTTCATGACAGAAGTTTCATGAAGGGGGCGGGCGCGCGGGTCGATCACGGCAAATCTGCAGGCAAAAAAAAGCCCCGCTTTCGCGAGGCTTTTGGGTGTTGTCCAGGCTTAGCTGCCTTTGACCGGCTTGCCGTTGACGGTACCGTCCAGGAGCATGATGTTGTACTCCTTGCCGTCTGTTTCTACCTGTTGCAGGCGAACCAGCAAATAGTCCCAGTCCTTGGCGAACCACATCACGGTGATGCGTTTGCTTTGTGTCGGGTCGCGTACCCGCTCCACCTTGATGGCGTCGATCTGGCCGGCCTTGGTGTCGACTTTCTCGGAGCCCAGGACGCGGAAGTCATAGGTATCGACTTCGCCGTCATCGACCACCTGGTAGCTCATGCTTTTCTTGCCAGCGGCGACATCGTGCTGCAGGGCCAACTGGTAGGTGGATTTATCGACCATGCCACGGTTCAGCGGGATCTTGACCGCGTCACCACGATCGGTGCCGGTGACCATCTTGGTGGTCCAGTCGAAATCCAGGTCAGCCTTCTTGGCCTTGCCCAGACCGCCACGCTCGAAATGATACGACTGCGGCAGCAGGGTGTCCTTGTCGAGTGTCAGGGTGCTTTCTTCGGTCAGGCTGGCAATCATCATGGAGGCCTTGAAGCTGAGCTTCCAGACACCATTGGCTTGTTTGGCCAGGCTGCGTTCGGCGGTGCCGCTCATCGGCAGCTGTTTCCAGTCGGCGGTGTAGCTGGCGGAGAACGGTTGAAGGTCTGCAGCCTGCGCAAGTGGCAGGGCGAACAGAGCGCAAGCGAAGAGCAGGGCGCGACGCATAATATCTCCTAGTTACGAATCAAGTGACCGCTGGCCTCGAGCAACTGGCCATCCAGTAAAGCACCTTCTTCGCCAAGGCTCAGGCGGCCCTCGGCAAACCAGCGAACAGCCAACGGATAAATCTGGTGTTCGCGCACGTGTACGCGTTGCGCCAGACTTTGCGGCGAATCATGCAACTCTACCGGTATTACTGCCTGTACGACCAGTGGGCCGCCGTCGAGTTCCTCGGTAACGAAGTGCACGCTGCATCCGTGTTCAGTGTCGCCGGCCTCCAGCGCTCGCTGATGAGTGTGTAACCCTTTGTATTTGGGTAGCAGCGAAGGGTGGATATTGAGCAGGCGGCCCTGATAGTGGCGCACGAAATCAGCGCTGAGAATGCGCATGAAGCCGGCCAGTACCACCAGCTTGGGCTGGAATGCATCGATCAGTTCGATCAAGGCAGCATCGAAGGCCTCGCGGCCTTCGAATGCCTTGTGATCCAGGGTGCGGGTGTCGATACCCGCGTCCCTGGCGCGCTGAAGGCCGTAGGCATCGGCGCGGTTCGAGATCACGGCGCGGATGCGGACAGGGTTGTCCGCATGCTGTGCGTCGTCGATCAAGGCCTGCAAGTTACTGCCGGTGCCGGATAACAGCACCACCACATCACAGGTCTTGGACATCGGCTCTTGCATCAATGTGCCTTGAGGTTCTTCAGTTCAACCTGAGCCGCGCCTTCGGCAGCGGTGGAGATCTGGCCGATGACCCACGGTTGCTCGCCGGCTTCACGCAGGACGTTCAGCGCGGTTTCAACGTGCTCTTGAGCGACGCAGATGACCATGCCCACGCCGCAGTTCAGTACGCGGTGCATTTCGTTTTCGTCGACGTTGCCTTGCTCTTGCAGCCAGTCGAACACGGCAGGACGGGTCCAGCTCGCCACGTCAACCACGGCTTGTGCGCCTTTTGGCAGAACGCGCGGGATGTTGTCCAGCAGGCCACCACCGGTGATGTGGGCCATGGCTTTTACCGCGCCGGTGTCCTTGATCAGCTTGAGCAGCGGCTTGACGTAGATGCGGGTCGGCGCCATCAGCAGGTCGGTCAGCGGTTTGCCGTCGAGTTGGATGTTCTCGATGTCGGCACCCGACACTTCGATGATCTTGCGGATCAGCGAGTAACCGTTGGAGTGCGGGCCGGACGACGGCAGGGCGAGCAGGGCATCGCCGGCGGCCACTTTCGAGCCGTCGATGATCTCGGCTTTCTCGACCACACCGACGCAGAAGCCAGCCAGGTCGTAGTCTTCGCCTTCGTACATGCCAGGCATTTCAGCGGTTTCGCCGCCGACCAGGGAGCAGCCGGACAGTTCGCAGCCAGCACCAATGCCAGTGACAACCTGGGTGGCGGTTTCGACGTTCAGCTTGCCGGTGGCGTAGTAGTCCAGGAAGAACAGCGGTTCGGCGCCGCAAACCACCAGGTCGTTAACGCACATGGCCACCAGGTCGATGCCGATGCTGTCGTGCTTGTTCAGGTTCAGTGCCAGGCGCAGCTTGGTGCCAACACCGTCGGTGCCGGAAACCAGTACAGGCTGCTTGTAGCCGGCCGGGATTTCGCAGAGGGCGCCGAAACCGCCCAGGCCGCCCATGACTTCCGGGCGCGCAGTGCGCTTGGCGACGCTCTTGATGCGTTCGACCAATGCTTCACCGGCGTCGATGTCTACACCGGCGTCCTTGTAGCTCAGGGAGGGTTGCTTGCTCATGATCCAGGCCTTTAGGGGGGATTCAGGGGTAACGACCGAGTCTGGCGGGAAGGCTGAAAGCGTCCTGGCGGGAGTGCCGCGCAAAACAATTCAGGTCACCCGGCCATTGCCGGTCTGCGAAGGCGCGCGATTTTATCAGGCTTGAGGGGCAGCGGCCATCCTCGGGCCGACGGGCAGGGGCATATCGGCAAAAAAAAGCAAAAAATGCCGGCGCTGGTGGCCTCGCGTACCGCTGTATAAGGTAGAGCCGTTTACCGTCTATGGTTATGACGGAGTAAAAACTTCCAGCGATCGCGTGAATGTTTTGCCGGGGCGCATGGTCACAGCCCTGTTCGAATCGATTCATGCGGTGTGTTCCAGCCGCTTTCTGTCGTCGGGAATCTTCCATGCGTCTGTGTAAATTGCTATTTGCCGGTGTGTTGTCAGTGCTCAGCCTGGCCAGCCAGGCCCAAACCGTCAAAGGTCTCTATCAGGTGCGCGAACCGGTCAGCAACCAGACCCCGCAAGAGCGCGACCAAGCCACCCAGCGTGCGCTCGACACCCTGGTGTTGCGTCTGACCGGGGATGCCAAGGCCTTGCAAAGCCCCGGTGTGGCGGCCTTGCGCAAGGACCCGCAACAAATCATCAGTCAGTACGGCTACGATGCCGGGCCGCCGGAAAGCCTGCAGGTCGAGTTCGATCCGGCGAGTACCGATCGCGCACTGCGCCAGGCCGGGTTGGCCTTGTGGGGCGCCAATCGGCCGTCGATCCTCGGTTGGTGGCTCAACGACTCCAGCGAAGGCTCGAGCCTGGTGGGCGACGGCCAGTCCAGTGCCGAGCCCTTGCGCCGTGCGGCCCAGCATCGTGGGTTACCCTTGCGCCTGCCGCTGGCCGACTTGAGTGAGCAACTGGTCGCCACCGCGCCCAACCTGGAAGGTAACGATTCCACCCCGTTGCGCAGTGCCTCCGAGCGTTATGGCGCCGATGGCCTGCTGGCGGTGCATGCGCGTGAGGACGGCGGTACCTGGCAGGCCAAGTGGCATCTTTGGCTGGGAGACCAGCGTGAGCAGGGCAGCGTGCAGGGGGTGGACAGTGCGGCGGTCGCCGACGCGGTATTGCTGGCAGTGAGTGAGCGCCTGGCGCCGCGCTTTGTCTCTAAATCGGGGGCGTCCGGCGAGCAGTTGTTGGAGGTGCAGGGCATGAACCTTGAGCGTTATGCCGCGCTGGGGCGTTTGCTGGAGCCCTTTGGTGCCCGTTTGCAGCGGGTGGTGGGCGACCGGATCGTCTATCGGGTCAATGGCAGTAGCGAGCAACTGCGTGCCCAGTTGAGCCTGGCCAAGTTGCAGGAAGTGACCGTAGTGGCCACTGTGCCACCGCCGCCAGGCGCCGAGGGTGCACCTGCGGCAGTGGCACCCAAAGCGCAATTGAGTTTTCGCTGGTAGTTTTTCTTTTCCTATATAGAAGCAGGAGTGGTACATGGCCGATTCGCGGCGTTGGGTTTGGCTGGGTGGGGTCGTCCTGCTGTGTCTGTTCATTTATCTGTTACACCCGATCCTCACGCCGTTTCTGGTGGCGCTGGGCTTGGCGTACCTGTTCGACCCGATGGTCGATCGCCTGGAAAAGTACGGGCTGTCGCGGACCTGGGGGGTGGTGGCGGTATTTACCGTATTCACCTTGATCGTCATGGCCTTGTTGCTGGTGCTGGTGCCGATGCTGGCCAAGCAGTTGTTGCGCCTGTACGAACTGGCCCCGCAGATGCTCGACTGGCTGCAGCACACTGCGATGCCATGGGCGCAGGCCAAGTTGGGACTGGCGGACGGCTTCTGGAAGTTTGACAAGGTCAAGGCCGCCATCAGTGAGCACATGGGGCAGACCACCGATATCGTCGGGGTGGTGCTGAGCCAGGCTACGGCGTCGAGCCTGGCGTTGATCGGGTTGCTGGCCAACCTGGTGTTGATCCCGGTGGTGAGCTTCTACCTGCTGCGCGATTGGGACGTGATGATGGCCAAGATCCGCAGCCTGTTGCCTCGTGATCGTGAGGCGCGGCTGGTGTCGCTGGCCGGCGAATGCCATGAGGTGCTGGGCGCCTTCGTGCGCGGGCAGTTGTTGGTGATGCTGGCGCTGGGGGTGATCTATGCGGCGGGCCTGATGCTGATCGGCCTGGAGCTGGGGTTGTTGATCGGCCTGATTGCCGGCCTGGCGGCCATCGTGCCCTACATGGGCTTTGTGATCGGGATTGGCGCGGCGTTGATTGCCGGACTGTTCCAGTTTGGGGGCGACCTGTACCCGATGATCGGGATTGTCGCGGTGTTCATGGTTGGCCAGGCCCTGGAAGGCATGGTGCTGACGCCGTTACTGGTGGGGGATCGGATTGGCCTGCATCCGGTGGCGGTGATCTTTGCGATCCTGGCCGGCGGCGAGCTGTTCGGCTTTACCGGGATCCTGCTGGCGTTGCCGGTGGCGGCGGTGATCATGGTGCTGGTGCGTCACGTGCAAGATTTGTACAAGGATTCGGGAATGTACAGCGGGGTCCAGGGGCCCGAGGCGTGAGCGCGTCTGGCCCGATACTGGCAAGTTAACGCAAACCTTTGATTTTGCTTATGGTCTGTTGCATTGTGCGGCTGGCTTCACGGGTATAAACTTTGCAAACTTTACACAGAGGCCACTAACGGTTCCTTTGGAACTGTTCAGTCAGCATGAAACCGATTCAGCTGCCCCTAGGTGTGCGTCTGCGTGATGACGCCACCTTTATCAATTACTACCCTGGCGCCAACGCCGCTGCACTCGGCTATGTCGAACGCCTGTGCGAAGCCGACGCCGGCTGGACCGAAAGCCTGATCTATCTGTGGGGCAAGGACGGCGTAGGGCGTACGCACTTGCTGCAGGCGGCGTGCCTGCGCTTCGAGCAGTTGGGCGAGCCGGCGGTGTACCTGCCGTTGGCCGAGTTGCTGGACCGGGGTATTGAAATCCTCGACAACCTCGAACAGTACGAACTGGTGTGCCTGGATGACCTGCAGGCGGTCGCCGGCCGGGCGGACTGGGAAGAGGCGCTGTTCCACCTGTTCAATCGCCTGCGTGACAGTGGCCGGCGTTTGCTGATCGCGGCGTCGACTTCGCCGCGGGAATTGCCGGTCAAGCTGGCTGACCTCAAATCCCGTTTGACCCTGGCGTTGATTTTCCAGATGCGGCCGCTGTCCGATGAGGACAAGTTGCGCGCCCTGCAACTGCGTGCCTCGCGCCGTGGTCTGCACCTGACCGACGAAGTCGGGCATTTTATCCTGACTCGCGGTACCCGCAGCATGAGTGCCCTGTTCGAGCTGCTTGAGCGCCTCGACCAGGCGTCCCTGCAGGCTCAGCGCAAGCTGACCATTCCCTTCCTCAAAGAAACCCTGGGCTGGTAAAACCGCGGCCTGCAGCGCGTTTCGGCAAATTTCAGGCGCCAGAAAACCCGCAGACGAACGGCGTTCGAGATGCGTGCAGATTTAAAATGGACTTAAGCGCTTAGATGACAGGGCGAAACCGCAAAGTCACATTTAAATCGATTGAATTTGCAAATGAGGATGATAGAAGGCATAGTCTCGGCTTCTTTACACAATTCAGCCACGGTCGTGCCCATGCTAAAGCGCTTCGCACCCCTCGTGCCTCTCGCACTCGTCACCCTGTTGTTTGGTTGCGCTGCACACTCCCCAGTGTCCCAGCAAGAGCCCCAGCAACAGGTCAAGCACTCTGTTACCGCACAGTCTTCCGCTGTTTCCCAGGAAGAACTGGCAACCGAAAAAGAGCTGGCCGCATTTGCGGGCCGCAAGCCTTACCAGATGCCGGTTCTGGCCGACAGCATCCTCGAACGTGGCATGTCCCTGATCGGTACTCGTTACCGTTTTGGCGGTACCTCTGAAGCCGGTTTCGATTGCAGCGGCTTCATCGGCTATCTGTTCCGTGAGGAAGCGGGCATGAACCTGCCGCGCTCCACCCGCGAAATGATCAACGTTGATGCTCCGCTGGTTTCGCGCAGCAAGCTGGAACCGGGCGACCTGCTGTTCTTCGCCACCAACGGTCGTCGCGGGCGTGTCAGCCACGCCGGGATCTACCTGGGTGACAACCAGTTCATCCACTCCAGCAGCAGCCGCAGCGGCGGTGTCCGGGTCGATAGCCTGGGCGACAGCTACTGGAGCAAGACCTTCATCGAAGCCAAGCGCGCCCTCGCCATGGCTCCGACCACGGTCACTGCCCGCAAGTAAGCGGGCAGGCTGGCAAGGGCGCTCCAGGCGAGCGCCAGCCAGCGGAAAAATCCCTTCCTCGGCAATACCCCTCCTTTTTGTAGTGCAAACTTAAAGTCTTACTTGAAGTTTGGCGCGTAGCCGCTAGAATCCTGATCTATTGTTGATCAACTAACCGCGTAAGCCCTGCTTACGCGGTTTTGTTTTCAGCCTCCCGGCAGAGACAGCCGTAGCCAGATCAGGATGTTCGGTAATGACGATGTCGGCCCGCCTTGCACTCGTGTTCTGTGTCGCGCTGCTCAGCGCCTGTGCCAGTCGCACGCCACCGCCGGCCAAAGTGGTCCGCGCGCCGATTTTCGCGCCTACCCAGAATTTTTCCCCGGCTGTTGAAGACGTGCTGTTCCGCGCCCTGGGCCTGGTGGGAACCCCTTATCGCTGGGGCGGTAATACACCGGATTCGGGATTTGATTGCAGTGGCTTGATTGGCTATGTCTACCGGGACGCAGCCGGTATTTCCCTGCCGCGCACCACCGGCGAAATGATCGGCATGCAGGCCCCGAGCGTCGGCAAAGAAGCCCTGCAGACCGGGGATGTGATTTTCTTCGCCACCAACGGCGGTTCACGGGTCAGTCACGCCGGTATCTACGTCGGCGAAGGGCGCTTCGTGCATGCCCCGGCCACCGGTGGTACGGTCAAGCTCGACAGCTTGTCCAAAGCCTATTGGCAAAAAGCCTACCTGAGCGCCAAGCGCGTACTGCAACCCGAGCATTTGGCGCGCAATCCCTAGCTCACAATGGGTTGGCAGAGGTGGTGATGACCGCGCGTACGCTCAATCTCGACGATGCCCTGTATCAGTACCTGCTCGACGTCTCGCTGCGCGAAACGCCGCTGCAACGTCGTCTGCGTGACGAAACCCAGGCGCTGCCCCTGGCGCGTTGGCAGGTGGCGCCGGAGCAAGGCCAGTTCCTGGCGTTGCTGGTCAAGCTCACGGGCGCGCGCCGAATTATAGAAGTGGGAACCTTCACCGGTTACAGCGCCCTGTGCATGGCGGCGGCCTTGCCGGACGACGGTCAACTGATCTGCTGCGACATCCTCGGTGACTACAACGCCACGGCGCGCCGCTACTGGCAGGAAGCCGGCCTCAGCGAGCGCATCGAGCTGCGCCTGGCACCGGCGTTGCAGACCCTGGCGCAACTAGAGCAGCACGGTCAGGGTGGTCGTTTCGACTTGATATTCATCGATGCCGACAAGGCCAACTATCCGGCCTACCTGGAAAGTGCCCTGCGCCTGTTGCGCAGTGGCGGGCTGGCGGTCTTCGACAACACCCTGTGGAGTGGCCGAGTCCTGGAGCTCCAGCCCGAGAGCGCCGACACCCGCGCCATCCAGGCACTCAACCTGGCCTTGAAGGATGATCCGCGGGTCGACCTGTCGTTATTGCCCCTGGGGGATGGCCTGACGCTGTGCCGCAAACGCTAGGCGCTGAAGTTACTGGCGCGCGGACACCCGCCACACTTTGTTGCCCACGTCGTCGGCCACCAGCAAGCTCCCCTGTCGATCGATCACCACCCCCACCGGCCGGCCCATGGCCTCTTCGTCCTGATTGAGGAAGCCGCTCAGCACATCCACCGGCTGCCCGCTCGGTTTGCCGGCACTGAAGGGCACGAAGATCACCTTATAGCCGCTGTGCGGTTTGCGGTTCCACGAGCCATGCTGGCCGATAAACGCGCCTTCGGTGAACGGCGCAGGCAACGTGCTGCCTTCGGCGAAGGTCAGGCCCAGGGAGGCGGTGTGTGGACCCACCGCGTAGTCCGGGGAAATGGCCTTGGCCACCAAGTCCGGGTCTTGCGGGCTGACGCGGACATCGACGTGCTGGCCGTAGTAACTGAAGGGCCAGCCATAAACGCCGCCGTCCTTGACCGAGGTGATGTAGTCCGGCACCAGGTCGCTGCCGATCTCGTCCCGTTCGTTGACCGCCGTCCACAGTTTGCCCGAGCTTGGCTCCCAGGCCAGGCCATTGGGGTTGCGCAGGCCCGAGGCGAAAATCCGCTGACGGCCGGTGGCGCGATCCACCTCCCAGATGGCGGCGCGGCCCTGCTCCTGCTCCAGGCCGTTTTCCCCGACATTGCTGTTGGAGCCCACTGTGACATACAGCTTGCTGCCGTCCTGGCTGGCGACGACGTTTTTGGTCCAGTGGTGATTCAGCGTGCCACCGGGCAGGTCGATGACTTTCATCGGTTTGCTGGTGATCGAGGTTTGCCCCTCGACATAGTTAAAGCGCAGCAAACGATCGGTGTCGGCGACGTACAAGTCGTTGCCCACCAGGGTCATGCCGAACGGTGAGTTGAGGTTTTCGATAAAGCGGGTGCGGGTTTCGGCCACGCCATCGTGGTTGCTGTCGCGTAGCAGGGTGATGCGGTTGGCGCTTGGCACCGTGGCGCCAGCGCGGGCCATGACCTTGCCCATGACCCAGCCACGGATGCCTTTGGCATCGTCGGGTTTGGGCGGTGCATTGGTTTCGGCGACCAACACATCGCCGTTGGGCAGTACGTAGAGCCAGCGTGGATGCTCCAGGCCTTCGGCAAAAGCAGCCACCTGGGTGCCGGGCGCGGCGGTCGGTTTGGCGCCATGGGCCCAGCCGACGGCAGGGGCGATGTTGACGGTGGGAATCAGGGTTTTGTTGGGTTCAGGCAACTTGGGCGAAGGCCCGGTGCCGTCCTCGACCCTGAGGGTCGAGGTTTCTGTGCAGGCAGCCAGGCCGGCGGCCAGGGCGATGACAGCGACGAGGCGGGACTTGGACATGCGGCTCTCCCTTTGAATGCACCAGTTAATGCATAGAGGAGCCAGCAGGGTCTTAGGTTCAATCCATCAGGTGCGGCTTTAATTGACGCTCCACCCCCAACCCACTAACCTTCGCGACTTGTTTCAGGTGCTCGGTGACCTCAGGGTCGATCGAGTGAAACAGGGAAGCCGGTGAGCACGCGTGCCATGACAGGACGAGTGACGATCCCGGCGCTGCCCCCGCAACGGTAAATGAGTGAAAACGACGCTTTGAGCCACTGTATCGGTGTCCGATATGGGAAGGCGCGTCGTCCGGCCAGCGCGCCACTCATGAGCCCGGAGACCGGCCTGATCCATCCAGCGGCATCACGGTGGGCGATGCCAGGCTTCTTGCCGTCTATTTCTATGCCTGCCCGCCGTTATCCAGCCTCAACGGAGAGCTCCCCCATGACTGATTCCCCTGATCGTGACGAACGCCACCTGGCGCGCATGCAGCGCAAAAAAGCCGTGATCGATGAACGTATTGCCAACTCGCCCAACGAATGTGGCCTGCTGCTGGTGCTGACCGGCAACGGCAAAGGCAAGAGCAGTTCGGCGTTCGGCATGCTCGCCCGCGCCATGGGCCATGGCATGCAGTGCGGTGTGGTGCAGTTCATCAAGGGCCGCAACAGCACGGGTGAGGAGCTGTTCTTCCGGCGCTTCCCGCAGCAAGTGCGGTTTCATGTGATGGGCGAGGGCTTCACCTGGGAAACCCAGGACCGCCAGCGCGATATCGCCGCTGCCGAGGCCGCCTGGCAGGTGTCCCGCGAGTTGCTGCGCGACCCGGCCATCGGCCTGGTGGTGCTCGATGAGCTGAACATCGCCCTCAAGCATGGCTACCTTGATCTCGATCAAGTGCTCAGCGACTTGCAAGCCCGCCCGCCGATGCAACACGTGGTAGTCACCGGCCGCGGCGCCAAAGAACAAATGATCGAACTGGCGGACACCGTCACCGAAATGGGCGTGATCAAGCATGCGTTCCAGGCCGGGATCAAGGCGCAAAAAGGCGTCGAGCTGTGAGCCTCCTTTCATGACTGGCAGTCGTTTTTGCCCGGCGGTCCTGATCGCCGCACCAGCCTCCGGCCAGGGCAAGACCACCGTCACCGCTGCCCTGGCCCGTTTGCACCGCAATCAGGGGCGCAAGGTCCGGGTGTTCAAGTGTGGCCCGGATTTTCTCGACCCGATGATTCTCGAACGCGCCAGTGGCCAGCCGGTGTATCAACTGGACATGTGGATGGTCGGCGAGCAGGAAAGTCGCCGCCTGTTGTGGGAAGCCGCCGCCGAGGCTGACCTGATCCTGATCGAAGGGGTCATGGGCCTGTTCGACGGCACCCCGTCCAGCGCCGACCTGGCGCGCCACTTCGGCGTGCCGGTGCTGGGGGTAATCGACGGCACCGCCATGGCCCAGACCTTTGGTGCACTGGCATTGGGCCTGGCGCGTTATCAGCCGGACCTGCCATTTGCCGGTGTGCTGGCCAACCGGGTGGGCACCCTGCGCCATGCTCAGTTGCTCGAAGGCAGTCTCACCGAAGGCTTGCGTTGGTATGGCGCGTTGTCCCGGGAAACCGGGATCGAATTGCCGAGCCGGCACCTGGGCCTGGTGCAAGCCAGTGAGCTGAACGACCTGGACCTGCGCCTCGATGCCGCCGCCGAGGCCCTGGCCAGCAGTTGCCAGGTGGCCTTGCCGCCTGCGGTGGAATTTGCCGCGCCCGACGTGAACCCCGCCGAGCCCCTGCTGGCCGGTGTGCGCATTGCCGTGGCCCGGGATGAAGCCTTTGCGTTCACCTATGGCGCGAGCCTGGACTTGCTGCGCGCGATGGGCGCGCAGTTGCATTTCTTCTCACCGATCCGCGACCGCCAGTTGCCTGAGGCCGATAGCCTGTACCTGCCGGGGGGCTACCCGGAATTGCACCACGTGGCCTTGGCGCGCAACACCGCGATGCTCGACGCCATCCGTGCCCATCATGCCGCCGGCAAGCCGCTGCTCGCCGAGTGTGGCGGCATGCTGTATCTGCTGGACTCCCTGACCGACGTTGATGGCAACCGTGCCGAACTGGTGGGGTTGCTGGCAGGCGCTGCAGTGATGCAAAAACGCCTGGCGGCGCTGGCGCTGCAAGCGGTCGAGCTGCCGGAAGGCGCGTTGCGTGGGCACACCTACCACCATTCCCTGACCAGCACCGAACTGACCCCGATTGCCCGCGGCCTGAGCCCGAACGGTGGGCGGGGCGCGGAGGTGGTTTATCGTGAGGGGCGACTGACGGCTTCTTATGTGCACTTTTATTTTCCGTCCAATCCCAGCGCTGTAGCCGCGTTGTTTGCGCCAGACCCTGTGAGAGCGAGCTTGCTCGCGAACGGCTCATGACCGACAACGCCTTTACCGAAACCGAGCGCGCAGCGGTCTACCGCGCCATCGCCGAGCGCCGCGACATGCGCCATTTCAGCGGTGGCACGGTGGAGCCTGAGCTGCTGCGCCGTTTGCTGGAAGCTGCGCATCAGGCGCCCAGTGTCGGCCTGATGCAGCCATGGCGCTTCATTCGCATCAGCGACCGCACTTTGCGCGGGCAGCTCCAGGCGTTGGTGGAGGAAGAACGCATTCGCACCGCCGAAGCCCTCGGCGAGCGCAGCGATGAGTTCATGAAACTCAAGGTCGAAGGCATCAACGATTGCGCCGAAGTGCTGGTCGCCGCATTGATGGACGATCGCGAGCGGCATATTTTCGGCCGCCGCACCTTGCCGGAAATGGACATGGCTTCGTTGTCCTGCGCGATCCAGAACCTCTGGCTGGCGTCACGCGCCGAAGGCCTGGGCATGGGCTGGGTCTCGCTGTTCGAGCCCCGGGCGCTGGCTGATCTGTTGCAATTGCCAGCCGGCGCCAAACCCGTGGCGATTCTCTGCCTGGGCCCGGTCAAGGCGTTTTATCCGGCGCCAATGCTGGCCCTCGAAGGCTGGGCGCACGTGCGTCCGCTGCATGAACTGCTGTACGAAAATGTCTGGGGAGTGAGTCAATGAGCGTGGCGTTGTTGAGTGTCGCTGCCGTTGCGCTGGATGCGCTGCTGGGCGAACCCAAGCGCTGGCATCCGCTGGTGGCGTTCGGTCGTTTTGCCGGGCGCATCGAGCAGCGTTTCAATTCAGCCGGCCGTGGCTGGCGCAGTCATGGGGTGACCGCGTGGGTGCTGGCCGTGGTGCCGCTGACCCTGGTGGCCACGGCGTTGTCCTGGCTGCCCTACCTCGGCTGGATCGTCGAGATCCTCGCCCTGTATTGCGCCTTGGGCTTGCGCAGCCTCGGGGAGCACGTCGAGCCGGTGGCCCAGGCGCTGCGCAGCAATGACCTGGACGAAGCACGCACCCGCGTCAGTTACCTGGTCAGCCGCCAGACCAGTGAGCTGGACGCCAACGAAGTGGCTCGCGCGGCCACCGAGTCGGTCCTGGAAAATGGCAGCGATGCGGTGTTTGCCGCGTTGTTCTGGTTCGCCGTGGCCGGTGCGCCCGGGGTGGTGCTGTATCGCCTGAGCAATACCCTGGATGCCATGTGGGGCTATCGCAACGAGCGTTTCGAGCGTTTCGGCTGGGCGGCGGCGAAAATCGATGACGTGCTCAACTACATTCCCGCACGCCTGGTGGCCCTGACCTACGCGGTGCTCGGCAAGACCCGGCTGGCCCTCAAGTGCTGGCGCACCCAGGGACCGACCTGGGACAGCCCGAATGCGGGGCCGGTGATGGCTGCCGGGGCGGGCGCACTGGGCGTCGAGTTGGGTGGGGCGGCGATCTATCATGGCGAACTGCACCAGCGTCCGCCCTTGGGTGAAGGCGTGCCGGCGGACGCCAGCGCCATCGACCGTGGCTGGCTGCTGGTCCAGCGCGGGGTATGGTTATGGCTGCTGATCCTCTGTGTGGGGGCTGAGTTTTATGCTTGAGCACGGTGGCCGCCTGCGCAAGGCGGCGTTGCACTACGGGATTGCCGAAGCGGACTGGCTCGACCTCTCCAGCGGGCTGGCACCTTGGCCGTGGGAAATCCCGCCGATTCCCGCCAGGGCCTGGGCCCGCTTGCCGGAAACCGAGGACGGCCTGGAACAGGCTGCCCGGCAATACTATGGCGCGACGCAGGTGCTGCCCGTCGCCGGTTCGCAGATGGCCATCCAGTTGCTGCCGCGCTTGCGGCGGGCCGGCAAGGTCGGCGTACTGTCGCCCTGTTACGCCGAACACGCCGAAGCCTGGCGGCGTAACGGCTATATCGTGCGCGAGGTGCTGGAGCAGGAGGTGGAGTTTTTCATCGACAACCTCGACGTGCTGGTGGTGGTCAACCCCAACAACCCCACGGGCCTGAGCCTGACCCCGGAGCGCCTGCTCGACTGGCATGCCCGTCTGGCCCAGAGAGGCGGCTGGCTGGTGGTGGATGAAGCGTTCATGGACAACACCCCGCACCTGAGCCTGGCGTCTTTTACCCATCAGGTCGGGCTGATCGTGTTGCGCTCCTTCGGCAAGTTCTTCGGCCTGGCCGGCGTGCGCCTGGGGTTTGTCCTGGCCGAACGGCGGCTGCTCAATCTGCTTGCCGAGCAGGTGGGGCCCTGGGCAGTTGCCGGGCCGACGCGGGTGCTGGGGCAAGCCTGCCTGCTCGACAGCGAAGGTCACCGCCGCCAGCGCGAGCGCAGCGAAGAGGCGAGCGAACGCCTGGTCGAACTGCTGAAGCGGCATGGCTTCAAGCCTCAGGGCGGTTGTGCGCTGTTTCAGTGGTTGAGCACCGAACGTGCCGAGCACCTGTATGAATTCATGGCGCGCCAGGGCATCTTGCTGCGCCTGTTCAGCCACAACAGCAGCCTGCGCTTCGGCTTGCCGGCCGACGAAACCGACTGGTTGCGCCTGGAGCGTGCCTTTGTCGCCTATGCCAAGGAAACTCCATGCCAACGTTGATGGTACAAGGCACCACGTCCGATGCCGGCAAAAGCACCCTGGTGACGGCGCTCTGCCGTTGGGCGACGCGCCAGGGGGTGTCGGTGGTGCCGTTCAAACCGCAGAACATGGCGCTCAACAGCGCGGTCACCGCCGACGGCGGCGAAATCGGCCGGGCCCAGGCGGTGCAGGCCCAGGCCGCCCATCTCGAACCCCACACCGACATGAACCCGGTGCTGCTCAAGCCCAATAGCGATACCGGCGCCCAAGTGATCATTCACGGGCGCGCGGTGACCAGCATGAATGCCGTCGCCTACCACGACTACAAGGCCATCGCCATGCAGGCGGTGCTCGCCTCGCACCAACGCCTGAGCGCGGCCTATCCGCTGGTGATGGTGGAAGGGGCGGGGTCGCCGGCCGAGATCAACCTGCGGGCCGGCGACATTGCCAACATGGGCTTTGCCGAGGCCGTCGATTGCCCGGTGGTGTTGATTGCCGATATCAATCGTGGCGGAGTCTTCGCTCACCTGGTGGGCACCCTGGAGTTGCTGTCGGCCAGCGAGCAGGCGCGGGTCAAGGGCTTCATCATCAACCGTTTTCGCGGTGACATCGCTTTGCTGCAACCGGGCCTGGACTGGCTGGAGGCGCGGACCGGCAAACCGGTGATCGGGGTGTTGCCCTATGTCATGGACCTGCACCTGGAGGCCGAGGACGGCATCGACCAGCGCCAGGCCGACAAGGCCGAACAGGTGCTCAAGGTGGTGGTGCCGGTGTTGCCGCGCATCAGTAATCACACCGACTTCGATCCGCTGCGCCTGCACCCGCAGGTCGATCTGCAATTCGTCGGGCCGGGCCAGGCGATACCGCCCGCCGACCTGATCATCCTGCCGGGCTCCAAGAGCGTGCGCAGCGACCTCGCATACTTGCGCGCCAACGGCTGGGACACCGCCATCGCCCGTCACCTGCGCTACGGCGGCAAGCTGCTGGGTATCTGCGGCGGCCTGCAAATGCTCGGCGCAACGTTGCATGATCCGCTGGGCTTGGAAGGCGCCGCGGGCTCCAGTGCCGGGCTCGGCTTGCTGGCCTTCGACACCGTGCTTGAGGCCGAGAAGCAACTGCGCAATGTGCGTGGCCGCCTGGTGCTGGAAAACGCCGCGGTCAGTGGTTATGAAATTCACGCCGGGGTCACCCACGGTGTGGCCCTGGAGCAGCCCGCAGTGTGGCTTGACGATGGCCGCAGCGATGGCGCCCAGAGTGCCGATGGGCAAGTCCTCGGCACTTACCTGCATGGCCTGTTCGAGTCCCCGGCCGCGTGCAGTGCACTGTTGCGCTGGGCGGGCCTGGAGGATGTGCAGGCGGTTGATTATCACAGGTTGCGCGAGGGTGATATTGAACGCCTGGCGGACCTGGTGGAGAAACATCTGGATACCGGGTTGTTGCGTGAGCTCTGTGGGATTTGAGCTGCTGCGGCAGGCGCCTTCGCCGGCAAGCCTTGCTCCTACAACGGCGCGGTGATCCCGGTACCGCTCATAGAAGGTTAAGACCATGCTGCAATTGATCCTCGGCGGTGCCCGTTCCGGCAAAAGCCGCCTGGCTGAAAAGCTGGCCGCCGACAGCTCTCTGGCGGTGACCTACATTGCCACCAGCCAGCCGCTGGACGGTGAAATGAATGCCCGCGTCGCCCACCACCGGGCGCGCCGTCCGGTTGAGTGGGGATTAATCGAGGAGCCCCTGGCGCTGGCCCGGGTACTGCGCGAAACCGCCAGTGCCGAGCGCTGCCTGCTGGTGGATTGCCTGACCCTGTGGCTGACCAACCTGCTGATGCTCGACAACCCCGAGCGCCTGGCCCAGGAGCGTGAAGCCCTGCTGGACTGCCTGGCGTCGTTGCCGGGAGAAGTAATACTGGTCAGCAACGAGACCGGAATGGGGGTCGTGCCGCTGGGTGAATTGACTCGCCGTTATGTCGATGAAGCCGGTTGGTTGCATCAAGCCCTGGCCGAACGCTGTCAGCGTGTCGTGTTGACCGTTGCCGGCCTGCCCCTGACTTTGAAAGGTACTGCGTTATGACTCACTCCTGGTGGCTGACCCCGTGCAAGGCCATTGATCGCCAAGCCTTGGAAGACGCAAGGCAATTGCAGCAGCAACTGACCAAGCCGGCCGGCTCGTTGGGTCAGCTAGAAGCGGTGGCGGTGCAGTTGGCGGGGCTGCAAGGCCGGGTCAAGCCGAGCCTGAACCAGCTGTGGATCGGGATTTTTGCCGGTGACCACGGAGTGGTGGCCGAAGGGGTCTCGGCCTTTCCCCAGGAAGTCACCGGGCAGATGTTGCGCAACTTCGTCAACGGCGGCGCGGCCATCAGCGTGCTGGCGCGCCAACTGCAAGCCCGGCTGGAGGTGGTCGACCTCGGTACCGTGACCCCGTCGTTGAACCTGCTGGGGGTGCGACACTTGCACCTGGGCCCTGGCACCGCCAACTTCGCCCATGGCCCGGCCATGACGCCGGCCCAGGGCGCACAAGCCCTGCAAGCCGGACGCGACACGGTGTTGCGAGCCCTGGCCGAAGGCGCGGAGCTGTTTATCGGCGGCGAGATGGGCATTGGCAATACCACTGCGGCCAGCGCCTTGGCCTGTGCCTTGCTGGATTGCCCGGTGGCCCATCTCACCGGACCGGGCACCGGCCTGGACACGGCGGGCGTCAGCCACAAGACCCAGGTCATCGAGCGTGCCCTGGTGCTGCATGCGGCGCAGTGCGGTGACCCGCTGCAAACGCTGTTCAACCTCGGCGGCTTTGAAATCGCCGCGCTGGTCGGCGCTTACCTGGCCTGTGCCCAGGAAGGGCTGGCGGTGCTGGTGGACGGCTTTATCTGCAGCGTCGCGGCCCTGATCGCCGTACGCCTCAATCCTGCTTGCCGCGAGTGGCTGCTGTTCGGCCATCGCGGCGCGGAGCCGGGCCACCGCCATGTCCTGGAAACCTTGAACGCGCAACCGTTGCTCGACCTCGGCTTGCGCCTGGGCGAGGGCAGCGGTGCGGCGCTGGCGGTGCCCTTGCTGCGCCTGGCCTGTGACCTGCACGGGCAGATGGCGACCTTTGCCGAGGCGGCGGTTGCCGATCGCCCGGCATGAGCTTGCACCTGGACCTGCTGCGCCACGGTGAAACCGAACTGGGCGGCGGCCTGCGTGGCAGTCTGGATGACGCGCTGACGCCGTTGGGTTGGCAGCAGATGCGGGCCGCCGTAGTGGGCGCCGGCCCCTGGGACCGCCTGATCAGTTCGCCCCTGCAGCGCTGTGCGCGATTTGCCGAGGAACTGGGGGCGCAGTTGGGGGTGCCGGTCAGCCTGGAGCGGGATCTGCAAGAGCTGCATTTTGGTGCCTGGGAAGGGCGCAGCGCTGCAGCGTTGATGGAGACTGACGCTGACGCCCTTGGCCGGTTCTGGTCCGACCCCTATGGCTTTACCCCGCCCGAGGGCGAGCCCGTGAGCGCGTTCTCGGCGCGGGTGTTGGCGGCGGTGCAGCGCTTGCATCAGGCCTATGCCGGTGAGCGGGTGTTGCTGGTCAGCCATGGCGGGGTCATGCGCCTGCTGCTGGCGCGCGCGCGCGGGCTGCCGCGCGAGCAATTGCTGAACGTCGAGGTCGGTCACGGCGGGCTGTTCTCCCTGCAAGTCGAGGCTGACGCCGTGCTTCGGGAAGAGGTGTAGAGATGTTGCCACTGTGGATCGCCCTGCAATTTCTCAGCAGCCTGCCGATTCGCCTGCCAGGCATGCCGTCACCCCAGGAACTGGGGCGCTCGCTGCTGTTTTATCCGTTGGTGGGCCTGCTGTTCGGTGGGCTGTTGTGGGGCCTGAACGGACTACTGGCGGGGGCGCCGGCGCTGTTGCACGCGGCCATTCTGTTGACGGTCTGGGTGGTGCTCAGTGGCGGCTTGCACCTGGACGGTCTGGCCGACAGTGCCGATGCCTGGCTCGGCGGATTTGGTGATCGCGAACGCACCCTGGCCATCATGAAAGACCCGCGCAGCGGACCGATTGCCGTGGTCACCCTGGTGCTGGTGCTGCTGCTCAAGTTCGCCGCCTTGCTGGCGCTGATCGAACAGCAGGCCACGGTCGGGCTGATCCTCGCGCCCCTGCTTGGGCGCACGGCCTTGCTTGGTTTGTTCCTGACCACGCCTTATGTGCGGGCAGGTGGGCTGGGGCAGGCGCTGGCCGACCACTTGCCACGTCAGGCCGGCCGGCGGGTACTGCTGCTCAGTGCGCTGGCGTGTGTGCTGGTGGCGGGTTGGAGTGGGGTGATTGCGCTGCTGGCGGCGGCGGGGGTGTTCGTTGGTGTGCGTCATTTGATGCAGCGGCGTCTCGGCGGGACAACTGGAGATACGGCGGGGGCCTTGCTGGAACTGCTGGAAGTGGCGGTCCTGATGGCTTTGGCGCTGGTTTGAGCGAAACCACCGGTAGGAGCAAATCGTAAGCAAAGCTTGCATAAAGTTAAACGCGGGTATATACACGCACCATGCTAGCCTCTCAGTGTTTATGCACCAACCTGCGTCGCGCCGCCCGTGGCGTCAGCAGGCATTACGACGGCGCCCTCGACGGCTTCGGGATCAACGTTGCCCAGTATTCTTTGCTGTGCAATCTGCAGCGCCTGGATCAGCCGAGTATTTCCACCCTGGCCGAGGCCATGGGCCTGGATCGCAGCACCCTGGGGCGTAATCTGCGGGTGCTCGAAGGCGAGGGGCTGGTGCGGTTGGACGAGGGTGAAGACCAACGCAACCGTATCGTGCAATTGACCGAGGCCGGGCGTGAGCGCCTGGCGGCGGCTTTGCCGGCCTGGGAAGCGGCGCAACAACGTTTGATCGATCGGTTGGGCGCCGAGAAGCGCGCAACGTTGCTGGCCTTGCTAGACGAACTCGCATGAAGCGGGTTTTTTCGAGTTTAAGCGGGTATATACCCGCGATTGGAGAATAACAATGACATCGATGTGGCGTGCCAGCGGTTGGATTCTACTTGGGAGTGCGCTGATTCTGGCGTTGTCACTCGGGGTACGGCATGGCTTCGGCCTGTTCCTGCCGCCGATGAGTGAGCAGTTCGGCTGGGGGCGCGAAGTGTTCGCCTTCGCCATCGCCTTGCAGAATCTGATCTGGGGCCTGGCGCAGCCCTTTACCGGCGCCCTGGCCGATCGCTTTGGTGCGGCAAAAGTGGTGCTGGTGGGGGGTGTCCTGTACGCGGTGGGCCTGGTGTTCATGGGCTTGGCCGATTCGCCGCTGTCGCTGTCGCTCAGTGCCGGCCTGTTGATCGGTATCGGCCTGTCCGGCACGTCGTTTTCGGTGATTCTCGGCGTGGTCGGACGTGCCTTGCCGGCGGAGAAACGCAGCATGGGCATGGGAATCGCCAGTGCCGCCGGCTCCTTCGGCCAGTTCGCCATGCTGCCCGGCACTTTGGGATTGATCGGCTGGCTCGGTTGGTCCAGCGCGCTGCTGGTGCTGGGCGTGCTGGTGGCGCTGATCGTGCCGCTGGTGAGCATGCTCAAGGACAAGCCGCTGCCGGTGCTGGGGCACGAGCAGACGCTGATGCAGGCCTTGCGCGAGGCCTGTTCGCACACCGGCTTCTGGTTGCTGGCGTTCGGCTTTTTTGTCTGTGGTTTCCAAGTGGTGTTCATCGGCGTGCACTTGCCGGCCTACCTGGTGGACCAGCACCTGCCGGCCACGGTCGGCACCACGGTGCTGGCCTTGATTGGTCTGTTCAATATCTTCGGCACCTACACCGCGGGCTGGCTCGGCGGGCGCATGTCCAAGCCGCGCCTGCTGACCGGCCTGTACCTGCTGCGCGCGGTGGTGATCGGGCTGTTCCTGTGGATGCCGGTCACCCAGACCAGCGCCTACCTGTTTGGCATGGCCATGGGCTTCCTCTGGCTGTCGACGGTGCCTTTGACCAACGGTACGGTGGCGACTATGTTCGGTGTGCGAAATCTCTCTATGCTGGGAGGGATCGTTTTCCTCTTTCACCAGTTGGGCTCGTTCCTCGGTGGCTGGTTGGGCGGGGTGGTGTATGACCGAACAGGAAACTACGACTTGATCTGGCAAGTAGCGATTCTCCTCAGCCTGCTGGCGGCCGCCTTGAACTGGCCCGTGCGTGAGCGTCCGGTGGCGCGTCTGCAAGCCCTGGCCAGTGCGGCATGAGCCGGATCGCCCTCAAGCTGGTGGCGGCGGCCGTTGTCGCGCTGCTGTTGGCGCTGGCCTGGTGGGGCTGGCATCAGGGCGGCCTGGCCATGATGCAACTGGGACTGGGAGCGTGCTAAATAGCTACTTGCCATCATTCGTTCAGGGCGAGTAACGTCGCCCCCTGACGACTTCTCGAGGACACCCGATATGCTGATGCGCTGGCTTGCTGTTCCCGCTCTGCTGGTGCTGGTTGCAGGTCCGGCGCTGGGCGCCGAGTGCCCGGCGCTGCTGTCGGGCTCATTGCCCAAGCTGCATGCCAAGGAGTCCATCGACCTGTGCCAACGGTTTGCCGGCAAACCGCTGGTGGTGGTCAACACTGCCAGCTTCTGTGGTTTCGCCCCACAGTTCAAAGGCCTTGAGGCGCTGTACCAGCGTTACAAGGACCAGGGGCTGGAAGTGCTTGGCGTGCCGTCCAATGACTTCAAGCAGGAGTCCGGGGATGGCGCCGAGACGGCCAAGGTCTGTTACGTCAACTATGGCGTGACCTTCACCATGACCGAGCCGCAGAAAGTCCGCGGTGCCAGCGCCACCCACCTGTTCAAGGTGCTTGCCGAACAAAGCAGTTCGCCGAAGTGGAACTTCTATAAGTATGTGGTGGACCGCCAGGGCAAGGTGATCGCCAGCTTCTCCAGCCTGACCAAGCCCGAAAGCCAGGAATTCATCGCGGCGGTGGAGCAGGCACTGGCTTCGCAACCCTGAACGCCAGCCACTGAAAAGCCCCGCCTCTGAACCAGAGAGCGGGGCTTTTTGCTGTTCAGCCAGCGCGCCATTCAGGTGCGCCGTGAATCAGAAGCGGTAGGTCGCGCCCACACCAAAGCCGTTTGCCCAGTTTTCATACTTGGCGTTGTAGGTCTGGCCACGGTCGTTTTTATTGTTGACCTTGACCGCTTCTTCCTTGAGGTAGGAGTAGGCCACGTCGATGGTCAGGTCATCCGTTGGGCTCCAGCCAGCGCCCAGGCTGAAGATGGTACGGTCGCCAGTCGGGATGCGTGGGGAGCGATCGACGTTGTTGGTCGGGGCCTGGTCAAACGACAGGCCGGTCCGCAGTACCCACTGTTTGTTCAGCTTGTACGAAGTACCGATGGCGTGCGCCCAGGTGTCGTGCCAGTTCTGATCTTCGGTGATTTCGCCGAACTGCGAACCCAATGGGCCAGGTACGCCCTTGTTCTCCACGGTGATTTCTTTCAGACGGCTCCAGCGGGTCCACGTGCTGCCTGCGTACAGGGTCCACTGGTCGTCCAGTTCGTGGGTCACCGAGAAGTCCACCGATTCAGGGGTGGTCAGGTCCAGGGAGGCGTCGTACTTCTGGTCCTTGCTCTGGCCGATCAGGGGCAGCAGGCCGTAGTTGACCTTGGTGTCGCCCTCAAGCTTGTACTTCACCTTCGAATGGTAAGTCAGGCCGACACGGGTGCTGTCGGTCAACTGGGCCAGGACCCCGATGTTGTAGCCCAGGGCGGTGTCGTCGCCCTTGATGCGTACGTGGCCATCGGGCGCTGCCTGGGTAATCGACAGGTCGGATTCCAGCGTGCCTTGGATACGGTTGATGGTTGGACCAAAACCGATGGAGACTTTGTCGTTGAATGCGTAGGAAACAGTTGGCTGCAGGGTCACGACTTTAACGTCGCTCTTGCTGCCGAAGTATTTGCCGGCAAAACCGTTCTCGTAGTCGGTCACCAGGCCAAACGGTGCGTACATGCCAACGCCGACGGCCCATTGGTCATCGATCGGCTTGACGTAGTAGCCCATGGGAACGGCAATGAACGGAACCATGTCGCCCTTGTTGGTACCGTCCAGGTTAGGGCTGGAGCTGGCATGGCTGATGTCGGTGTGGGCGTCGAGCATGGCGACCCCGCCAGTGACTTGTTCGCGCTTGAGGCGCGACATGCCGGCCGGGTTACCGAAAATTGTGCTTGCATCATCGGCGACAGAAGAACGCCCGGCAAACCCAGTACCCATCCCACTGATGCTTTGTTCGTTGATGGCAAAGCCAGCTGCGAAGATCTGGGTGGATGCCAACGTAACGGCGAGGCTAAGGGTGGTTTTGAGCATGACTTTTTTCATTATTAGAACTCCGGGTGATCACCGGGGCGGAAATTACCAACATTTTCGGCCCAGCGCTATAGCCGGTAATGCTTGAGATAGAGCGGTTTTGTAGGACAATCCGACCAAAATCGTCGCTTTTTCGCCGATCTTGCAAATTGCCCGCTCAGCAGGCGACCTGGTTCATCGGTGAAACACAGTCGTGCCAGGCGCAGGTGAAGTCGCGCAGGCGTCCTTGGGGTTGGAAGGTCTGGCGCCAGATTCGGGCCATGCCCAACAGATCGTCGGGTTCGGGCAGCGGGGTGTTTTGCTCTTCGATCAGCAGCCAGGCAATGGCGGTGGCGTAGCGCAGGTTGACCGTCAGTTCCAGGTGCGGGCCAGTGAGAAAGGCATGCTGGCTGGCGAGGCCGCGCACCAGGCTGGCGCGCTCTGGATCCAGGGCCAGGTAGTCATCCCACAGGGCCTGGTGGCGAAGCTCGGCAATCCGGTACAGGCCATGGCCACGGCGGTCATGCAGGGCGGAGCCCAGGGCTGACTGGCTGGCGGCGACACCCAGCAGCAGGGATTCGGCAGTCGTGCTGTGACGTCCCAGGTAAATCAGGGTCGGACGGATCACAAAACGGCACAGTTCGCTGGCAGCGATACCCATAAGGCCCTCGAATCGTGAAGTGAGCGGCGATACCTGAATGGGGGCTTGGCAGCGGTAGGTCGACTCAGGCTCGCCGGAAGCGGATCATGCCGCTTGAGTTGAAGTGTAGTGTCATATTCTTGCTGTAAAGGACTGTTTTTAAAATATTTCCAGCTCGCAGTTATAACCCTTATATCGGTTGGTGCTTAAGCCAGGGCGGGGCGAGGGGAAATATCAGGCAATAAAAAGCCCCGCATTTTCAGCGGGGCTTTTGGGGTGTTCAGCTTTTCAGGCGTCTCAGGCAACCAGTGCCTGGCGAGTACGCTCGATCACGGCCTGCAGCGGTTCGGCGCTGGAGTACTGGTCGGGGTACAGGCGTTCGCTGTGACGAGCGATACCGTGTTCGTTGACCAGTGTGAAGCTGAAGCAGCCTTTGCGAGCAGCCATGATCAGGCAGTTCATTGGGGCAAAAGCGTTGGTTAGGGTGCGAATGGCATCCTGAGTATGGATTTGAGTCGACATAATTATTGGTGTTCCTGCAAATGACACGGAATCTGATCCGTGCAGCGTTAAAACGTTCCAGTAACGTTGATCACCATTGATCGAACGAAGAACCCGACTGGAACAAAGCAGCCAGTTGAAGCGCAATTAAATGTGCGCGCTTGGGCCGGCAGGTAGGTACTTAGGAGGGCAGGCAACACATCAAGGGCAAAGGTTCTGGGCCCTGGGTGAAGATCCTGATCAATCTGCAGGTTGGTTCGGTCAGAGTAAGTGAGCTTCGCAACACCCTTTGCATTCGATTCAAAGGCTGTGTTGTCGCAAGCGTTACCTGGAAACCATCGAGGTGGTCGATCCCGTGATGTCGGTAAAGTCTTCTCTTTAGGGAAGTATGCCGCGGGAGGTGTTCGACCAGAATTGACTTTCAGCTTGGTACTAACGCTGCGGATACTAACGGATTGAATTGCTTTAGGGAAGTGTGGTAGGCAAAAAACATTTGCTTACGTTCCTCGGGTTGTTACCCCCTGTCCTCAGCAACGCACGCAAAAAGCGCGGCGATATAACCCGTGCGCAGGTACTTGTGCACAATACGTGCTCAGCCTGTCACCCCACTGTCATTTCCCCTCGTGGCGCAGTGGGTGCCTGTAGTGAAAATTTAAGTCAATGAAAAACATCGCTTTTTTTAACTGGTGAAAAAATCGTCAGTTTGAACGGGAGCCCCATTCCACAGGGCTTCTGGCGAGTTCGGGGAGGGTTGTCCACTGAGTTATCCACAGCTTCTGTGGATTGTCCCGAGCGCTTGCTCTAGGACGGGCGTGCAGGGTTTTTTTCGGCTTTACCCGTACGAAAAAAGGAGTAAAGTGGCGCGCCTTCCGATCTGTCCCGCAGTGCTTTATGAAGTTTCGCTCAGTATCAACTTCTGTTACCTCCCCACCCTCAGGTGTTACCGCCCCCAAGCGCATGTCGATGCGAGTGGCCGAGTGGTTGCTCGACAGTCCCCGCCTGGGCGATAACCCCAACGTCAAACATCTTGCCGGACGTTTGCTCAAGGCGCCTGCCCGTGAAGGGGTAGTGGCCGCGCAAAGTCGCCTGGGTCAATTGATGTGCCGTGAGTGTGGCAATGCCCGCGACCGCCGCATTGGCCAGGACCTGCTGCGCCAGGCCGCGCGTGCCGGTGACCGGCGGGCCCTGCGCGAGCTCGGGCAGATCGAAGACTGAGCTGTCCAAGCCTCGGCGGCTTGGTTAACCTTCGGGCTTTAATTCTTCGGCAGGAGTCGTCATGGCTATGGACTTGACCAGTGTATTGCTCGGTCTGGCGGGCGCTGGGTTGCCATTGCTGTTTCTGGCGTGGCAACTGCAACGCTGCCTGAGCCTGGCGCAGGCCGACCGGGCACTGCTGGAGGAGCGCCTGGGCACCGCCCAGTTGGCCCAGGACGGGCTGAGTGCGCAACTGGATGCCTGCCGCGATGAAATCAGCGACCTGGGCCAAGCCAACGCCAGCAAGCAAGCCGAGCTGGCGGCCGTGCGCCGGGAAGTCGAACTGCTGCAGATCGAGCGCGACAACGCCCGTGACGCGGCCCATGCCTGGAACCTGGAGCGCAACAGCAAAGAGACCGAGCTGCGGCGCCTGGATGCCCAGGCCGCTTCGCTGAATGCTGAACTGCGTGAACAACAGGACAGCCATCAGCAGCGCCTCAACGACCTGCAAGGTTCGCGCGACGAGCTGCGGGCGCAATTCGCCGAGCTGGCGGGGAAGATCTTCGATGAGCGCGAGCAGCGGTTTGCCGAGACCAGCCAGCAGCGCCTGGGCCAGTTGCTCGACCCGCTGAAAGAACGCATTCAATCCTTCGAAAAACGTGTCGAGGAAAGTTATCAGGCCGAGGCCCGGGAGCGTTTCTCCCTGGGCAAGGAACTGGAGCGCCTGCAACAACTGAACCTGCGCCTGAGCGACGAGGCGACCAACCTCACCCGTGCTCTCAAGGGCCAGAAAACCCAGGGCAACTGGGGTGAGTTGATTCTGGAGCGGGTGCTGGAGCATGCCGGCCTGGAGAAGGGCCGCGAATACCAGACCCAGGTCAACCTCAAGGGCCCGGATGGCGAGCGTTTCCAGCCGGACGTGTTGATTTACCTGCCGGGCGACAGGCAAGTGGTGGTCGACTCCAAGGTCAGCCTCACGGCCTATCAACAGTACGTGGCTGCCGAGGATGCGGCGCTGGGCCAGGCCGCACTCAAGCAGCACGTGCAGTCCTTGCGCAATCACGTCAAAGGCTTGTCCGACAAGGATTACAAGCGTCTGGAAGGCTTGCACAGCCTCGACTTCGTGTTGTTGTTCGTGCCCATCGAAGCGGCGTTTTCCGCCGCCCTGCAGGCCGAGCCGAACCTGTTTCAGGAAGCCTTCGACCGGCATATCGTGATCGTCAGCCCGACCACCTTGCTGGCGACCCTGCGGGTGATCGACAGCCTGTGGAAGCAGGAGCGCCAGAGCCAGAATGCCCGGGAAATCGCCGAGCGTGCGGGCTGGCTGTACGACAAGTTCGTGTTGTTCATCCAGGACCTGGACGAAGTCGGCAATCGCCTGCAGCAGTTGGACAAGGCCTACAGCGCGGCCCGCAACAAGCTGACCGAAGGCCGTGGCAACCTGGTCAGCCGCAGCGAGCAGCTCAAGTTGCTCGGCGCACGGGCCAGCAAGAGCCTGCCGGCGGACTTGCTGGAGCGGGCGATGACCGATGTCGATGGCCTGGCCGAATTGCCCGAGTAACCCAGGCGGTCGGTAATCCACGCAGCCTCGCGTTGCTCGACAGCTGCTACGGGTTCGTCGCCCGGGTCACGGTTAAAGGGGCAAGTGCCGACTCAGCAAGGCGCGCAAGGCCGCCGGTTTCACCGGCTTGGCCAGGTAGTCCAGCCCTGCGGCATGCACCTGGGCAACCATCTCGGGGCGGCCATCGGCGCTGATCACCACGCCCGGCACCGGCTCGCCCAGGCGGGTGCGCAGCCAGGCCATCAATTGAGTCCCGGTTTCGCCATCATCGAGGTGGTAGTCCACCAGTGCCAGTTGTGGGCGCATGCCGTCGTTGAGCAGCGTCGCGCACTCCTCGCGGTTGCGCGCGGTGAACACCTGGCAGCCCCAGCGCGTGAGCAGGCTGTTCATGCCGATCAGGATGCTGTCTTCGTTATCCACGCACAGCACTTGCGCGCCCTTAGGCAATTGGCCATTGAGCTCGGCGACCTTGCTTGGGGCGCTGGCCTGCGCGCGGGCCAGGGGGACGCTGACGCTGAACACGCTGCCTTTGCCTGGCCATGAACGCACTTGCAGTTGATGGCCGAGGACCCGGCACAAGCCGTCGGCAATCGCCAGGCCTAGCCCCAGGCCTTTCTCGGCGCGGGTCTGGTGACTGTCCAGGCGCTTGAACTCTTCGAAGATTACCCGGCGCTTGTCTTCCGGGATCCCCGGGCCACGGTCCCAGACTTCCAGGCACAGGTGGTCGCCCTTGCGACGCACCCCCAACAGCACCGGACCCTTGGCATAACGGAAGGCGTTGGTGAGGAAATTCTGCAGCACCCGGCGCAGCAGTTTGCTGTCGCTGTCGACCCGCAGGCGGCTGCCGCGCAGGCGGAACTTCAAGCCTTGCTCGCGGGCCAGGGCCTTGAATTCAGCCCCCAGGGTGTCGAACAGTTCGTTGAGCACGAAGGGCTGGCGATCCGGGTTGATCTTGCCGTTTTCCAGGCGCGAGATATCCAGCAGGTCGCTGATCAGGTCTTCGGCCGAGCGCAGCGAGCTGTCCAGGTGCTGCACCAGTTGCTGGGTTTCCGGGCTCAGCTCTTCGTCGCGGTGGGAGAGGGCGGCAGAGAACAGGCGCGCCGCATTCAAGGGCTGCATCAGGTCATGGCTGACCGCCGCGAGGAAGCGGGTTTTCGACTGGTTGGCCGACTCGGCCGTGCCCTTGGCTTCGGTCAGGGCGACGTTCAGTTGCGACAGTTCGTGGGTCCGCTCGGTGACGCGGCGTTCCAGGCCTTCGTTGGCTTCGGTCAGGGCCTGCTCGGCTTCGCGGAACGCGGTGATGTCGGTGAAACTCATGACAAAACCACCGCCCGGCATCGGGTTGCCGATCAACTCGATCACCCGGCCGTTGGGGAACAGCCGCTCGGAGGTGTGGGCGCGACCCTGGCGCATCCAGTGCAGGCGACGGGCCACGTGTACTTCCGCCTCGCCGGGACCGCACAGGCCGCGCTCGGCATTGTGGCGAATGATGTCGGCAATCGGCCGGCCGACGCTGATCAGGCCGTCGGGGTAGTTGAACAGTTCCAGGTAACGGCGGTTCCAGGCCACCAGCTTGAGCGACTGGTCGACCACGCTGATGCCCTGGGTGATGTTCTCGATCGCGCCTTGCAGCAGTGCGCGGTTGAACTGCAGCACTTCCGAGGCTTCGTCGGCAATGCGCACCACGTCTTCGAGCTGCATTTCCCGGCCTTCAATCGCGGCTTTCACCACGGCGCGGGTCGATGAGGCTCCCAGGACACCGGCGAGCAAGCGCTCAGTGTGGGCGATCCATTCACCGTCGGCATTCTGGTTCGGGTTGAAGCCTTTGCCCTGGCGATAGGCGAAGCGGATGAAACTCTGCCGCGCCCGCTCTTCGCCCACGAAGCGCGCCGCCAACTGCAGCAGGTCGTCGATCTGCACCGCGAGCATCGAGCGGGCGCTGGGCCGCGCGCTGATCTCCTGGCCGATGAAGCGCCCGGCCTGCCAGTGTTCCGAGACCCGGGTGCGGGACAGCACCGAGACCCAGGCAAACAGCGTGAAGTTACCCGCCAGCGACAGCACCACGCCCTGGGTCAGTGGGGTGATCGGCAGGTTCAGCGGGTTGCTGTGCAGCCAGCCAAGGCCCGGGAAACTGCTCAGCGACCAGCCCATGCTGTGGGCGGCAATCGGCAGGATCAGCGTGTAGAACCACAGGAAGGTGCCCGCGGCGAGGCCGGCAAACACGCCGCGGCGATTGGCCTGTTTCCAGTACAGCGCGCCGAGCATCGCGGGCGCCAGCTGGGTGACCGCGGCAAAGGCGATCTGGCCGATGGTGGCCAGGCTGGCGGTGGAGCCGAGCAAGCGATAGGCGACATAGGCCAGCAGCAGAATCACCACGATGCTCACACGGCGGACCGAGAGCATCCAGTGGCGGAAGACTTCGAACGGACGCTCGGCGTTTTTGCGCCGCAGCAGCCACGGCAGCAGCATGTCGTTGGACACCATGGTCGACAGCGCGACACTGGCGACGATCACCATACCGGTGGCGGCCGAGGCGCCACCGATGAATGCCAGCAGCGCCAGGGCCGGATGGGCCTGGGCCAATGGCAGGCTGATGACGAAGGAGTCGGGCAGCACGGAACTGGGCAGCAGCATTTGCCCAGCCAGGGCAATCGGCACCACGAACAGCGCAGCGAGCGCCAGGTAGGCGGGGAACACCCATTTCGCCAGGCGCAGGTCCTGGGGTTCGATGTTCTCCACCACCGTGACGTGAAACTGCCGGGGCAGGCAGATGATCGCCATCATCGCCACACCGGTCTGCACCACCATTGACGGCCAGTTGATGGTTTCCTTCCAGTATTGCTCCAGGCGCGGGGCGAGCATGGCCTGGTCGAACAGGTCTTCGAAACCGTCGTACAGGCCGTAGGTGACAAAGGCGCCGACGGCAAGAAAGGCGAACAGCTTGACCAGCGACTCAAAGGCAATCGCCAGCACCATGCCCCGGTGGTGCTCGGTGGCATCCAGGTTGCGGGTGCCGAAGACGATGGTGAACAACGCCAGGATCAGCGACACGATCAACGCCGTGTCCTGGGCGCGGGTACCCATGGCGTCGGCACCCGCGCCGATCAGCAGGTTGACCCCCAGGACGATGCCCTTGAGCTGCAGGGCAATATAAGGCAGCACGCCGACCAGGCAGATCAGTGCGACCACCACCGCCAGCGACTGGGATTTGCCGTAGCGGGCGGCGATGAAGTCGGCAATCGAGGTGATGTTCTCCTGCTTGCTGATCATCACCATTTTTTGCAGCACCCAAGGTGCCAGCACTAACAACAGAATCGGCCCCAGGTAAATCGGCAGGAACGACCAGAGCTGTTCGGCGGCCTGGCCCACCGCACCAAAGAAGGTCCAACTGGTGCAATAGACGGCCAGCGACAGGCTGTACACCCAGGCGCGCATGCGCGGCGGCAGCGGCGTGCTGCGGCGGTCGCCATAAAAGGCGATGGCGAACATGATGGCCATATAGGCCAGGGCGACGGCGGCGATCAGCCCGCTGGACAACGACATGGAAACTCCTGGCAAAAGACGCCCGGGATTGCAGCCCGGTCGGACAGTCTCGCACGATGTTCAGGCGGCGTCAGTGTCGACCAAGGTCTCAGCGTGGCGGGGTGTCGCAGGGCGATCTTGCGTGAGCCGAGCCGGAGCACCGCATTTGCGTTAGCCTTGGCCATCAATCGGTACTGACCTCAAGGATTGCGTCTGTATGAAGATCATCCGCAGCAAAGCGTTTACCGGCGAACGGGCCTGGGCGGCGCTGGATATTGCCAACATGAATGGCATCACCACGCGCCTGCACTGGACGGACCAGCCGTACACATGGCACGTCAACGATGGCCAGGAAGTGTTTGTGGTGCTCGATGGGCAGGTGCAGATGCGCTACCGCGAGAACGGTGTCGAGCAGACCGTTGTGCTGGAGGTCGGGGACATTTTTTACGCCGCGGTGGGCACCGAGCACGTGGCGCATCCACAAGGACCGGCGCGGGTGCTGGTGATTGAATCGGAGGGCAGTGTGTGATTTGTATATCTGCAAAATAGATAACAGTTAGAGATATTACCCGTTATATAGATATTCGATGCGGTTCTATCATGGGCTCTACCTCATCAGGGGACAGGAGCTCAGTATGCAATGCGCCAATAGCAGCAAAATTATCAACCGGCCCTTGAGCCAGTTGCACCACCGGCGCGAAGTGATTCGCCAGTTCACCCCCAACTGGTTCGCCGCCACCATGGGCACTGGGGTGCTGGCGTTGGCCCTGGCCCAGTTGCCGCTCGCGATCCCTGGGCTGCGGGTGTTCGCCGAAGGCCTGTGGTTGTTCAACATCGGTCTGTTTCTGTTGTTCAGCGTGCTGTATGCCGCGCGCTGGGTGTTGTTCTTTGATGAGGCGCGGCGGATTTTTGCCCACTCCACGGTGTCGATGTTTTTCGGCACCATTCCCATGGGCCTGGCCACCATCATTAATGGTTTCCTGGTGTTTGGCGTGCTGCGCTGGGGCCAGGAGGTGGTGCAGGTGGCCGAGGTCCTGTGGTGGCTGGACGTGGCCATGTCGCTGGCCTGTGGTGTGCTCATCCCGTACCTGATGTTCACCCGCCAGGAGCACAGCATCGACCAGATGACGGCCGTGTGGTTGTTGCCAGTGGTGGCGGCGGAAGTCGCCGCAGCCAGTGGTGGCCTGCTGGCCCCGCACCTGGCGGACGCCCATGGGCAATTGGTGATGCTCTGCACCAGCTACGTGCTGTGGGCGTTCTCGCTGCCGGTGGCGTTCAGCATCCTGACCATCCTGCTGTTGCGCATGGCCTTGCACAAGTTGCCCCACGAGAACATGGCGGCGTCGAGCTGGCTGGCGTTGGGGCCGATCGGCACCGGGGCGCTGGGCATGCTGCTGCTGGGCGCTGATGGGCCGGCGATCTTCGCCGCCAATGGCCTGCCGGGAGTCGGTGAAGTGGCGGCGGGGCTGGGGCTGATCGGCGGCATCACCCTGTGGGGTTTTGGCCTGTGGTGGATGCTGATGGCCGTGCTGATTACCCTGCGCTACCTGCGCGACGGCATTCCCTTCAACCTTGGATGGTGGGGCTTTACCTTCCCGCTCGGCGTCTATTCGCTGGCCACCCTGAAACTGGCGAGCACCTTGAATCTGCTCTTCTTCAGTGTGTTCGGCTCGGTGCTGGTGGTGTTGCTGGCGAGCCTGTGGCTGATCGTCGCCAAACGCACCGTGCAAGGTGCCTGGCGCGGTGAATTGTTTGTCTCGCCGTGCATCGCCGGATTGAAGAAATAGTCCTAAGGTTGTGGCCTGGATCGCTGAGCGACATTCCAATAAGAGCATCCAGGCCACTCAGGGACATGGAAGATGAGTCACCCTTCGCAGTTCACCTTGCTTCACAAGCGGCGCTTCCTGCCGTTTTTTCTTACGCAATCGCTCGGGGCGTTCAACGACAACATCTTCAAGCAGTCGTTGATCCTTGCCATTCTGTACAAGCTGGCCATCGAGGGCGACCGCTCGATCTGGGTCAACCTCTGTGCGTTGTTGTTCATCCTGCCGTTCTTTTTGTTTTCGGCGCTGGCCGGACAGTTCGGGGAAAAATTTGCCAAGGACGCGTTGATCCGTCTGATCAAGCTGGGAGAAATCGCCATTATGGCGGTGGGTGCGGTCGGTTTCCTGTTCGATCACCTGTGGCTGATGCTGCTGGCGTTGTTTGCCATGGGCAGCCAATCGGCACTGTTTGGTCCGGTGAAATACTCGATTCTGCCCCAGGCGCTGCGTGAAGAAGAGTTGGTCGGTGGTAACGGCCTGGTGGAAATGGGTACCTTCCTGGCGATCCTCGCCGGGACCATCGGTGCCGGGATCATGATGTCTTCCAGTCACTACGCGCCCATTGTCGCCACGGCGATCATTGCCATTGCGGTGCTCGGTTACCTGGCCAGTCGTGGCATTCCCCGTGCGGCGGCCTCCACGCCTGAGCTACGGCTGAACTGGAATATCTTCAGTGAGTCCTGGGCCACCTTGCGCCTGGGCCTGGGGCAGACGCCGGCGGTGTCGCGTTCGATTGTCGGTAACTCATGGTTCTGGTTCGTCGGGGCGATTTACCTGACGCAGATCCCGGCGTACGCCAAGGAGTGGATGCACGGCGACGAAACCGTGGTGACCCTGATCCTTACGGTGTTCTCGGTGGGGATCGCCCTGGGCTCGATGCTCTGCGAGAAACTCTCCGGGCGCAAAGTCGAGATCGGCCTGGTGCCCTTTGGCTCCTTTGGCTTGACGGTGTTCGGCCTGCTGCTGTGGTGGCACTCTGGCGGCATCCCGGACAGCGTCGAAGGCCATGGCTGGCTCGACGTGCTCGGCTTTGCCCATACCTGGCTGGTGCTTCTGGATATCCTCGGGCTGGGGGTGTTTGGAGGGTTCTACATCGTGCCGCTGTACGCGTTGATTCAGTCGCGTACTGCCGAGCATGAGCGGGCGCGGGTGATTGCGGCCAACAACATTCTGAATGCGCTGTTCATGGTGGTGTCGGCGATCGTCACCATTGTCTTGCTGAGCCTGGCCAAGTTGACGATTCCCCAGTTGTTCCTGGTGGTGTCGCTGCTCAATATCGGGGTCAACGCCTACATCTTCCGGATTGTCCCCGAATTCAGCATGCGCTTCATGATCTGGCTGCTCAGCCATTCCATGTACCGCGTCCAGCACCGCAACCTGGAGCTGATTCCCGATGAGGGGGCGGCGCTGTTGGTGTGCAATCACGTGTCGTTTGTCGACGCCTTGCTGATTGGCGGCGCGGTACGTCGGCCGATTCGCTTCGTGATGTACTACAAGATCTACAACCTGCCGGTGTTGAACTTTATCTTCCGCACTGCCGGGACGATTCCCATCGCCGGGCGCCAGGAAGACATCCAGATCTACGAAAGGGCCTTCAGCCGCATTGCCCAGTACCTCAAGGACGGCGAACTGGTGTGCATCTTTCCCGAAGGCAAGCTGACCGCTGACGGTGAGATCGATGAGTTCAAGGGCGGGCTGACGCGGATTCTCGAACAGACCCCGGTGCCGGTGATTCCGTTGGCCCTGCAAGGGTTGTGGGGCAGCTTCTTCAGCCGCGACCCGAACAAGGGTTTTTTCCGTCGGCTCTGGTCGCGGGTGACCCTGGTGGCAGGGCCGCCGGTGGCCGTGGAGGCGGCAGCGCCGGCGCAGTTGCAGGCGCGGGTGAGCGAGCTGCGGGGGACGGTGCGCTAGCAGTGCACCGATAAAAAAACGCCCGCGTGATGCGGGCGTTTTTTATCCAGCGGATCAGGCCGCGCTGATCTTCAGCCCGACCAGCCCGGCGATGATCAGCG
This sequence comes from Pseudomonas sp. RA_35y_Pfl2_P32, assembly GCF_963970735.1. Lineage (NCBI taxonomy): Bacteria > Pseudomonadati > Pseudomonadota > Gammaproteobacteria > Pseudomonadales > Pseudomonadaceae > Pseudomonas > Pseudomonas sp. RA_35y_Pfl2_P32. The sequence continues at coordinate 176,234 of NZ_CAXAQF010000001.1, forward strand.
CAACGCTGGCCAGGCGGAACAGCGCCATGGATTCACCAAACAGGATGATCCCGGCGATGACCGTGCCCACTGCGCCTACGCCTGTCCAGATCGCGTAGGCGGTGCCCAGTGGCAACTCCTTCATCGCCAGCCCCAGCAAGCCGAGGCTGATGGCCATGGCGACGATGGTCAGGGCGGTGGGCAGAGGGCGGCTGAAGCCGTCGGTGTATTTCAGGCCAACGGCCCAGCCGACTTCAAACAGACCGGCGAAAAACAGAATGATCCAGGACATGCAAACCTCCATCGATTGACGGGGTCGTCCCCAGGTTAATGACTCGATCGAGCCGCGAGGTCGTCCTCGCGTTGCGCAGTATAGTGCCCATCATTAACCCGGGGATCAAGCGCCCGCGTCAGTCAGCCGCTTGTTGTGCCGCCAGTTCCCGGTCCTGTTTCTCACTCATGCGTCGCAAGTAGGTCGAGAGCAGGGCGCCCGAAATGTTGTGCCAGACGCTGAACAAGGCGCTGGGTACCGCCGCCAGCGGCGAGAAGTGCGCGCTGGCCAGGGCTGCACCCAGGCCGGAGTTCTGCATGCCGACTTCCAGTGCCAGGGTTTTACGCTGCGCCAGCGGCAATTTGAACAGGTGTCCGGTGAGGTAGCCCAGCAGATAACCGAAGCTGTTATGCAACATCACCACTGCCATGATCAACAAGCCGGATTCGGCAATTTTCGCCTGGCTGGCGGCGACCACTGCGGCCACGATGATGACGATGCTCACCACCGAAATCAGCGGCAAGACTTCGATGGCGTAACGAGCCCGTGCCCCCAGCACGCGCTGTGCGATCACGCCAAGTACGATCGGCAGCAGGACGATTTGCAGGATCGACCAGAACAACTCCATGAACGAGACAGGCAGCCAGGCCGAAGCCAGCAACCAGATCAGCGTCGGGGTCAGCAGTGGGGCAAGCAGGGTGGTGATGGCGGAGATGGCGACCGCTAAGGCGAGGTCGCCGCGGGCCAGCCAGGTCATGACGTTGGAGGAGGTGCCACTGGGGCAGCAGCCCACCAGGATAACCCCGACGGCGATTTCCGGCGGCAGGCTGAACACCTGGCACAGTAACCAGGCCATGCCCGGCATGATCACGAACTGCGCGACGACACCCAAGGCCACGCGCCACGGATGGCGCGCGACTTCGGCGAAGTCTTCGAGCTTGAGGGTCAGGCCCATGCCGAACATCACCAGCCCCAGCAGCGGCACGATGGCGCTTTTCAGGTCAATGAACCAGCCCGGCTGCAGGAATGCCACGACTGCAAAAATCAGAACCCAGTAAGCAAAGGTGTTACCGACAAAACGACTCAATGCTGCCAATGCGCGCATGACCTGTTCCTTATTATTAGTTACACCATAAAACACTTGTAGGAGCGAGCTTGCTCGCGATGGTGTATCAGACGTCACTCATTTGCCTGACACACCATCGCGAGCAAGCTCGCTCCTACAGGAGAGATCGCCAGGCTTTAGATGCCTTGCGGAATCTCTTCGCCGCCCAACGCTTCCACCAATGCCGGGAGGAATTCGCCGAAGGTCAGCATCATCAGGGTGAAGCTGGCATCCAGTTGGCCCAGGGCTTCGTCGCCGCCGTCCTGTTCCGCCTGGTCTTGCAGCAGGTCTTCGAACTTCAGGCGCTTGACCACCATCTTGTCGTCGAGGACAAACGACAGTTTGTCTTGCCAGGCCAGGGACAGCTGGGTCACCACTTTGCCGGTGCTCAGGTGCAGCTGGATTTCTTCGCTGGTCAGGTCCTGACGTTTGCAGCGCACGATGCCACCGTCTTCATGGGTGTCGCGCAGCTCGCACTCGTCCAGCACAAAGAAGTCATCCGCGGCTTTCTGGGCCGTGACCCATTCGGTCATGGTTGCGGTCGGCGACATTTTTACCGTCAGCGGACGCACCGGCAGGGTGCCGATCACTTCACGCAGGGTGGACAGCAGGTCTTCGGCCCGTTTCGGGCTGGCCGAGTTGACGAGGATCAGGCCCTGTTTCGGCGCGATGGCGGCGAAGGTCGACGAGCGGCGAATAAAAGCGCGGGGCAGGAACGCCTGGATGATTTCATCCTTGAGTTGATCGCGCTCCTTCTTATAGACCTTGCGCATTTGTTCGGCTTCGATCTCTTCGACCTTTTCCTTGAGCGCATCACGCACGACGCTGCCTGGCAGGATGCGCTCTTCCTTGCGTGCGCTGATCAGCAGGAAGTCGCCGCTGACATGCACCAATGGGGCATCTTCGCCTTTGCCGAACGGCGCGACGAAACCGTAGGTGGTCAACTCCTGGCTTGCACATGGACGCGCCAGCTTGGTGGCCAGTGCAGTTTCCAACGCCTCGGCATCAACAGGCAGATCTTGGGTCAGGCGATAGATAAGCAGGTTTTTGAACCACATGGGGTGAGCCTCTCCTTTATACAAAGGGGGGCATTATTCTCCGCGCAGCTCAATAGGCCAACCCTTCGCTAAGCCTTTGGAAGGCCTCAAAAAATTATTTAAAAAAGTGCTTGCCAGAGGTGAGGTCGCTCCGTAGAATGCGCGCCACACCGAAGCGAAGGGTGATTAGCTCAGCTGGGAGAGCGTCTGCCTTACAAGCAGAATGTCGGCGGTTCGATCCCGTCATCACCCACCATTCGTTTTTAGTGTTATGCGCAGCGGTAGTTCAGTCGGTTAGAATACCGGCCTGTCACGCCGGGGGTCGCGGGTTCGAGTCCCGTCCGCTGCGCCATATTCGGTCACCTGGAACGCTGAACACCAGGTCACCACGGAAAAGCCCGCCTAGGCGGGCTTTTTTCTATCCGAAGTTCCTGCAGGAAGCATGTTTCACCGGTTTTTAGATTTATTTGAGAAATACTTCAATTAAATCAACACTTTATAAAAACCTGTGGCATAATGTGTCTCGCAACGAAGGTAAAGGGTGATTAGCTCAGCTGGGAGAGCGTCTGCCTTACAAGCAGAATGTCGGCGGTTCGATCCCGTCATCACCCACCATTTACTTTCAACGCTTAGCGCAGCGGTAGTTCAGTCGGTTAGAATACCGGCCTGTCACGCCGGGGGTCGCGGGTTCGAGTCCCGTCCGCTGCGCCATATTCGGTCACCTGGACCACTGAACGCCAGGTCACCACAGAAAGCCCGCCCAGTGCGGGCTTTTTGCTGTCTGGGGTTTAGCAAAACGCCCGTTCGTCTCCCTCTGAACCCCTTGGCCTTACGTGCCACCCCCCACAGTCGCCGGCCATTCGGGCTGCGCCTGATACATGTCAACGGCCACCCCGGCCAACTCCTATAGAAAGTACCTGGGACCTGCACGCCGCGGTTGCCGTTTGCTGAACCTATAAAAACGAAGGGGCGACTGGCCAACGGGAAAATCCGCCATCAGCGCCATAAGGGGTGTTTTCAATGGATCTGAATTTGCCGCGACTGGCCGTGTTGGTCTCGTCGTTATTGTTTGTGCACCACCTCAACGCCAGTGAGCCGTCGTCGGCAGCGGTCACCCAGGCCGACCCGTTGATCGCCCAAGGCAAGTATGTGGCCCAGTTGGGCGACTGCATTGCCTGCCACACCGCCAAGGACGGTGCGGTGATGGCCGGCGGCCTGGAACTGACAACGCCCATGGGCACCCTGTATTCGAGCAACATCACCCCCGATCCAGAGACGGGTATCGGGCGCTACACCTTCGAGCAGTTTGACCGGGCCATGCGCCAGGGGGTGACGCCGGCGGGCGACAACCTGTACCCGGCGATGCCATACCCGTCCTACGCCAAGATGAGCGAAGCGGATATGCGGGCCCTGTATGCCTACCTGCTGCATGGGGTCAGTCCGGTCAAGCAGGCCAATCTGCAGGCGGACATGAGCTGGCCGTTCAACCAGCGCTGGGGGTTGTGGTTCTGGAACACGCTGTTCGTCGATGACACGCCCTTCGCCGCGGACCCTGCCAAGGATCCCCAGGTGAACCGTGGTGCCTATCTGGTGCAGGGCCTGGGCCATTGCGGCGCGTGTCATACCCCACGGGGTATCGCCTTCCAGGAAAAGGCCATGAGTGATGCCGGTGCCAGCGGCAAGCATTACCTGGCCGGGGAGACCGTCGAGCATTGGCGCGCACTCAGCTTGCGTAACCTGTGGACGGTGGAAGACACCGTGCAGTTGCTCAAGACCGGGCAGAACCGATTTGCCACGGTGTCCGGCAACATGGCTGAAGTGATCCATCACAGTACCCAGCACTTTACCGATGACGATCTGCACGCCATCGCGACTTACCTCAAGTCGCTGCCGGCCGGCCCGGATGACCTGCCGCCAGCGTCCGTGCCACTGGCTCCGGCGGCTCCTCCGGTAACGCTGTACAGCAGCCGTGGCGGCCTGGGCTACACGCAGTTCTGTGGCGACTGCCACCGCGCCGATGGTGGCGGTGTACCGGCAATGTTCCCGCCGCTGGCGGGCAACCCGAGCGTGGCCTCGGCCGACCCGACGTCGTTGTTGCACATCACGCTGACGGGCTGGAAAACCGCCGAGACCCAGACCCACCCGCGGGTTTACACCATGCCCGGATTCGCCCGGCTGGCCGATCAGGAGATCGCCGAGATTCTCAGCTTCGTGCGCACCAGTTGGGGCAATGTGGGCTCAGCGATCAGCGCCGCCCAGGTCAAACAGCTGCGCAGCCAACTCAAGCCGGTGAATGGACCTGTAACCTTCGAAACGCCGCGTCTGGCCGATATGCTGGTGGCGCCCAATGCCCCGCAGGTCGTGCGGGGCATGCGCCTGCACCTGCAGACCAAGGCCCTGCTGCCGGACAACGTCGGCAACGCTTTGAACTGCACCAGTTGCCACCTCAATGCGGGCACCGTTGCCGATGGCTCGCCGTTTGTCGGGGTATCGGCGTTTTTCCCGGGCTATGCGCCGCGAGTGGGACGGGAAATCACCCTGGCCGAGCGCATCAATGGTTGCTTGCGGCGTTCAATGGACGGACAGCCGCTGCCCGTCGAGTCGGCGGACATGCAGGCGATGATTGCCTACTTCGACTGGATGAAGCGCAACACCCAGCCTGGGGACAAAGTGGCCGGGCGCGGGGTCGGCAAGATCGATCCGGCGATCAAGCCAGACCGCGCCAACGGTGAGCGGGTCTACGCCAAGCAATGCGCGGTGTGCCATGGCGCAGAGGGCGAAGGCTTGAAGAGCGCCAAGGGCGAGTGGGTGTTCCCGCCACTGTGGGGCGAGGAGTCGTTCAACATTGGCGCTGGCATGGCGCGTACCTATACGGCGGCGGCGTTCGTCAAACGCAACATGCCGATCGGCTTTCATGAACAATTCCCGCTGGGGCAGGGCGGGCTTTCCGATCAGGAGGCGGTGGACGTCGCCGAGTACTTCTCCCATCAGCCTCGGCCAGACTTCCCGGACAAGCACAAGGACTGGCCAAAAGGCGGCAAACCGCAGGATGCCCGGTACTGAGCCTCATGGGCCGCCCGCCAGTCACCTGACGGGCGGCTTGCTCCTACTGTTCAGCGTTGCGGGCGTGCCGGTAATCGCTGACCGCTTCGTACACGGCTTTGCGCAGTCGATTGATCCCGCCAATGGGGCGGTGCGCCTCCAGCCCGAACCAGGGATTGAACGACAGGTTGTCGCATTGCAGGTTCAGTGCCGGGGTATCGAAGTCCTGGGCGGGAATCCGGATGCGCGCCACGGTTTCGAACGGCGCGTCGCTTTCCTGCCATTGAATGCTGGTGTCTTCGATCGGCATGTACTTGCCTGGGTCCTGACGCTGGATCTGCAGGACAAAGCAGGCCGGGACCCGGTCCGTCGACAGCTGCTGGTTCAGCGCGCTGCGCAGGAAGTTCGGTAGGGCCTGGTTTTGCGCGGGCAGGGTATAGCTCGGGCAACTGTCCGGGTCCGGCGCCACGCGAAACTTGGCGTTGGCACTGCCGAACTTGTAGGGCGAGACGGAAAAGTAGGTGCTCTGGGTTGGGCTCGTCGGGGCTGGCGCCAGCGTCGCCAGGGCGGTGAACAGGTGGCGCACCTGCCAACTGCGCGGGTCCCAGCCGGGGAAGAACGCCAGGACCTTTTTGCCGTCGGCCTGGGCCGCGACGTTCTGCCGGTACTCGGCGACGTCACTGACGAAAAAGTTCGGGTGGTTGAACATGACAAAGTCCTGTTCGCCCTGACCTTGGCGGTCCTTGAGCAACTGCGTGCCGGGCACGTCGAGCAACTTCAGGGCCATGCCCCGGGCGTCGCGCATGCTGTCGAACTGCGGGTAGGCATTGCCGTTGGACAGGCGCAGGGTGGCTTGCCAGGTCTTGCCGGCTTCGCTGAATACGCCCTGGCGCAGCTCGGGGGCCAGGTCGGTCAGCACCTGGACCTCGGCCTTCAGGCAGCCGTGCGCCTTGGCATGGGCATCACGCAGGTAGCGGGTGTTGTCGCGGTGTTGGTCGACGATGCGCACGGCGGTCTGGATCACCTCCTGGGTCATCGCGGTTTCGCCGGCCGGTATCTGCTCCAGGGCGGACACCGGCCCACTGTGCTGCCAGGCCCACCAGGCGCTGGCCAGGGCCCAGCCGAGCAGGCCGAGTCCGAGCACCCACAGCAGGCATTTACCCACGAACGCCGCGAGGCGCAGCCATAAGCTCATCAACATGTAAAACTCCTTCCTGGCTGTCCGTGGCTCATGGCAATTGCGCCTCCAAGGGGCCACCCAGTACCTTCAGGTACTCCAGCAGCGCCCAGCGTTCCTGGGGTAGCAACAAGCGACCGATGACCCCGCTACCCCGTTCGCCAGCGCGAAACTCGTGGCCGCTGTTGTGGTTGCCGGTAACCCGCGTATCGAACACAAATCCGTTGTCGAACGCTTCGGTACGATAGCCCAGGTGTTTGGGGTCGTACTCGAAGGTGCCTTTATAGAAGGTGCTCACCCGTTCACTTTGCGGTGAGAGCAGTTGGTAGAGGGTTGGCACCGAACCGTTATGCAGGAAGGGCGCCGTGGCCCAGACGCCGGCCAGCGGCCGCGCCTTGTAGGCCACGCGCTCGCGTACGCCGATCGGCAGGGCGAAACCATCCATGCCTGGCCGCTCCTCTGGGGTGACGTTGGCCTCTCGGTAGGCGCGGCTCTCGACGAAGGCGGTGACGTAGGCCAGCCCCTTGGCGACCGACAACTGGCTCAGGTCCAGCGGCTCGGTCGGGGTGGGTTGCAGCTTGACGTCGAGGTTGGCCAGTTCCGCCGGGTCCCATTGCAGAGGGGTGACGTCAAAACGGTGCTGCGCGATGTTGTTGGCGCTGGAGGGGTCAGTGCCGATCACTGCCACCGGCAGCATTTTCAACTGCTGCTCGGGTCGACCGTTGGCCTGGATCACCTTGGGCACGTGGCAACCGGCGCAGTTCTCGGCGAACAGCGCGCGGCCCTGGGCGGCCAGGGGCTTGTCGATGGTGCCCAGCAGGGCTTCGGGCCAGGCCGGTGGCTTGAGGCGCTTGAGGGTTTCTTCGATCAGGTGCAGGTCTCGCACGCGAACGCTGGAGGGGTAGCGCGCATCGCCCTTGAGCGGTTGGCCATTGGCATCGAAGAAATTCAGGGTGGCGCCCACCCCCAGGGCTTCGCCGACGTTGCGCGCCATGGGCTGCTGGGCGGAACCGTTCCACTGCACCCAGTCGAAGGTCCAGATATCCCAGAGTTGTGGATAGTCCACGGGAGCGTTGGCTACCCGGTAGTTGTCCGGGGATATGGCGTCGCCGAAGGTGGCATTGGCGATACGGCCGAATGCGTCGGTGCGCCCCGGGCCTTCCTCAGTGGGGTAAAGGCCGCGATGGGTGTCATTCCAGGCCACGCGCAGGAAGGTGTCCAGCGAGGCCTTGAAGTCCTTGCGCAGTTGTCCGTGCCCGGCGTCGTAGTCCGGACCCAGCACGTTGCGGGCGAACCGTTCGAATTTCCATGGGTTGTAATAGGTCGAGGCAAGACTGGCCACCAGCGCCTGGCCGAAGCTGCCGCCGCGTAATGTCGGGACGCTGGAGGGCAGCACGTGCTGCGCCGGACCGCCATCGATGCGCAGCGCCTGGCCCTGATAACGCAACTCCCCGGTGTGGCAGGCGGCACAGGTAATATCCAGAAACTCTTCTTTGCCGCCAGGATTCTGGTGCCGGGCGAAGCCCACCGGCAGGTTGCCCGGGTTGCGGGACGTGGCCGTTTGCGCCGGGTCCACCAGGAAACCGAAGCGCGCCAGGTACTGCGGCGCGGCAAAACGTTGCTCGGAAAACGGCAGTTCAAGGGCCTTGAACCAGTCATACCGCAAGCCCTTTACCTGGGTGCCCTGGGGGGTGAAGTAGTAGGTCTGGCGATCGGCCGCGCTCCACTGGTCGAGGTAATTCACTTGGGTGGCAGGCGTATAAACCGGCAGTTTGGGGTTGGCCACGTAATACAGCACAACGGCCAGTGCGGCCCCCAGCAGGATCAGAATCAGCAGTAGAAAACGGAGCAGCAGGCGCACGATAAACGTCCTTGTAGATTGATCGGGGTGTTATGCCTGAGCTCAAGGTTGGCAGCAAGAGGCCATTACGCCATAGCCTGTGGGAACAGGTCGCGTCTGCCCTCGGCTGAAGCTGACAGAAACTTCACCCGGTTCCTGGGCAAAACGCGTTAAAAGACCTGAACTTATCGGAGGTTTCCCGCTCTCATGCCGGTAGCCATTGGTCGTGGCGGCCTGATAAGCTCGCGGCTTTATTCGATTGCCCTTTAGGCGCATGAACAAGGAAATAGCATGAAACAGCATCGGTTGGCGGCGGCGGTGGCCCTGGTTAGCCTGGTACTTGCGGGTTGTGACTCGCAGACCAGCGTAGAGCTGAAAACCCCGGCGCAAAAAGCTTCCTACGGCATCGGCCTGAACATGGGCAAAAGCCTGGCTCAGGAAGGCATGGATGACCTGGACTCCAAAGCGGTAGCCCAAGGCATCGAAGATGCTGTCGGCAAGAAAGAACAGAAGCTCAAGGATGAAGAGCTGGTCGAAGCCTTCGCGGCGCTGCAAAAGCGCGCTGAAGAGCGTATGGCCAAGATGAGTGAAGAGTCGGCTGCAGCCGGCAAGAAATTCCTCGAAGACAATGCCAAGAAAGCCGGTGTGACCACCACGGCTTCCGGCCTGCAATACGAAGTCGTGAAGAAGGCCGACGGCGCTCAGCCCAAGCCTACCGATGTGGTGACTGTGCACTACACCGGCACCCTGACCAACGGCACCGTATTCGACAGTTCGGTCGAGCGCGGCAGCCCGATTGACCTGCCGGTCAGCGGCGTGATCCCGGGTTGGGTCGAAGGCCTGCAACTGATGCACGTAGGCGAGAAGTACAAGCTGTACATTCCTAGCGAACTGGCCTACGGCGCACAAAGCCCTAGCCCGGCAATCCCGGCCAACTCGGTGCTGGTATTCGACCTGGAACTGCTGGCGATCAAAGATCCAGCCAAGCAAGACGACGCCAAGTAAGCGGCGTCGGGTTGAAAAACAACGCCCCGTTTATCCGGGGCGTTGTTGCATCTGGCGTCCGGTGGGGGAAAATCCAGTCGAACCGACACCGGTCGTTGCAGTCATAGCATTGAAGGCGCCGCCGTTAGCCGCACCAGGCCGCCAAGTCAATGAAATATTGGGGTTTTTTTATGTGAGTAAAAAACGCCCGATCTGACTTGAGCCCTTGTAAAACGGGGCTTTGAGGCCTGAAAAGCGGCTCTGTTCACAAGGTTATCCACAATTTGTGTGGATAACATTTCAGTGGAGGCATGATGAAAACACCCTGGAATTTCGCTCGGTTCCTGCCCCTGGCCGGTCGATTGATCAGTCGTGGCCGTTTGCCGACCCTGCTCTTTGCAGTGGCCAGCAAGGGCGCCAAACAGGGTTTTCGCCTGGGCAAGCTCAAGGACGACCTGCGCTTGCTGCAGGCCTTGTGCCTGGCATACTGGCGTGGCGAGTACCGGGCCATCAGTCCCAAGGCACTGGTGTCGGTGGTAGCGGGCCTGATGTACTTCCTCAGCCCCTTGGATGCCGTCCCGGATTTCATCCCAATGTTCGGCATGCTCGACGATATTGCCGTGCTGGCATGGTTGATGAAAACCCTGGATGACGAACTGAGTGCCTTCCGCCTCTGGCGTAACCGCCAGCACCCGGAAAAACTGGTGAGTGTTGAGCGCTTGCCTGATTCGCCGGAGCAATTGCAGCTTCAGGGCCCGAAAAAAAACTGAATCGAATCAGATCCATCCAGAGATTGATACGCCCCAGCGACCTTGGCGACTGTTAGGATTACACTTCAAGGGAAAAGTGCCGACTCGCTAAGTGTTGTTGTCCTACGGGGTAGTCATGGATATTCAGATAATCACACGTGATGGTGAACCCGAGTACGCGGTGTTGCCATGGGCGCAGTATCAAGCATTGTTAAAAGCGGCAGGCGTCAAGGCGCAACCACCGCGTGCAGCCACAGTCCCGCACGCGGCCACCTCGGACCCGGTTCTTCCGGGGCTGGATCAACTGCGTCATCTACGCGAAGAACAGGGCATTGCCATTGAGGCCTTAGCCCGCACCGTAGGTATCAGCCCTTCTTACCTGGCCTTGATCGAAAGCGGCGAGCGTCAGCCCGACGCCGCGATTCGGCGCAGCCTGGCCTGGGAGTTGAAGGTGCAGGGTTGGAGGGAAGAATCGTGAGTGTACGGATCAGTCGTCAACATTGGGACGGTTTGCTCGGTGAGCTGGATCAGGCGCGCCGCCAGCGCCACCTGCTGACCTATCGTGCGTTACTCGAGCGCCTGCAGTTGCCCAGCCCGGCCATGCAAACCCTGACGGCCGCCCTCGAGCATCTCGCGGCGCTGGACGCCCGGGCCGAACAACCGCTGCGCAGTTCGCTGGTGATCAGCCAGGGTGCGAGCCGGTTGCCGCGCACCGGATTCTTTGAGTGTGTGGAGCGTCTGGGGCGCTTTTCCGGGCCGTCCGACGGCGTGGCGGCTGCTTCCTGGCATGCTTCGGAAGTGGTGCGTGTGTTCGAGTACGAATACCCTGAATCCGCGGAGGCCTGAGTGTTGCTACGACTCAAGGCGCGCCTCAGCTACTGGCTGGCCCGTCGGTTGTTTCATTGGTCCTGGTTTGTCCGTCAGCCGCGGGGTTGGGCCTGGCTGGAAGGGCAGTTTGCGCGCATGGCCAACCTGGGCGACGTGGGAGCCCAGAGCTTCTACGGTCACATCCTGACGTTTCGCGGCGTCGGCCTGGGTGCCCGCGAGGAGGGCGTGCGTTTGCTGCGCCTGGCGGCGTTGGCGGGCGATGGCAAGGCGGCCTATCAGGTGGGTGTGATCAGTCTGGCGGGGACCCCGAGCAAGGCGCCGGATCCCGTAGAGGCGGCTCGCTGGTGGGGGCTGGCGGAAAAGGCCGGGCATCCGTTGGCGGCGATCAAGTTGCAGGAACTGGCTGCGCGGTCGAGTTGATTTGGAGTGGTCTTGTGGGTGTACCTATCCGTTACTGTGGTAACGGCTACTTAGGGGGGCGCTGCCAGGGGACAGGCCCAGCGTTCCTCGCCAGCCCCTTGTGATTTACCACCATGCTTTGTGGGTCAGTTCCCCCAGGGGTAATGCATGGCCTGATGCGACAATAATGTGGTGGGCAAAAAAAGACCGGGCAAGCCCGGTCTTTTCTGGTCAGCGTATTGCTGGGGTGGCCATTACTTCTTGTTGCTGGCGACCGCGGTGTTGAGTTTCAGGTAGTCCAGCAGGATCCGCCCGGTTTCGCTCAGGTAGGCATCGTCTTCGGGCTTGGTCTTGTCTGGCTCGGCCGCGATGGCGTCCTCGTCTTCTTTTTTCAGTTCCTTGAGCGGCTCTTCGCCTTTGGCTTTGCGGCGGAGGTTTTCCATCGTCAGCTGTTTGGCTTCGATATCGGTGTGTTGCGCGCGGCGTTCAGCTTCGTTGAGGCTGACGGTTTTTTCCGCCATTAGCTTCTGTGCCAAGGCCAGTTTGTCGCGGATGAAGACAAACTCGGCGTCCCTGGCGGTGCGCTCGTCATGCTCGGACTTGAGCTGGGCGAGGAAGGGTTTGAACGGGTCGACGGCCGGTTTGATCGCCGGGCGAATGGTGTCCCACGGCATGGCTTCCGGCAGGGCGCTTTCGCCGATTTCCTTGGTGTCGATGATCGAGGGGTAATCGATGTCCGGCAGTACGCCCTGGTGTTGGGTGCTCTGCCCGGAAACCCGGTAGAACTTGGCCAGGGTCAGTTTCAGTTCGCCATGGTTGAGCGGCTGAATGGTCTGCACCGTGCCTTTGCCGAAGGTCTGGCCGCCGATGATCAGCGCGCGGTGGTAGTCCTGCATGGCGCCGGCAAAAATCTCCGAGGCCGAGGCCGACAGGCGGTTGACCAGCAAGGCCATCGGGCCTTTGTAGAACGCCCCCGGGTTTTCGTCTTCGAGAACATCGACCCGGCCATCGGCATTGCGCACCAGTACGGTCGGGCCCTTGTCGATGAACAGGCTGGTCAATTCGGTGGCTTCCTGCAGGGAGCCGCCGCCATTGTTGCGCAGGTCGATGACCACGCCGTCGACTTTTTCCTTCTGCAGTTCGGTCAGCAGTTTCTTGACGTCGCGGGTGGTGCTCTTGTAGTCCGGATCACCGGCACGGAACGCCTTGAAGTCGAGGTAGAAAGCCGGGATCTCGATCACGCCGAGTTTGTAGTCCTTGCCATCCTGCTTGAGGTTGAGCACGGATTTTTTCACCGCCTGGTCTTCAAGCTTCACCGCTTCGCGGGTGATCGGCACGATCTTGCTGGTCTGATCGTTAGGCGCATTGCTGGCCGGAATCACTTCCAGGCGGACCACGGTGCCTTTCGGTCCGCGGATCAGCTTGACCACTTCGTCCAGGCGCCAGCCGACCACGTCGACCATTTCCTTGTTGCCCTGGGCGACCCCGATAATCTTGTCCGCTGGCGCGACCAGCTTGGTCTTGTCGGCTGGACCGGCAGGCACCAGGCGCACGACCTTGACCTGGTCGTTATCGCTCTGCAACACGGCGCCGATACCTTCGAGGGACAGGCTCATGTTGATGTCGAAGTTTTCCGCGTTATCCGGTGACAGGTAGTTGGTATGCGGATCGTAGGACATGGCGAAGGTGTTGATGTACGCCTGGAAGATGTCCTCGGCGCGGGTCTGGTCCAGGCGCGACAATTGGTTCTTGTAGCGCTTGGTCAGGGTTTCCTGAATCTGTTTGGAGTCCTTGCCGGCAATTTTCATACGCAGCACTTCGTCCTTGACGCGTTTGCGCCACAGGTCGTCGAGCTCGGCATTGGACTTGAGCCAAGGGGCATCCTTGCGATCGACCAGCAGGGTTTCCTTGGCGGTGAAGTCGAGCTTGTCCACGCCTTTGTTGAGTTCTGCCAGGGCGAACTCCAGGCGGGATTTGACCCGGTCCAGGTAGCGCTTGTAGATGGTGAACCCGGGCTTCAGGTCGCCACTCTTGAGGAAGTCGTCAAACTGGGTTTTCCATTTGTCGAATTCGCCAATGTCGCTGGCCATGAAGTAGCTGCGCGATGGATCCAGCAGCTTGAGGTAGCTGTCGTAGATGATCAGCGAGCGCGCATCATCGAGGGGCGGCTTACTGTAATGGTGGCGCTTGAGCAGCTCGACGACGTTCAGGCTGGCGATCACCTCGTCACGGTCGGGCTGAAGCTTGTCCCAGCTATTGGCTGCGAACGTATCGGGCGCGAGCGACAAGCTGCCCAGGCCGATGAGAAGAGCGAGTGCGGTGCTGGGGAACAAATGCTTCATGCCGATTCGACGCGGGGACAATTGATAACGCATATTAGGCCGTCTTTGAAGTCGCCGGTTCCACAAGGACCGGTCGCATAATGCAAAAAGCCCGGCGCTATAGCATCGGGCTCAGTCCAGACTCACTATGGAGGCACTGTGAAGGCATTGCAAGGCGTTGAGGGACATGTGGAGTGGGTTGAAGAGCCGGCTCCAGTCTGTGATGTAGGGCAAGTTCGCATACGTGTGGCGGCCGCGGGGTTGAATCGGGCCGATCTGCTGCAGCGAGCGGGGCTCTATCCTGCGCCTCCGGGCGCCAGCCAGGTGCTGGGGCTGGAGTGCTCCGGGGTCATCAGCGAGGTCGGCCCGGGCTCGACCTGGCAGATCGGTGACCGGGTGTGTGCGCTGCTGGCCGGGGGGGGCATGGCCGAGGAAGTGGTGGTCGATGCCCGTCACGTCCTGCCGGTACCGGAGGGCTTGTCGTTGGCCGAAGCAGCGGCGCTTCCGGAGGTGTACAGCACCGCCTGGCTGAACCTGTTTCAACTGGCTGCGCTCAAGCCCGGGGAGAAAGTCTTGCTGCATGCCGGTGCCAGTGGCGTGGGCTCGGCGGCCATTCAGCTGTGCAAGGCCTTTGGCAGCCCGTGCTGGGTCAGTGTCGGTTCGGCCGATCGGCTGGCGTATTGCGAGGCGCTGGGCGCGCAAGGCGGGGTGGTGCGCACTGATGGCCTGGAAGGGGTGAGCGACCTGGGGCCGTTCGATGTGATCCTCGACCCGGTCGGTGCCAACTACGCGGCGTTGAACCTGAAGGTGTTGGCTCGGGACGGACGCTGGGTGTTGATTGGCCTGATGGGCGGGCGTGATGCCAAGCTCGACCTGGCGCAGGTGCTGGCCAAGCGGATCCAGGTGTTGGGTTCGACCCTGCGCAGCCGCGATGATCAGTTCAAGGCCGATCTGTTCAGCGATCTCAGCCAGCACATCTGGCCGTTGTTCGCCGAAGGCCGCTTGAGCCCGCAACTGGCCAAGACCTTCCCGATCAGGGATGCCGAGGCGGCGTTTGCCGAACTGGCGACCAATCAGGTGTCAGGCAAGCTGGTATTGGTGATTGACGAGAGTCTGACCTGACGACATTGCATCAAACCTGTGGGAGCAGGTCGGGCGGCGCTCCCACACAGTTTCTCGATTATTTCCAGTGGTGAATCGGCCAGCCGGCCTGTTGTGCATGCTCGCGCAGTACCGGGTCCGGGTTGACCACGTGGGGGAAGTCGACCTTGAGCAGCAAGGGCAGGTCGTTGCGGGAGTCGGAATAGAAACTCGCGCCCTCGAGGTTTTCTTCTTCGGCGTCCAGCCATTCCAGCAGGCGGGTGATTTTGCCTTCGCGGTAGGTCAGGGTGCCGACGGTATGGCCGCTGTAGAAACCGTTGACCACCTTCAGTTCGATACCCAGCACTTCATCGATACCCAGGCGCTCGGCGATGGGTTTGACTAGGTGGGTGCCCGAGGCTGAAATCACCAGGATCCGGTCGCCTGCCTTGCGGTGGGCGGCGATGGTCTTGGTGGCATCGCTGAAGATGATCGGCTCGATAAAGTCTTCGACCCAGGGCCCTACAAGGTGCTCGACCTCCTGCGGGGTTCGGCCGATCAAGGGTTCCAGGCTGAAGGCCATGAACTCTTCCATCGCCAGCTTGCCGTGGCTGTAGGCGTCCATCAGTTCGTTGTTGCGGTGCATGAACGACTCACCGTCGACCCACTCCAGGCGGGCCATCTGTTCACTCCAGAGGGTGGCGCAGTCGCCGTGGATCAGGGTTTCGTCCAGATCAAAAATTGCCAGGGCCATCAGTGCTCTCTCTTCAGCTCTTTCGTTGACATCATCAGGCGACCTCACACAGGGCGCTCGGATCGATGGACAGTGCCAGGCGTTGCCCGTCCGCATGCAAGTCAGCCGCCGAACGGTTCAGTACATCCACCACCAATTCGACGCCGCGCGCCTCGACCCGGTAGCGAATCACGTTGCCCAGCAAGCTGTGGCTACGGATCAGGGTATCGGGTTCGCCCGTGCGGCTCAGCACGATGGCCTCCGGGCGAATCGCGATGCGGCTGTTGATGGGACGTTGCAACAGTTTACTGGCACTGGCGGCATCCAGCAGGTTGTAGTTGCCGATGAATCCGGCGGCAAACACATCCACTGGTGCAGTGTAGAGGGTCTCTGCGTCGCCACTTTGTACGATTTTTCCCTGGTTCATGAGGAATATCCGATCAGACATGGTCAGGGCTTCCTCCTGATCGTGGGTGACGAAAATAGTGGTCAGCCCCAGTTCACGCTGGATCTGGCGGATCTGTTCGCGCAGGTGCTTGCGAATCCGCGCATCCAGTGCCGACAGGGGTTCATCGAGCAGCAGCAGGCGCGGACGGGTGACCAGGGAGCGGGCCAGGGCCACGCGCTGGCATTGGCCGCCGGACAGCTGGTGCGGGTAACGCCCGGCAAAGTCAGTCAGCTCCACCAGTTGCAGCACTTCCTGTACGCGCTTGTGGCTGTCGTCGGCATTGACCTTTTGCATGCGCAAGCCGAAGGCGACGTTCTGCTCCACGGTCATGTTGGGGAACAGCGCATAGCTCTGGAACACCATGCCGATCCCGCGCTTTTGCGGGCTCAGGGGCACCAGGTCCTGGCCCTCGAGCAGGATCTTGCCGCCATCCACCGCGGTCAGCCCGGCAATGCAGCGCAGCAGGGTGGATTTACCGCAGCCGGAAGGGCCGAGCAGGGTGACGAACTCGCCCTTGTGGATTTCGCAGTTGATGTCGCTGAACACCGGGGTGCCGGAGTAGTTTTTTTGCAGGTGTTGGACGCTGACGTAGCTCATTGGCTTTTGTCCTTGTTCAAGATATTGGCCGCCCAGGTCAGAACCAGCACAAAGAGGAAGTAGGAGATCACCAGCGCACTGGTGAAGTGACCACTGCTGTTACGCATGTTGTTGAGGTACACCTGCAAGGTCTCGTAGCGGGTGCCCACCAGGATGTTGGCGAACACGAACTCGCCGAACAGGAACGAAAACGACAGCAGCAACGCGACCATCAGGCCCTTGCGCAGGTTCGGCAGCACCACCAGGAACGCCGCCTGCCAGGTGCTGGCGCCGAGCAGTTGGGCGGCGTCCATCAGGTCGCGCAGGTTGATTGCCTGCAGGTTGTTGGTGATCGCCCGGTACATGAACGGCAGCGCCACGGTGAAGTAGCAGCCCACCAGGATCCAGGGCGTACCGACCATGGCGAACGGTCCGGACCCGTAGAGTTGCAACAGGCCCACCGAGGACACCACCGGCGGCACCGCGAATGGCAGCAGGATCAGGATGTTCATCAGCGCATCGAGTTTCGGGAAGTGGTAGTGCACCACGAACAGCAACGGCAGGATCAGCACCACCGACAGGATCAGCGCCCCGACGCAGACCAGCAGCGACTGGCCGAAGGCATTGAGAAAGCGCGGGTCGCTCCACAGTTGCAGGTACCACTTGAAGGTGAAGCCTGAGGGCAGGATGGTTGCCGACCAACTGCTGGAAATCGAGTAGATCAGGGTGCCGACCAGTGGCAGCAACAGGATCGCAAACAGCAGGTAGACCACCACGCGGTGATAAAGGGCCGCAGAGCCGGGTTCAGCGCGAGACATGGTAGCTCCTCTTCAACAGTAACTGATGGACCACGGTCACCAGGGTCATCAAGGCCACCAGCACCACGGCCAGGGCGCTGGCCATGTTCGGGTCCAGGGAGATGTCGCCTGACACCATCGCCGCGATACGGATCGGCAACACGTTGAAGTTGCCGGTGGTCAGGGCGTACACCGTGGCGTAGGCGCCCAGGGCGTTGGCCAGCAGGATGACGAAGGTGCCGAGCAGGGCCGGGGTCAGCACCGGCAGGCCAATGTGCCGCCAGAACTGCCAGCCGTTGGCCCCCAGCAACTCTGCCGATTCGCGCCAGTCTTCGCGCAGGGCGTCGAACGCCGGATACAGCAGCAGTACACCCAGGGGGATCTGGAAGTAGGTGTAGAGGATGATCAGCCCGGTTTTCGAGTACAGGTTGAAGTCCTCAATGATCCCGGCCTGCTTGAGCATGATGGTGATGCTGCCGTTGAACCCCAGCAGGATGATGAAGGCGAAGGCCAGGGGCACGCCGGAAAAGTTGCTGGTCATGTTGGCGAAGGCGTTGACGAAGTTGCGCAACCGGGAGTCGACCCGACGCAGCGAGTAGGCGCCGAGGATGGCAATGACAATGCCGAACAGGCTGGAATAGAAACTGATTTCCAGGCTGTGCTGGATCGCTTGCAGGTAGAACCTGGAGCTGAAGATCTTATTGAAGTTGGCCAGGCCCCAGCCGAACTCTTCCGATTGCAGGCTGTTGATCAGCACCCAGCACAACGGGGCGATCTGGAACACGAAAAAGAAGATCGCAAAGGGCACCAGGCACAACGCCGCCAACCATTTGCCTCGGGTGATGGCATTCACTTGAGCAACTCCCTGCACACAGGTTTGTCGTGGGGTATGCCGAGCAATTGGCAGACCGTGCCGCACAGCTCGAGCTGCCTGGGGGCGGCATCGGGGTTGAAGCTGAAGGCATCGCCAATCACAAACAGCGGGACCTCCCGTTCCTCGGCCAACTGGCCGTTGTGGGAGCGGTCGTTGTTCATGCCGTGATCGGCGGTCACCAGCACCTGGTAGCCGGCGTCGAGCCAGCCTTGCAGGTAGTCGGCCAGGATGATATCGGTCGAGCGGGCGCTGTTGCGGTACTGCGGAGTGTCGAGGCCGTGCTTGTGCCCGGCGTCGTCGATGTTCATCGGGTGCACCAGCAGAAAGTGCGGGGCATGCTGCCGGCGCAGGTGCTCGGCGTCGGCGAACAGGTGCGAATCCGGGTAGTGGTCGGTCCAATAAAAGTGGCCGTACTGGATCGGCAACTCGGGCTCGGCGGTGTGGCGATCCCGGGCCGGGACGAAGGGGGAGCGGTTGTACAACTCGCTGACCCAGTGATAGGCCGCGGCGGCGGTGGTCAGGCCGGCGTCACGGGCGTAGTGATAGATGCTGCGCTGATCGGACAGACGCGCGACGTTGTTGTGGACGATGCCGCTGTCGATGGGCGTGACCCCAGTCAGGATCGCTTCGTAGAGCGGGCGCGACAGCGAAGGCAGCTCGCAAGTGAGTTTGTACAGGGCGGCTTTTTGCGCGTGCACATAGGCCTGTAAATGCCCCATCGCATGCCGCGCGACTTCGTAGTTGAGACCGTCAAGAACGACAAGGATGACGTTGTGACTCATGGGACTGAAACTCCGTACACCAGTAACTCGAAACATCGTAGTTCGTTGTGGAAGCGAGCTTGCTCGCGATAGCGGTCTGACACCCGAGTGGGTCTTTGAATGTCAGGTCGTCATCGCGAGCAGGCTCGCTCCCTCAGGGGTTATTTCATCTCTACGATGACTTCTTCGTTCCACTTCTGTGGCAAGGCCTTGGAGGTTTTTTCCCAGGCGTCGGCGTCCTTGATCGGGGTCACGCCTTTGTACTGCTCATTCGGCAGCAGCTTGGCCTGGATCTCGGCGGGCAGGGTCAGGTGTTCGGCGCGGATCGGCCGGGCGTTGCCTTTGGCCAGGTTGATCTGGCCCGCATCGCTGAAGATGTATTCGCGCGTCAGCTTGGCGGCGTTGGGATGCTTTGCGTATTTGTTGATGATGGTGGTGTAGCCGGAAATCACCGAGCCATCGGACGGAATCAGCACGGTGTAGTCATCCGGGTTGGCCATCTTGGCCTTGTAGCTCAAGCCGTTGAAGTCCCAGACCACGCCCACTTCAACCTCGCCTTTTTCCATGGTGGCAATGGTCGGGTTGGCCATCGACAGGCGGCCCTGCTTGGCGATTTCGGCAAACATCAGCAGCGCCGGTTGCAGGTTCTTCTCGTCACCGCCGTTGGCCAGCGCCGCGGCCAGTACACCGTTGGCAGCCTGGGCGGCGGTGCTCACATCACCGATGGAGACCTTGTATTTACCGGTCTTGAGGTCGGCCCACTTGGTGGGTGCAGGAGAGCCGTGCAACAGCTTCTTGTTGACGATAAAGGCGATGGTGCCGGTGTAGGCCAGGGCCCAGTTGCCATCTTTATCCTTGGCCCAGTCCGGAATCTGGTCCCAGGTCGAGGGCTTGTAGGGTTGCACCACGCCCTGCTTGACCGCGATCGGGCCGAAGGCCGCGCCGACGTCGCCGATGTCGGCGCTGGCGTTGTCTTTCTCCGCGGCGAACTTGGCGATTTCCTGCGCTGAGCTCATGTCGGTGTCGATGTGCTTGAGGCCGTAGGTCTTGGCCAGGTCTTCCCAGGTGCCTTTCCAGTTGGCCCAGTCATCGGGCATGCCGACACTGTTGACCACGCCTTCCGCTCGCGCAGCGGCTTCCAGGGTTTTCAGATCGGTATCAGCAGCCATGGCGGTGGTGCACATGGCAATGGTCGAGCCTAACAGGGATGCCAGGAAAAGCTGTTTCATCGAAAGCTCCTTTGGGCGTATTCAACGCTGCGTTTTTATCGAACGTTTGCGGTTGGGTTGGTCTAGGTCAGCAATACCTGAGCCAATTTAGGTGGGTTGGATGACACTTTGATGTCGGTGACCCTGGCCCATGGCTTTTTTTCGCGTGCTTGGGGTGACAACGAGGTAAGCGTAGACCATGGGGAGGAGGCCGGTTTACCGGGACTTGGCCGCACAATTGCAGTGCTTTGACGCTGCCGTTGGGCGGCTATGTCATCGATCAGTCACATGTTGTGCCTAGGCTTGCAGTAGCTTAGAGGAGGCGTTTTTTGGCGCACTCCGGCCCCGAAACAGTGCTGGTCTAGTCCAGAAAGGTAACCTTGATGCGTGAAGAGGCAACCCGTGCGGTGACAGCCATTGGCCAAGTCCTGCAAGAGCAGATCGACCACGGTCTGTTGGCGCCTGCCAGCAAGCTGCCGGCCGAGCGCAAGCTCAGTGAACTGTTTGGCACCACACGCATTACCGTGCGTGAAGCGTTGCTGCAACTGGAGGCCCAGGGCCAGATCTATCGTGAGGAGCGCCGGGGCTGGTTCGTTTCGCCACCCCGGCTGGCGTACAACCTGATGCAGCGCAGTCACTTTCACGCCATGGTCAGCGCCCAGGGGCGGGAGCCGTCGACGGAAGTGATCTCGGCACGCCAGCAACCGGCGTCGGCGGCTGTCTGTGCCTGGCTGCAGTTGCCGGCGCTGTCGAGCGTGATCCAGATCTGCCGCGCGCGGCGCATTGACGGACGGCTGGTGTTGTATGTGGAGCACTACCTCAACCCGCAGTATTTCCCGGGGATTCTCGAGCGAGACCTGAATCAGTCGATTACCGAGTTGTATGCCCGGCATTACGATTTGCACTATGGGCGGGTGCGCTTCGAGATCGTGCCGACTTCACTGCCGGTGGACGCGGCGGCGGCCTTGCGGGTGTCGCTGGGCAGCCCGGGGTTGCGCATTGCCCGGGTCAATTACGACCAGCATCAGCGGCTGATCGATTGTGACCTGGAGTTCTGGCGGCATGATGCGATTCATGTCGGGGTGGATGTGGTTTAGCGGCCACCACCCTGTTGAATGTTCCGGCCCCATCGCGAGCGAGGCGGGTGATCAATCCTTCTCGGTGCCACCGCCTGGGGTAATCACCTGGACGCTCATGCGTGGCGTCGCCAGGTCCAGCCCGGCCTCATCCATATGGCGCTTGAGCGACAGGTTGAACGCCCGCGACACTTCCCACTGCTTGATCGGCGCGGTCTTGAACCGGGCGCGCAGGATCGCACTGCCGGACTCGAAGCTCTCGACGCCCTGGATCTCCAGCGGCGACCAGATGTGGCGGCGTTGCAGCGGATCGTTGCGGATTTTCTGGCCAACGTCGCGCATCAGTTTGATCGCCTCGTCGATTTCCATGTTGTAGGGCACCGCCACGCGGAAGATGGCGTAGCCGAATTCCCGCGAGTAGTTCTTGATGCTTTTGATTTCGCTGAATGGGATGGTGTGGACGATGCCGTCGATGTCCCGCAGGCGTACGGTACGGATGGTCAGGCCTTCGACAGTGCCCAGGTGACCGCCGACGTCGACGTAGTCGTCGATGGCCAGGGAGTCCTCGATGATGATGAACAGCCCGGTGATCAGGTCGGCCACCAGCGACTGCGCGCCGAAACCGATGGCCAGGCCGATGACACCGGCACCGGCCAGCAACGGGGTGACGTTCATGCCCATGTTGGCCAGGGCGACGATCAGCGCAATGATGAAAATCGCGACGAACAGCACGTTGCGAATCAGCGGCATCATGGTCTGCGCGCGGGCGTTGGCCAGGCCTTTGCGCGAGCGGGTGAGGGCGTGGTGCACGGCGGTGTCGCTGAGGATCCAGATCAACCAGGCGAAAATCAGGGTGCCGGCCAGGCTGAACAATTTGACGCTGACGTCATGGCCTTCGCCTTCGGTGAAGCGGATCAGCGACATGCCCCAGACCCGCAGGCCCAGTTCGATGAACACCAGCCAGATCGCCAGGTGCACCAGGGTGTAGCAGAAGCTCTTGAGGCGTTCGGAATACAGTGCGTGGCGCTTGGCCCCGCGTTGCGGCTTGAGGGAATGCCGGCGAACCAGGCCGTTGATGACCATGCACACCACCAGCAGCACGGTGCAGATCAGCGCCTGGCGCAGGGCGGTGCTGGTATCGCCCGCCGAGACGAAGGTGGCAAACAGCGAGATTCCCACCAGCACCAGGGCCGGCAGGTACCAGAAGGTGCCGAGGATCTCGATCGTGTCGCTGAGGGCGCGGCGGGTCAGGCGTCGCGACAGCGGCTGGTTGCGGATCAGGTGCGCGATGGGGCGGCGGAAACGCAGGATGAACAGGCCGGTAAACAGCGCGGCCAGGACATTGGCGACGGTGGCGGTGGCGTGGGCCAGGTGGATTCCCAGGCTGGCCACCAGCCTGGGGTCGTTCAAGGCTTCGCCGAATGCGGCAAAGCTGCCGATCAGCCACAGCGGGCGGAAGGCCTGGTGTCGCAGGATGTACAACGCGCGGTGGCGGTGCGGACCGTCGAGCAGGGAAAAGGCGATCACGCAGATGGCCGAGAAACAGGTGCCCACGACCAGTGCGTAGGCCAGCACCATCGCCAGGTACTTGCCCAGGGAGGGCGGCAGCGCGTAGCTCATGTAGACGGTGATCACCAGGGCGATCAGCCAGGGCCCGAGCTTGCGCAGGGCGAAGCGCACCAGGTCCCAGGTCCGGGGGTGCTGGGGCAGTTCTTCGGTCAGGCCGAAGCGCATGCGCAAGCGGTGGCTGAACCAGATCAGGGCGGCGGCGAGCAGGCTCCAGAGCATCAGCACCACGGCAAAGCCGAAGATGATCGGCAGCCACTCGCTGGCCGGCAGCATCAAACCGCTGAACTCTTCCTGGGCCAGGTCAAATTCGTCGCTCCAGCGGGTGATCGGGCTGTCGGCGCCGGTGAGCTGTTTTTCCAGGCTCGACAGGGTGCCGCCGATCAGGCCCAGCACGCCTTCTTCGACCGGGGGCTGGGCTTTGTTCGTGGCATCGCGCAGTTTTTTCAAGTCAACCAGCAGCTTGGTCCGTTGCTGGTCGTTTTCCAGCGACTTGATCACCTCGTCCAGCGATTGCCCCAGGGGCTCGGTCGGTTCCGGCTGGGCCTTGCTGGAGCTGCCCAGCAGACTCGGCAAACCGACCGCCTGGGCCGATGCCATGGGCAGCAACAGCAGCAGGCAAATGAACAATGTGGACGGTAGGGCGAACAGGCGAGCAAACACTAGGCGGTCAACCTCAACAGGTGCAGGTTGACCGAGTGTACGAGGGGGGGAAACCCAATGCGAGTGTGGCGGGTGCTTTTATTCGTTGAGTTTGGCGAGGATCTTGATGACCACGGTGGCGAGAATCACCAGCATGCCGATCCACATCGAGAACACGCCAGCGTTCTTGTCACGAAAGTTGAAGCCGATGGCCAGCAGGATCATCCCCGACAGAATCGGAATGAGCATGGAGTTGAACAGCGACATCGAGATCATGGCGACAGCCTTAGAAAGGTTCAGGTTTAAGTTTAGGCGGCTTTTGCGTCAACAGGTGTGATGAATGTCAACGTCTGGGCAATCTGCGGCGAGGGCAGCAGCGCCCTCGCCGCGACGGGTCATGGCAATTCGCGGGAGGCGTAGAACGCGCTGAGCACTTTGACCAGGTGTACCAGGTCGTGGCTGCCGCACAGTTCGCGGATCGAATGCATGGCGAACGTCGGCAGGCCGATGTCCACGGTGCGTACACCCAGGTGGCTGGCCGTGATCGGACCGATGGTGGAGCCACACCCCATGTCGCTGCGCACCACGAAGCTCTGTACCGGGACCTCTTCGGCCATGCACAGGTGGCGGAAGAAACCGGCGGTTTCGCTGTTGGTGGCGTAGCGCTGGTTGCTGTTGACCTTGATCACCGGGCCGGCATTGAGTTTCGGGCCATGGTTGGCGTCGTGCTTGTCGGCGTAGTTCGGGTGAACGCCGTGGGCATTGTCGGCCGAGATCAGCAGGGATTTCTGAATGGTGCGCACGAACTCCTCACCCTCGGGCAGCAGGCGGCGCAGGGTTTGCTCCAGCATCGGGCCGTCGGCACCACAAGCGGAGCAGGAGCCGACTTCTTCGTGGTCGTTGGCGACAAACACGCAGGTCTCGTCGGTCTCGGCGCTCAGCAGCGCTTGCAGGCCGGCGTAGCACGACAGCAGGTTGTCCAAGCGCGCACCGGCAATGAAGTCGCCGTGCAGGCCAATCACCGCGGCGCTTTGGGTGTCGTAGAAGCTCAGTTCGTAGTCCAGCACCACGTCGGCGTTCAGGCCGTGTTCCAGGGCCAGTTGGTTGGTGAGCACGGCGCGGAAGTCGACGCGCTCGTCACCGGAAAATTGCGCAAGGATCGGTGGCAATTCGGTCTGCGGGTTGATCGCCCAGCCCTGATTGGCCTCACGGTTGAGGTGAATGGCCAGGTTGGGAATGGTGGCAATCGGCGCCTTGAAGTCGATCAACTGGCTTTCGACCTTGCCGTCACGGCGGAAGGTCACGCGTCCGGCCAGCGACAGGTCGCGGTCGAACCAGGGGGCAAGCAGCGCGCCGCCATAGACTTCGACGCCCAGTTGCCAGAACCCCTGGCGTTGCAATTCGGGTTGCGGCTTGACCCGCAGGCACGGGCTGTCGGTATGGGCACCGACCAGACGAATGCCGTCGTACAGCGGCGAGTTGCGCCCCAGCTTGATGGCCACGATCGAGGAGTCGTTGCGGGTGACGTAGTAACGACCGTTGGCTTCGGTCGTCCAGGGCTCGCGCTCGTCAAGGCGCTGATAACCCGCCGCTTCCAGGCGCTGGACCAGGCTGGCAGTGGCATGAAAGGGGGTAGGGGAGGCCTTGAGGAAGTCGATCAGGCCTTGGTTCAACTCTTCGCGCATAAGTAGCTCCAGACAGCAGTGCCGCGAGTTTAACGTATTGGCCCGATGCATTGGGCAAGTGCGTGTGGCGCACGACAATCGACTCGCGGCACAGGATCAATGTGCCAAACGCTTGCGCAGGTAGGCAATGATGGTTTGTTCGTCCGCCGATTTTGCCGGCTTGGGCAGGTGTTTCGGCCAGCGTCCCCGGTCGGGGCCGAAGAACTTTTTCTGCGCGCCTTCGTCCCAGCGCAGGATCTCCCGCGACGCCGATTCCCACCATTCATGGCGGCACACTTCGTAGTAGGGGTGCTCGGGGGCGGCACTGCCATAGAGCAGCGCGCGTCCGACCTTTTTCACCGCGCCACGCTTGTTGCGCAGCTTCCACTTGATGCGCAGGCGCTGCCATGGCGAGGGAATCGGCTTGCAGCGTGGTACCTCGGTGCACAGCATGGGCAGTTCGGTGCGGAACCGTTCGCCATGGAGGCTGAAGAAGTGCTTTTGCATGGCATGGAAAAAGCCCTTCTCCGCGAAGAAATGGTAGATGTAGCGGTTCGCTTCATGCACTGGCTTGTCGCGCATGGCGAAGGACAGGGCGATCTGTTCGATGGTGTGGATATCGAACGAGTCGCGGGTCCACTCGTCGATCAGGTCAATGGTGCGCGCAAGCAAGGGGTTGTCGCCGTCGGTAACGCCACACAGGCCACTGTTGTACAGCTTGAAGCCGTTGTCAGGCGTGACTTCATGGGGTTGCAGGCAAGTGCCCAGCTTGAGGTAGTCCGGGCGTTCGCAGACGGTGCGCCAGTCGTACTCGAAGCGATCCATCACGTACTGGCCGGGGCCAATGTGCTCGAACACCCGCTGGGGGTTGTCCAGGAACAGGGTGTCGGTGTCGACGAACAGGGTCTTGTGCGCCAGCGTCAGGCCGTAGGCAATGGCGCAGGCCTTGCGCCGGTGGTGATAGCCGTTGCTTCCCTGCCAGGCGGTCATGATCTCATCGCTCAGGGCGATGGTCTCGACCGGCCAGCCGGCATAGTTCTGGGGGCGATCGGTCAGGACCCGGATGCACAGCGGCTCGCCCTTTTTCAGTTGGGCCAGCGCCGTGAGAATGCTGAATTTGGCTTCGCGCCGGTACACGTCCTTGTCGCCGTAGACCAGATAGAGCAGTTGCTGCGGCGCTTTCTCAAGGGGCGTCGACGGTTGTGGGGAGTTACGCGTCATCGGTCCAGGCGTCCTTCAGGTTTCGACGGGTTGCTTGAAAGGGCTTCCAGGCGCTTAAAAGGGTGCTGGGCACTCAAAGCGCAGGCGTTCACCACTTTGCGGGTGGGTAAAGCTCAGCATGCTGGCGTGCAGGCACAGCCGAGGATACGCCGCCAGGGCTTGGGGGTGGGCGTACAGCCCGTCACCCAGCAGCGGATGGCCGATGGAGAGCATGTGCACGCGCAATTGGTGCGAGCGACCGGTAATCGGCGTCAACTCCACCCGGCACCAGTCGCCACAGCGTTCCAGCACGCGCCAGAAGGTCAGCGCGTGTTTGCCGAACTCGTGGTCGACCACGTGCCGTGGTTTGGTCGCAGGGTCGTAGCGCAGCGGCAGATCGATGCTGCCACTGTCCAGTTCCGGTTGGCCCCAGCACAGCGCAGTGTAGGCTTTTTCGGTTTCACGGTCGTGAAACTGCCGAGACAGTTCACGATGGGTGTCCGGGTCGCGGGCCAGCAGGATGATCCCCGAGGTTTCCCAGTCCAGGCGATGGACGATACGGGCTTCCGGGTAGCCGTTTTCCTGCAGGCGAGTAATCAGGCAGTCCTTGTTGTCATCGGCGCGGCCAGGCACCGAGAGCAGCAGGGTCGGCTTGTTCACCACCAGGACGGCGGCGTCCTGGTGGAGGATATGGATGTTGGACAACGGCATTAAAACAGCCTCGTAACAAACGCCAACGGCGGCTCAGGCCCCTCCAGCAAACCTGGGGGACCTGAGCCGCCGTGGCTCCAGCCGGATCGACTCAGCGATCTGGCAGGGTGATATTGAGTTCCAGAATCGAGCAGCTGCCCTGGTTTTCCAGTGCGACATGCACGTCGTCGGACCCGATATTGACGTACTTGCGGATCACCTCGACCAGTTCCTTTTGCAAGGCTGGCAGGTAGTCAGGGGTGCTACGCTGGCCGCGTTCATGCGCCACGATGATCTGCAGACGCTCTTTCGCTACCGACGCGGTGCTGGTTTTTTTGCTGGCGCGAAAGAAGTCAAAAAGATTCATTATCTACCTCCAAAAAGGCGCTCGAAGAATCCCTTCTTCTCAACATCAAGGAACCGGTGTTCCACGGTTTTGCCCAGCAGACGATCGACAGCGTCGCTGTACGCCTTACCGGCGTCGCTCTGGTCGTCGAGAATCACTGGTACGCCTTGGTTGGAAGCCTTGAGTACGGCTTGCGACTCTGGAATCACGCCGAGCAGGGTGACCGCCAGAATCTCCTTGACGTCTTCGACGCCAAGCATTTCGCCGTTGCTGACGCGCTCAGGGTTGTAGCGGGTCAACAGCAGGTGTTCCTTGATCGGGTCTTCGCCGTTTTCGGCGCGTCGCGATTTGCTGGCCAGCAGGCCCAGCATGCGGTCCGAGTCACGCACCGAGGACACTTCCGGGTTGGTCACGACAATCGCTTCATCGGCGAAGTACATGGCCAGGTGGGCGCCTTTCTCGATGCCTGCCGGGGAATCGCAGACCACGAATTCGAAATCTTCCTTGAGTGCCATCAGCACTTTTTCCACGCCTTCGACGGTCAGCGCGTCTTTGTCGCGGGTCTGACTGGCCGCCAGGACGTAGAGGTTCTCAAGGCGCTTGTCCTTGATCAGGGCTTGTTGCAGGTTGGCTTCGCCATTGACCACATTGACGAAGTCATACACCACGCGACGCTCGCAACCCATGATCAGGTCGAGGTTACGCAGGCCGACGTCGAAGTCGACGATGACTGTTTTGTGACCACGCAGAGCGAGGCCGGTACCGATAGCGGCGCTGGTGGTGGTCTTACCCACACCACCCTTGCCGGATGTAACCACGAGAATCTTGGCCAAGGTGTTTCACCCCTAAGGAAAAAGGACTTTTAGCCCCGAAAAACATCTCTTGAAAACTACTGCAGTCGGACAGCCTTGGCTGGAATCCGGCCTGGGGCAGGGTTTACCTCCGGTAAACACCGCTTTATGCCATTTTCCTACTTCGTTTGAGCCGTTTTCACTACGTTTTAGAGATGCTTGGAAAATGCGGCAGTATCCGTTAAAGCCGAATGATGTTCAACACGTCGCCCGACAGGCTGACTTGCACGCCGGCCCCCCAGAGCGGGTCGCGACGAAGATCTTCGGAAACCTTGTAATGACCGGCGATGGACAGCAGTTCAGCGCTCATTTGCTGACAGAAAATCCGTGCCTTGGTATCGCCCTTGACACCGGCCAGTGCACGACCGCGCATCGGCCCGTATACATGGATGTTGCCATCGGCCAGAAGTTCCGCCCCCGGGCTGACCGAGGACACTACCACCAGGTCGCTGCCCTGGGCGTAGATCTGCTGGCCGCCACGGACGGGCGAAGTGATGATGCGCGTCGGCTTGATGCTCGGCTCCGGTGGTTTTTCCGGCTTTTTGCGCGCTTCGCCTTCCAGCGGCTCCAGGGCGCGCTCGCGGGCACCCGACGGCGGCAATACCGGGAGGTCGACGGCAATGGCCGCGGCAATGTCTTCGATACGGCTGGCGCGGATGGCCAGGGTACGCAGGCCATGGTGGCGGCACACGCGCATCAGGGCGGGCAAGTCCACCGAGCCTTCGCTGGCTGGCAGTTTGTCCAGGGCCAGCACCAGCGGGGCGTTGCTGAAGAAATTGGGTGCCAGAGCAACCTTTGCAGCCAGCTGCCGGTCGAGGGTTTCCAGGTCATTGCGGGCCAGCTCCAGCACCGTAATGGCGAGCATGCTGCCCTTCAACTGGAACACGGGATCTTGGTCTAGCGGTTCGGTTTGGCTCATGGTTGGCATACAACGGCTTGTCACTAAAAGTGCCGAGACTTATAACGAGAACGCCCGCAGCCCGCAAGCGGGGTCGAACCGATGTAGAATGCGCGACCTTGTTGTCCGTCCGGAATCGTTAATGGATCGCCCGCAATTTCGAGCTGCATTTCTTTCGCCACGTTTTTGGCCGCTTTGGTGCGGTCTAGGGCTGCTGTGGCTGGTTGTCCAGTTGCCGTATTCGTGGCTGTTGCGCATTGGTCGCGTGCTGGGTGCTGGCATGTATCGGGTCGCCAGCGACCGCCGGCGCATCGCCAAACGTAACCTTGAGCTGTGTTTTCCCGAGAAAACTCCCGACGAACGCAAACGTCTGCTCAAGGAAAACTTTGCCTCCACCGGCATAGCCTTCTTTGAAATGGCCATGAGTTGGTGGTGGCCCCGCGAGCGTCTGGCGCGCCTGTCCCATGTCGAAGGGCTGGAGCACCTCAAGCAGGCCCAGCGCGATGGCCAGGGCGTGATCCTGATGGCCCTGCACTTCACCACCCTGGAAGTCGGTGCGGCGCTGCTGGGCCAGCAACACACCATCGATGGCATGTACCGCGAGCACAAGAACCCGCTGTTCGACTTCATCCAGCGCCGTGGCCGTGAGCGGCATAACCTCGACTCACTGGCCATCGAGCGCGAGGACGTGCGCGGCATGTTCAAGCTGCTGCGCGCAGGCCGGGCGATCTGGTACGCACCGGACCAGGATTACGGCGCCAAGCAAAGTATCTTTGTGCCGCTGTTTGGCATTCTCGCGGCCACGGTGCCGGCCACCAGCAAGTTCGCCAAGCTGGGCAAGGCACTGGTGGTGCCGTTCACCCAGGAGCGCCTGGCCGATGGCAGCGGTTACCGCCTGGTGATCCACCCGCCGTTCAGCGATTTCCCCGGGGGCAGCGACGAAGCCGACTGCATCCGCATCAACCAGTGGATCGAAAGCGCCGTCAGTGCCTGCCCCGAGCAGTACCTGTGGGCGCACCGGCGCTTCAAGAGCCGGCCGCCGGGCGAGCCGAAACTCTACGACAAACGTGGTTGAGCCAGCGGCTGCCTGCCGTCAATAACCAGCACCAGGGAGTGTGGCGATGAGTTCGGTTGAGCCGGTGACAGGGTTGATTCTTTCCGGCGGCGGGGCTCGGGCGGCGTACCAGGTGGGCGTGCTGGCGGCCATCGCGCAATTGTTGCCGGCCGGTGCCGCCAATCCGTTCCCGGTAATCGTTGGCACCTCGGCCGGGGCGGTCAATGCCGTCAGCCTGGCGGCCGGGGCCATGGACTTCACGGCCGCCATCGAGCGCCTGACCGCGTTCTGGCAGGGCTTTCGCAGCCATCAGGTGCTGCGCAGCGACTGGCCGGGCGTGATCAGCCAGGCCAGTCGTTTTGTCAGCCACAGCCTGCTGGGGATTGGCGCCAAGGTGCCGGTGGCGCTGCTCAACAGCTCACCTTTGGCTGATTTGCTCCACGCCAGGCTGGACCTGTCAGGCATCAACCAGGCCATCGCGCAAAAACAACTGCATGCCGTGGCCGTGACCGCTTTTGGCTACGAATCCGGACAGGCGGTCACCTTTTATCAGGGCGGTCGCAGCATCGCCCCCTGGTTGCGGCACCGGCGCATCGGCGTACCGACCCAGTTGAGCGTCGAGCACCTGCTGGCCAGTTCGGCCATTCCCCTGTTGTTTGCCCCGGTGAAGATCGGCAATGAGTACTTCGGCGACGGCGCGGTGCGCCAGTCGGCCCCGATCAGCCCGGCGCTGCACCTGGGGGCGAGCCGGGTGCTGGTGGTGGGGGTCAGCGGCAACCCGCGCGGCGTCGACCCCGACAACGCCCTGCGCACCTACACCGGCCAGCAGCCGTCCTTGGCGCAGATTGGCGGGCACATGCTCAACAGCACCTTCATTGACAGCCTGGAAAGCGACATCGAGTTGTTGCAGCGCCTGAACCAGTTCAGCCACTTGCTGCCCGATGGCACGCCGACCCGCGCCCTGGGTGTGGCACCGGTGGAAGTATTGGTGATTGCCCCGAGCCAGCCGATCGACGAAATCGCTGCGCGGCATCGCCAGGAGCTGCCGGCGGCGCTGCGCCTGTTCTTGCGCGGCCCGGGGGCAACCAAGACCAGCGGGGCAGGGGTGTTGAGTTACCTGCTATTCGAGGCGGGATATTGCAGTGAGCTGATCGAGCTCGGCCGGCGCGATGCCCTGGCCAAGCGGGAGGCGTTGTGTCGGTTTCTTGGGGTTTCGCTGCCTGAAATCGCTTGAACTGTCAGATCTGACAGTAGACGCCACCCTGGTTGTTCAAGCAGATTAAATCCCTCCAGCAGAGGGTTCGGTCATGGCCGCTTCGCATTGGATTGATGCTCACACACCGAGCGTGTCGGTGATGGATCCGCGCGGTTTGGCTGTGCGAAGTGTGGCCTATTACCGTCATCTGTTGAACCCATCCACCCAGGCACGCATCACTCGTCACCACTTCGACAATGCGGGACGACAGGTGGTGTCCTGGGATCCGCGCTTGTGGGGCACGGCAGCCCATCCCAACCTCGTCACGACTTTTAACCTGTCAGGTAAGCCTCTATTGGTCGACAGTGTCGATGCCGGCTGGCAGTTGAATCTGCCGGATCAGGCGGGTGTGATCCGTTCATTCTGGGATGGGCGCGGTAGTCAACGTCACACTGAATACGACGAACTGCAGCGTCCGACGCTCGTGTCGGAGCACATGCAGGATGAGTTACCCCGCACAGCAGAGCGTTTTGCCTATGGTGGTGCGGCCGATGAGTTGGCGCTGCATAACCAGTGTGGTCATCTGATCCGTCATGATCATCCGGCGGGCTCGCGCGGACTTTGTGAATACGCGGTGGGTAGTTTGCTGCTGTCAGAGCGGAGCCGTTTCATGCGCGATCTGGAGTCGGTGGATTGGTCTAGCGGATTTTTAGATGACTTGTTGGAAGATGAGGTTTTCGAGACGACGCAGCAGTATGGTCCTTTGGGGGAAATGCACAGTCAGACCGATGCAATGGGCAACGGCAGAACATTCATGTACGACCGGATCGGTCAGTTATCTGGAGCCTGGCTGAAACTGGAGGGTTCTCTGGATGCCCCCCGTTTGCTGGTCAGTGACATCCGCTACGACGCGTTCAGCAAGGTTGCAAGTGAGCGGGCTGGAAGCGGTGTAATCACTATTGCCCAATACGCGCCTGAGGATGGGCGTCTACTGCAGTTGCTTTCCTGCAATGGTGGGCCACTTCAACACTTAAGCTATGACTATGATCCGGTGGGCAACATCAGCAGTATTGAGGATAAGGTCGAGCTGACTCGCTATTTCAACAATCAACGCATCGATCCAATCACCCGATATCGCTATGACAGCCTTTATCAACTGGTCGAAACCACTGGACGAGAAGTAACCACGCCCGGTTGCGGCCCAGCACTGCCGGCTTGGCAGTCCATGCCGTTGGACCCCACTCGCTTGCGCAACTATACCCAGACGTTTAACTACGACACCGCAGGTAATTTGCAAACTCGCCATCACAGCCATGCAGCAACCTTCGAGATGTTCACCTCACCCCGCAGTAACCGTAGTGCGGCGGATAAGGAAAGCCTGGCTAATGGTTTTGATGCCAATGGCAATCAACTGGCATTACTGCGCGGGCAAAAAATGAACTGGGACATTCGAAATCAGTTGAGTCGCGTGACGATGGTCTGTCGCGATGACGGGCCTGACGATATCGAATTCTACTTCTACGACAGCCCTGGACATCGCTTGCGCAAGGTCCGGGTCACTGAGTCAGCGGCCCGTACACTGCGCACTGACGTTCGCTACTTGCCAGGCCTGGAAATTCACCGCGACACGGCCACTGATGAAGAACGGCATGTCGTCAGTGTCGAGGCGGGACGCAGTCAGGTGCGTGCTTTGCACTGGGTCAGCCAACTGCCCTCTGGCGTGGCTAATGATCAGCTACGTTATTGCCTGAGTGACCATCTCAATTCGTGCACGGTGGAGCTGGATGAGCGGGGGGCGTTAGTGAGTCGGGAATTCTATTACCCGTTTGGCGGCACGGCGTTGTGGTCCGGCTCCAGCGAGCTAGAGATGAAATACAAGACGGTTCGTTATTCAGGGAAAGAGCGAGATGCGACGGGGCTCTATTACTATGGGTATCGGTATTACGCACCGTGGTTGCAGCGTTGGATAAATCCTGATCCTGCGGAAGAAGTTAATGGCCTCAATGTCTATTCTTTCTGCGGTAATAACCCAGTCAGTCGTTTAGACCCCTCTGGGTTGTATTGGCCTGAGGTTGGGATTGCTTTTGGATATGGTTCTATCGGTGATTTAGAGTCTGTTGGAGGAGAGGATGCAGAGGGTTTGAGGGCATTGGTTAAAAGCGGCTACGATAACGCGATCGGAAGTTTAAATACTGTATTGGCTGAACTGGAGTTTACTAAGGAGGAGAGTGTGCCTGAGTTGGTCCTCGCCAGGGGGCTTGCGGTTGATAGCTTTGGTATGGATGTTGATTATGATGTTCTCATTTCCAACTTGAAAGGCGTCAGTAGATCATTGGAGTTTTACAGGGATAATTTGCAGTACAGTATGTTGGTTGAGCGTTCAAGTCCAGCAACTGTTATAAGTAATGCGTTGGGTGGAGCTAAAAAGTTATACGCAGGCGTCCGTGTGGTTCCTTTTGATCCAAGTAGACGAATGGCGATATCGCAGAAAGAACTAATGAGTGCGGATACGTTGCACGTTGCGCTGCTGCACGCTGCCACAATTGATACATTGGGTGCACATGAGGTTATGCCATTTGTAAGGGGCTATCCTATGGTGATGGATGGATTTTCACATCAGACACAATACGAATTGTGGGTGGGCAGTTTTGATTCTGAAATTGCATCACGTGCACGAGGTTATTTGTCTGGTGAAGTGCTTAAGCACTACTTTGGTAGTAAGTCGCAGCTGGGTATCGAGTTTGCAATGGCATTGGAGCCATCACGAAGAACAAGATTTTTAATGAAAGATGCCGGCTCGATTACTAACTATGTGGTCGAGGCGTTCTCCGCGTTGAGGCGAGTTAGTAATCGATTCGATATAGTGGAGGGACCTGCAACAAAAAGCTGAAATGGCAAATTTTGCCCTTCACCCGCTCTCGATGCGCGTGGGTGGGTGAAGGGTGAGCTGGCTGTCAGTTAAAACTCAGAAGTGCACCTTGACCAGGAAGCTGGTCACGCTCTGATCGGTCTTGAAGCCCTGGCTGTCTTCAATCCCGTATTTGTTTTTCCAGTAGTCATACTCCACACCGACGTACAACTGCTTCTCGCCCAGGTTCAGGGCCTTGCCCAGGTCGTATTTGACCTGTGGGTTGAAGTGCAGGTTGGCGTGGTATTCGCCTTTGTTGTTGACGTCGTTGTCGACCACCCAGTCCATGTAGCCGTCGATCAACACATCGGAGCGGCCCACAGGGAGGGTGTAGGACCACACTGGGGTGATCTGCCACACATCGTCACCCGGGCGATCGCCTTCGGTGTGGCGGTTGTAGAAGTTCAGCTGGAAGTAGTCGAAGCCCGGGATGGCCAGGTCGAAGCCAGGACCAATCAAGTAGGACTCAGTGTCGTTTTCGCCAAACTCGTAGGTCATGGCCAGCAGCACGTCCTTGATCGGGCCAAACTCGAATTTCTGGTCGAAGATCTTGCCCAGCGACAGCCGCGGCTGGAGTTCACCGTAGTAGGTGTTTTCACCGGCGAAGGCATCTTCTTTGCCGTTGTAGAAGATCTTGTCGATGAAGAAGAAGTTGTCGCCGTATTTCCAGGCGTCGGCGTGCTCGAAGGTCACGGTCTGCTGGATCCGCGGGTTGACTTGAAAGTCTTTGCCGTAGAGGTAAGTCAGGCTGTTGTTCTGCCACTGCAGCAGATCGCCGGCCATGGCCTGGCCCCCCGCCAACAAGGATCCGGCGAGCATCAGGCTAGTGCACGTACGTTTCATTCGGTTGCTCCCAAAGTAGGTGTTCCACGTTTTTTGACGGCGCTCTGGTGTGGCGCCTTTTTTCGTTGCTATAAAAACCATCCAATCGGTCAGCTTTACAGCTCTTAGCAAGAGCTGGGCCAAGGCTTTTAAAAAGGCAAAAAACGCCTGGCCGGCTGTTCGAAAACAGTCGATCAAGCGTCCATTGGGCTTTTGTTTGACTAGCCTCGTGACCGTCCAGGGCCGGGATAAGTTGGCTTTCTGGTCAGGAATTAAATCCAGGCTTTTTTTTATACCGGATTCAGACGGCCGCGGAGAATACTGGCTCCCGCGCCACGGCTCAAGCGCCCCGCAACAGCGCACCGGTATCAAACTTGGGGCACCATTGCGGGCCATTCTAGAAGTGCACCTTGATCAGCAGGCTGGCGGTGTTCTGGCGGGTGTCCAGGTTGGCGTTGTCCTGGATGCCGTATTTGTTTTTCCAGTAGCTGTATTCGGCGCCGACGTAGATCTGTTTGGTCGGGCCGTTGAGGGCCTTGCCCAGGTCGTACTTGATCTGCGGGTTGAGGTGCAGGTTGGCGTGATAGGTGCCGCGCGAATTCTGGTCGTTGTCCACGACCCAGTCGAGGTAGCCGTCGATCAGCACGTCGGAGCGGCCTGCGGGAATGGTGTAGGACCAGGTCGGGGTGATCTGCCAGACGCCGTCACCCGGACGCGGCCCTTCGGTCTGGCGCCGGTAGAAGTTCAGGGTCACGTAGTTGAACCCGGGTACCGCCAGGTCAAAGCCGGGGCCGATCAGGTAGGCTTCGCTTTCGCCTTCGCCGTACTCATAGGTCATGGCCAGCAGCACGTCCTTGATCGGACCCAGTTGCAGTTTCTGGTCGAAGATCTTGCCCGCTGACAGGCGTGGGCTGAACTCGCCGTAAAAGCTGTGGGGGCCTTTGTTGGGGTCTTCCTTGCCGTTGTAGAAGATCTTGTCGACGAACAGAAAGGTGTCGCCGTACTTCCAGCGGTCGGCGTGCTCAAAGGTCACGGTCTGCTGGATCGATGGGTTGACCGCAAAATTCTTGCCGTACAGGTAGCTCAGGCTGTTGGTTTGCCACAACAGCAGATCGCCGGCCATGGCCTGGCTCGCGGCCAACAGGCTTGCGCCCAACAGCAGGCTTGTGTGTGTACGAATCATCTGTTGCCCCCTTTTTGTTTTTATTGTTTGTCTTGCAGGCAGCCGCCAACCGGTAGGCGCTGGCAAGCCAGCGCCTACAAGGGATCATGCGTTTGTGTCAGTGCGGGTGAGCGGCGCAATCGTTGATGGCAGCCCGTTCGCTGCCACCCAAGATGTTGAACAACAGGTTCAGCGTCAGCGCGCTGAGGGTGGCCATGGCAATGCCGCTGTGGGTGATCGGGCTCATCCACAAGGGCAGGTGGGCGAAGAACTCCGGACGGACCACCGGGATCAGGCCCATGCCGATACTGACCGCGACCAGCAATTGATTGCGCCGGTCGGCGATGTCGGCTTCCTGGAGGATCTTGATCCCGGTGGCGGCGACCATGCCGAACATGGCGATGGCCGCTCCGCCCAGCACTGCCGACGGAATCGAGGCCACCAGGAACGCGGCCTTGGGCAGCAGGCTCAGGAGGATCAGCAAGCCGCCGGCAACGATGGTGACCGAGCGGCAACGCACGCCGGTCATTTGCACCAGGCCGATGTTCTGGGCAAACGAGGAGTGAGTGAAGGTGTTGAGGAAGCCAGCAAAGAACGAGGCGCCGGCATCACACAGCAAGCCGCGGCGCAGCATGCGCGGGCAGACTTCCTGGCCGGTGATCTTGCCCAGCGCCAGGAACATCCCGGTGGACTCGACGAAGATGATCACCACCACCAGGCACATCGACAGGATCGGCGCCAGTTCAAACTTGGGCATGCCGAAGTGCAGGGGCGTGACGATCTGCACCCAGGGCGCCTGGGTCATGCCGCTGAGGTCGACCATGCCCAGCAGGCCACAGAGGATGTAGCCCAGGGCCATGCCGATCAGCACTGAAATGTTGACCCAGAACCCGCGCATGAAGCGGTGCACCAGCAGGATAGTGCCCAGTACCAGGGCGGCGATGGTCAGGTAGATGGGGGAACCGAATTGTGCGGCGGAACTGCCGCCGCCTGCCCAGTTCACCGCAACGGGGAACAGCGACAAACCGATCGAGGTGATGACAGTGCCGGTCACCAGGGGCGGGAAGAAGCGCACCACCTTGGACATGAACGGTGCGATCAGCATGCCGAAGAACCCCGCGGCAATGGTCGCGCCGAAGATGCCCTGCAGGCCGATGCCAGGCATGCCGGCCATGGCCACCATGCTGCCGACCGCCGCGAAGCTGGCGCCCATCATCACCGGCATGCGAATGCCCATGGGGCCGATGCCCAGTGACTGGACGATGGTGGCGATCCCGGCGACGAGCAGGTCGGCATTGATCAGGAAGGCGATTTCTTCACGACTCAGGCCGGCGGCCTGCCCGATGATCAGCGGCACCGCGATGGCGCCGCCGTACATCAGCAGGACGTGTTGCAGACCTACCAGGATCAGTTGCAACAACGGCAGGCGCGCGATGGCGGGTGCGTCGGGGATGCGCGCTTCGGAT
Source organism: Pseudomonas sp. RA_35y_Pfl2_P32 (assembly GCF_963970735.1). Lineage (NCBI taxonomy): Bacteria > Pseudomonadati > Pseudomonadota > Gammaproteobacteria > Pseudomonadales > Pseudomonadaceae > Pseudomonas > Pseudomonas sp. RA_35y_Pfl2_P32. The sequence goes on from NZ_CAXAQF010000001.1 coordinate 213,983, forward strand.
GACACGGACATGCAACACCTCGGATCTTTTTTATTCTTGTGATTTTGTGCAGCAGGGAGGACCGCGGCGCGGCCAATCGCTGGCAAGCCAGCTCCCACAGGATTTAGGTGATCCTTGTGGGGGCTGGCTTGCCAGCGATGCTTTTCGCTACTTAATTGGTCTGGGCTCCCTGCACGATCCAGGCACCGATCAGGTCACGTTCCTGCTGGGTCATCTGGGTGATGTTGCCCAGTGGCATGATCTGCGTGGTGACCGCCTGGGCCTGGATGCGCGCGGCGTTCTGGCGGATCTGCTCGGGTGTGTCGAGCATCACGCCGCCCGGGGCGGCACTGAACAGCGGGCTGGTGGGCTTGGCCGAGTGACAGACTGCGCAACGTTCCTGGATCACGCTGTGCACCTTGTCGAAGCCAGGACCGGCATTGGATGCCTGGACCGGGGCTGCCGCAGGGGCAGCGGCTTGCGTGGCTTCAGCCGGTTTCGCACCACCACCGACGGCGGTTTCCGGCAGTGGCTGGTACTCGATCTGCGCGGGAGCCTTGGCCACCTCCGGGCGGGTCATCGGCGCAGGGCCGGTGACGTATGCCAGGCTGATCATGCCGACGGCCGCAACCGGCAGGGTCCAGGCGAACTTGTGACTGTCGTGGCGGGTGTTGAAGTAGTGACGCACCAACACCGCCAGCACCGCGATCCCGGCCAGGATCAACCAGTTGTACTGGCTGCCGTAGGTGCTCGGGAAGTGGTTGCTGATCATGATGAACAGCACAGGCAAGGTGAAGTAGTTGTTGTGCCGTGAACGCAGCAGGCCCTTGGCCGGCAGGGCCGGATCCGGCGTGCGGTTCTCGGCGATCGCCGCCACCAGTGCCCGTTGTGCCGGCATGATGATGCGGAACACGTTACCCACCATGATGGTGCCGATGATGGCGCCCACGTGCAGGTACGCCCCCCGGCCGCTGAACACCTTGCTGAAGCCGTAGGCCGCGCCGATGATCAGTACGAACAGGATGAAACCCAGCAGGGCAGGGCGTTTGCCCAGGGCCGAGTCGCACAGGAAGGAGTAGATGAACCAGCCGGCGAACAATGAGCCGATGCCCAGCAGGACCCCTTCAGGACCGCTCAGGCTGCTGCCCGGTGCCAACAGGTAGAGGGTCGGGTTGGAGTAGAACACCACGCACAGCAGCGCGACCCCCGACAACCAGGTGAAGTAGGCTTCCCACTTGAACCAGTGCAGGTTGTCCGGCATGGTCGGTGGAGCCAGTTTGTATTTCTCCAGGTGGTAGATCCCACCACCGTGGATCGCCCACAGATCGCCTGCCAGACCACTCTTCGGGTTGACCCGATTGAGGTTGTTTTCCAGCCAGACAAAATAGAACGACGCGCCGATCCAGGCCACGCCAGTGATCATGTGAACCCAGCGCACGCTCAGGTTCAGCCATTCGAACAGATGTGCTTCCACAGTCTTTACCTCTCGCCTGTCACTCTGTCGTCGAGTGATCAGACCTTCTCTTATTGGTGGGGGGCGAGGATCAAACGCTCATCCTCTTTGAAAAAATGCTCATCGCAGTTATTGCCTGTGCCACTGCGATCAACCACCAGGAAGTCATCCCGCTTTTCGATCGTCAGCACCGGGTGGTGCCAGACGCCGCGATGGTAATTAATGCCCTGCCTGCCGTTGGTGACGAAGGCGCGGACCAAGCCTGATACAGGTTCATCGCCAATGGGCGCGACCACGATCAGAAAGGGGTTGCCGAGCAGCGGAATGAAAGCCTGGCTGCCCAGCGGATGGCGCTCCAGCATGCAAACGGTCAGCGGCATGTCCTGCGCGTCGGCGCGGAAGATGCTGATGATCGCCTTGTCCTCTGGCGTGGCGGTTTCCACCGTCGCCAGTTTGTGAAAGCGCATGGTCGAACCGTTGTTGATCATGAAGTGATCGCTGCCGTCGGTTTCGATCACGTCACCGAAAGGGGCAAAGGCTTCTTTGGTCAGGGGTTCAATCGTCAATGTGCGCATGCTGGTCTTCTTATCCGAATTCTGTGTTGTTGGTTCTATTGCCATGGCGAGCAAGCTCGCTCCCACAGGGGAATGCATTTCAAATGTGGGAGCGAGCTTGCTCGCGATTGGCCTCAGCGCTTACTTCGCTACCTTGCCGAGAACGCGCAGGCGGCTCACACCGCCGTCCGGGAATACGTTCAGGCGGATGTGGGTGATCGGGCCCAGGGCCTTGATCTGCTCGGCGAAGGTGTGTTCGGCGTGCATTTCCAGCTTCTGTGCCGGCAACAGTTCGCGCCAGAACAACGACTGGGTTTCGATCTGGCTGTCGGTACCGCCCTTGACGAACGCGCCCTGGATCGAGCAAGTGTCTGGGTAGTTGCCCTTGAAGTGCAGGGTGTCGACGACGATTTTCTCGATTTCGCCCGGGTGGCCCAGGGCGACGATCACCCAGTCATTGCCAGGTGTACGGCGACGGGCTGTTTCCCAGCCATCGCCCATGTTGATCCCGCGGCCCGGGTTGAGGATGTTGCTCATGCGGCCGAAGTGTTCATCGGAGCAGGCCAGGGCACGACCGCCATTCAGGGCGGCAGCCAGGTCAACCTGCTCGTTGTCGCCAACGGCCGACCAGTCGCGGAACGGAATGCCGTACACACGCAGACGGGCCACACCGCCATCGGGGTAGATGTTGAAACGCAGGTGGCTGAACGACTGGTCGTTGTTGATTTCGTGGAAGTGGTGGCTGTTGCCCTGCAGTTCGACAGCCGACAGGACTTCGGTCCACTGGGTGTTTTCGTCCGGCTCGCCGGAGGCCAGGAAGCAGGCTTCGAGGGAGGCCGAGGGCGGGAAGTTGCCGGTGAAGAATGAAGTGTCGATGTCCACACCCTTGATCGAGCCTGGTACACCCAGGCGGATCACAGCGCTGTCGTAGCCTTCGAAGCGCTTGCGGCGCGACTCCCAGCCGTCCATCCACTTGCCGTTGTCATCGAACACGCCCTCCTTCCATACGGCCGGGGTTGGCTGGAACAGACGGTTGGCGTCGGCGAACCAGTCATCGGTGACCGAGATGATCTTGGTGCCCAGGCGGGCGTCTGCCAGGTTGACGAACTTCTCGAAAGGTACGGCGTAAGCGTTCATTCTTCTTGTCTGCCTTTAATTGGTTGGCTTGGGATGCTTGCCCGGCCCCGCGGCTGTCTCGGCGTTCATGAGCCAGCCTGGGCCGGGATTGCTATAGGGTCAGTAAGCGGAACAGGGCGATCTTGTTAATCTGCGCCAGCGCGCACTTGAACTCGGTGTCGACCGGGTTGTGGATGCGCGTTTCGAACGCTGCGAGGATCTGATGCCGGTTGCTGCCTTTTACCGCCATGATGAAGGGAAACTTGAACTTGGCTTTGTAGGCGTCGTTCAGCTCGGTGAAGCGAGAAAACTCTTCGGCCGTGCATTGGTGAATACCGGCGCCGGCTTGTTCATGGGTGCTGGCTTCGGTCAGTTGGCCCTGGACGGCCGCACGGCCGGCCAGGTCCGGGTGAGCGTTGATCAGCGCAAGCTGGCTTGCGTGATCGGCGCTCAACAGAATGTCGCTCATGCGCTGGTGCAGGGTCTCGATCTCATCGATCGTCGGGTCCTGGCCCAGGTCGAAGGCCTTTTCGGCCACCCATGGCGAATGTTCGTAGATATCGGCGAAAGCGCTGACGAAGGCGTCACGGCTCAGGCTCGAAGGTTTCAGCGTTTGAAAGGTGGTCATTTCGACGCCCCGGGGTGTGGGTGGGTTTGTTGCCAGTGGCGAGCGATGTCGACGCGGCGGCTGAACCACACCTGTTCATGACTTTTAGCGTATTCGATAAAGCGTTTGAGCGAAGCCAGGCGCGCCGGACGGCCGATCAGGCGGCAGTGCAGGCCGATCGACAGCATCTTCGGCGCCTCGGCGCCTTCGGCGTAGAGCACGTCAAACGCATCCTTGAGGTATTCGAAGAAATCGTCGCCCTTGTTGAAACCCTGGACCTGGGTAAAACGCATGTCGTTGGTGTCCAGGGTGTAGGGAATCACCAGGTGCGGCTTGCCGGTAGGGTTGTTCGGTTCCCAGTAGGGCAGGTCGTCGTCGTAGGTGTCGCAGTCGTAGAGGAAACCGCCTTCTTCCATCACCAGTCGCCGGGTGTTCGGGCCGGTGCGGCCGGTGTACCAGCCCAGTGGGCGCTCGCCGGTGATTTCGGTGAGGATGCGGATGGCTTCGAGCATGTGCTCGCGCTCTTGCGCTTCGTCCATGTACTGGTAGTCGATCCAGCGATAGCCATGGCTGCAGATCTCGTGGCCGGCCTCGACCATGGCGCGGATCACGTCCGGGTGGCGCTGGGCGGCCATGGCCACGGCGAAGACGGTCAGCGGAATGTCGAATGCCTTGAACAACTTGAGAATCCGCCAGACGCCGGCACGGCTGCCATACTCGTACAGCGACTCCATGCTCATGTTGCGCTCGCCCTGCAGCGGTTGCGCCGAGACCATTTCCGAGAGGAAGGCTTCCGATTCTTTGTCGCCGTGCAGGATGTTGCGCTCGCCGCCTTCTTCGTAATTGAGCACGAAGGACAGGGCGATGCGGGCATTGCCCGGCCAGTGTGGGTGGGGAGGGTTACTGCCGTAACCGATCAGGTCGCGTGGGTAGTCAGCGCTCACTGCAGTCTTCCTTCTTATTCGAGTTTGCTTATTCGCGATAAGGGGTGGTGTGGCGGCCTGGTGGTGAGGTGACAGGCTGGCGTCACAGCGATGGAGTGATTGTATACAACTTTATATGCGCTTTGTAAGCCTGATTTTTTCCATTTTTCACTCACTTCCGTCTTCAAGTGTTCCTGCAAGAAACCTGCCTGACTGGTCAACTCGTGGATTGGAGGTCGTTGTTGGCTGTGGTTTTGCGGATAAACGAGGCGAGACGGGGAGGCGGGAAGCCTTGGGAGAAAAAGTGATTATTATTGTGTACAATTTTTATTGAAAGTGTCTTAATCAGCTCCTCGCCGCAGCTTTTCGTGCTCCGAAAGGGTGCGGTCTCCTTTTCAACTGACTTCGGGAGGCGCGAGGCCTGGCTGCCGTACATGCGGGCAGGCGCGCAGAATCAATGGGACGTTTGACTACTCACGTTTTGGATGCAGCACACGGTTGCCCGGGCAGCTCGATCAAGGTCGAGTTGTACCGCGTTGAGGGGGCGCAGCTGGAATGGGTCGCCAGCACACTGACCAACAGCGATGGCCGTTGTGATGCGCCCTTGTTGCAAGGCGATGACTACCGGTCCGGGGTCTATCAGTTGCAGTTTCATGCCGGCGACTACTACCGCGCCCGCGGTGTCCAGTTGCCGGAGCCGGCGTTCCTGGATGTGGTGGTACTGCGCTTTGGCATCTCGGCCGAGCAGGATCACTACCATGTGCCGCTGCTGATCTCGCCGTACAGCTATTCGACCTACAGAGGAAGCTAGATCCCCCAAGAATCTGCGCAAAAAGCTTCTTTGGTCTTTCGCCCGCTCACACTGCGGGCTTTTTTTCGCCCTGGAAAAATGTGGCGCCGGTGCTGACGCCATCGCTAGCAGGTTAGCCTGCTAGCGATGCTTTTTGCTGTTAGCGGCTCAACAGCGAGGCCGCGCCGGCGCCACTGAACAAGCCGGCGCTGATCCGGTTGAACCAGCTTTGCCCCTTGCCACTGCGCAGGTAGCGCGCGGCCCCATGGGCGCCAAGGCCGTAGGCCAGCTTGCAGCACAGGTCAAGCAGGGTCCAGGTGACGATCATGATCAGCAACTGCGGCAGGAACGGCTGCTGTGCGCTGAGGAACTGGGGCAGGAAGGCGGCAAAGAACAGGATGTCCTTGGGGTTGCTCGCCCCCAGCACAAAGGCGCGCCCGAACAGTGCGCGAAAGCGCGGCACGGCTGCCGCCTGGGGGACTTCGGTGGCGTGAGCCGGTTGCCGGGATTGCTGCCAGCTCTGCCAGGCGAGGTAGAACAGGTACAGGGCGCCGACGATCTTCAGGGCGCTGAACAGTTGTTCCGAGGCCAGCAGCAGCGCGCCAAGGCCCAGGGCCGAGGCGCTCAGCAGGCAGATCGAGGCAAATACCCCACCGAGAAACGCCGGGTAAGAGCGGCGTAAACCGTAGTTCAGGCTGTTGCTGATCATCAATAACGACAAGGGGCCCGGGATCAGGATTACGACCAGGGCGGCGCCACTGAACAGCAGCCAGGTTTCCAGACTCATCACTTTCCTCCATGTGTGCAAAAGCCCCACCCGACGGGGTGAGGCTGGGTGAAACTCGAAACGCTTACAAGAAAATGAACTTGGCGATAAAGATCGCGCAAAGAACCCACAGGCTGACAGAAATTTCCTTGTACTTGCCCGTACCGGCTTTCAGGGCCACGTACGTGATAAAGCCCAGCGCGATGCCATCGGCGACCGAAAAGGTCAGGGGCATCATGATCGCGGTAACGATCGCCGGAATGCTGTCGGTGGCCTCGTCCCACTCGATGTGCGCCATGCCGCCCATCATCAGCATCGCCACGTAAATCAATGCACCGGCGGTGGCGTACGCTGGAATCATGCCTGCCAGCGGAGCGAAGAACATCGCGGCAATGAATAGCACGCCCACGGTCACCGCGGTAAGACCGGTGCGACCACCTGCAGCAACACCCGCGGCACTTTCCACATAGCTGGTGACTGGAGGCACGCCGACCACCGCGCCAAATACGCTGGAGGCACTGTCGGCCTTCATCGCGCGGGAGAGGTTTTCGATTTTGCCGTCTTCACCCACCAGGTTGGCCCGTTGCGCGACACCCATCAGGGTCCCGGCGGTGTCGAACATGTGCACGAAGAGGAACGCCAGCACCACGCTGATCATGCTGACGTTGAACACGCCGGCGACGTTCATGGCCATCCAGGTCGGCGCCAGGCTCGGCGGGGCGGACATGATGCCCCCGTAGTGCACCAGGCCCAGGCCCCAACCGGCCAGGGTCACGGTGATGATACTGATGAGGATGGCGCCGAAGACCCGGTGATAGCTCAAGATGGCGATCATCAGGAAGCAGATGGCCGCCAGCAGCGGACCCGGCTCGTGCAGGGCGCCGAGCTTGATCAGGGTGGCCGGGCTGTCGACCACGATGCCGGCGGTCTTCAAGCCGATCAGTCCGAGGAACAGGCCGACACCGGCACCCATGGCATAACGCAGGCTCACGGGAATGCTATTGAGCAGCCATTCACGGATTCGCGAGAAGGTCAGGATCATGAACAACACACCGGAGACGAACACCGCGCCCAGTGCGGTTTCCCAGTTGTAGCCCATGGTCCCGACCACGGTGTAGGTAAAGAATGCGTTCAGGCCCATGCCTGGGGCCAGGCCCACTGGCCAGTTGGCGTACAGTCCCATCAACAGGCAGCCCAGCGCTGCAGCGATGCAGGTGGCGACAAAGGCCGCGCCGTGATCGATGCCGGCGTCGGCCATGATGTTCGGGTTGACGAAGATGATGTAGGCCATGGTGATAAAGGTGGTCAGGCCGGCGATCAGTTCGGTCTTCACCGTGGTGCCATGCACGCTGAGTTTAAACAGGCGCTCCAGCCAGCCGGTGCGTAAGGGCGGCGAGAGGTCCAGCGTCGATGCTTCGGATTTGCGGCTTTCCACAGCGAGTACTCCTCAAGAGTTTTATTGTTATTTCCAGGGCCGGACACAGAGGTGGGTCGCGGCTCTTTGAGGCACTTGCGAATTTGTTGACCGCTTGGTCAGGAACTCGCACGAAGCGAATTATGCTTTTGTATACAAATAAAGCAAATAATGTTTTTGATTTTGTCGACGAAAAAACTGGCGATAGGGATATATCGCCTGGATGCAGACTAAGGGCTCAGTCTGCGAGCGCGTGGGTTTGCCCCAGGGCCTTGTTTACCGCCAGCCAGCCATCCACCGCTGCTTCACCCGCCTCGGCAAACACGCGCTCGAGCAACTTCACCTGTTCGCGGCGCAGCGCCGCTTCGAAGCGCACACCTTCGCTGGTCAGTTGCAGCAGGCGCTTACGTTTGTCGTCCACGGCCGCCACGCTGTCCACCAGGTGCATTTCCAGCAATTGGCGCAACGGCATGTTCAGCGCCTGTTTGCTGACGCCCAGCAGCGCGAGCAACTCCTTGACGCTCAAACTCGGGTAGCGGGCGATGAAAAACACAATGCGCTGGTGCACCCGGCTCAGGCCGCGGCGTTCGAGCATTTCATCGGCTTTGGCGGTGAAGGCCTGGTAGCCGAAGAAGAAGGCTTCCATGGCAGCTTGCTGGGTGCTTTGGTTTTTAAGGTCAAGCATATTGACGTATCTATCCGGGCTGGCGTAATTTCGGTCAACCAGTTTGACTTAATTCTCCAGGCCTTTGCTACCGGTGACCCCCATGGCTTTTTCCGAACGTGTCTCGCGCCTTAAAAGTTCCTTGATCCGTGAAATCCTCGCCGCGGCCCAGCGCCCGGAAGTGATGTCGTTTGCCGGCGGTCTGCCTGCCGAAGCCATGCTGCCGAAGGTGGAGTGGGCCGATATGCCAGTGTCCCTGGGCCAATACGGCATGAGCGAAGGGGAGCCGGCACTGCGTGAAGCGCTGGCGGCAGAGGCGCGAGCTCTCGGCGTGCCCTGTGAGGCGAGCCAGGTGCTGGTGGTCAGCGGTTCGCAACAGACCCTCGACCTGGCGGCCAAGCTGTACATCGACCGCGGCACACCGATCCTGCTGGAGGCGCCGACCTACCTGGCAGCGCTGCAAATCTTCCAGTTGTTCGGTGCCGATTGCCTGAGCGTGCCGTTGGAGGCCGACGGTCCTGACCTGGTGAAGCTGCGGGCGCGCCTGGAACAACACCGGCCGGCGTTTATCTACTTGATCCCAACCTTCCAGAACCCCTCGGCGGTGCGCTACAGCGAGGCCAAGCGCGAGGGGGTGGCGGCGTTGCTCGATGAGTTCGGCGTGACCCTGATCGAGGACGAACCGTACCGCGAGCTGACATTCGATGGCGCCAGCGCCACACCGATTGTCAGCCGCTTGCAGCGGGCGAGCTGGATCTACACCGGCACCGTGTCCAAGACCTTGCTGCCGGGCTTGCGTGTCGGCTACCTGATTGCCAGTCCGGACCTGTTCCCGCACTTGCTGCGGCTCAAGCAGTCGGCGGACCTGCACACCAACCGTGTCGGCCAGTGGCAGGCCTTGCAGTGGATCGGTACTGAGCGCTTGCGTGATCACCTGAGCGAGCTGCGGGACTTCTACCGGGTTCGGCGCGATGGATTCCAGGCGGCGCTGCAAAAGCATTTCAGCGAACTGGCGGACTGGGAACTGCCGCAGGGTGGTCTGTTTTTCTGGCTGACCCTCAAGCAGCCGCTCGACACCCGGACCTTGCTCAAGTCTGCATTGGCCAATGATGTGGCGTTCATGCCGGGTGAACCGTTCTTCCCCGACCCGGATCGCCACCTGGGTCACCTGCGGCTGAACTTCAGCCACATCGACCCGGCGCGTCTGGATGAAGGGCTCAAGCGGTTGGCCGCGGTGGTACGCGAGGGACAGGCGCGCGAGGCGGCGTGAGGGGCAATGATCAGGCCGCGGCGAATCGCTGGTCCAGGTAATCGATGATCACCTTGGACTCGTACATCCAGGTGGTCTGGCCGTTTTCGTCGATGCGCAGGCACGGCACCTTGATCTTGCCGCCTTGCTCGAGCAGGGTCTGGCGGTCCTGCTCGTTGTTCTTGGCGTCGCGCAGGGTCACCGGTACGTTCAGGCGGCGCAGGGTGCGGCGGGTTTTCACGCAGAACGGGCACGCGTGGAACTGGTACAGGGTCAGGCCCTTGGCCGCAGCCTCGACCTGGGCCTGGGCGGCGGCAGGGCGCTGTTTTTTACTTGGACGGGTGATGAAGTCGATGAAGATGATCAACTGGCCGAGGCCGACACGAAGCGCTTTGACGAACACGATGTAAGCCTCACGGGGCAAATGGGAATGGCGCGCAGCTTACCTGATTTTTCACGGGCGAAAAAAAACCGGCGATGAACGCCGGTTTTCCGGGTGTCGCGTGTTACTTTATCAGGCTGAGAAACTCGCTGCGGGTGGCCGCATTTTCGCGGAACTCACCCAGCATCACCGAGGTGATCATCGACGAATTCTGTTTCTCCACACCGCGCATCATCATGCACATGTGCTTGGCCTCGATCACCACCGCCACGCCCAGCGCGCCGGTGACTTGCTGCACCGCATCGGCGATCTGGCGGCTGAGGTTTTCCTGGATCTGCAGGCGGCGGGCGTACATATCGACGATCCGCGCGACTTTCGACAGGCCCAGGACCTTGCCACTCGGAATATAGGCGACGTGCGCCTTGCCGATGAAAGGCAGCAGGTGGTGTTCGCACAACGAGTAAAGCTCGATGTCCTTGACCAGTACCATTTCGCTGTTATCGGAGCTGAACAAGGCACCGTTGGTGACTTCTTCAAGTGTCTGTTCATAACCGCGGCAAAGGTACTGCATGGCTTTGGCGGCACGCTTTGGCGTGTCGAGCAGACCCTCGCGGGACACGTCCTCGCCCAGTTGGCCGAGAATCGCGGTGTAATTCTGTTCCAGGGACATGAAACTACCTGTGGGATTTTACGCAAAGGGCAAGGGTACGGTGGCGGACACGGCGCTGCAAGCGTGACGCATCAGCTTTACTCGTCGCGGCCTTCCATCATGGTTCGTTTGAGCATCACATACACTGCACCGGCGCCGCCGTGTCTGGCCTGGCAGGAGGTGAAGCCCAGGACCTGCGAATGCTGGCGCAGCCAGGTGTTGACGTGGCTTTTGATCATTGGTCGCTTGCCATCCAGGCGCACGGCCTTGCCGTGGGTGACGCGCACGCAGCGGATTTCGAATTTTGTCGCTTCGGCGAGAAATGCCCAGAGCGTCTCGCGGGCCTTTTCCACGTTCATGCCGTGCAGGTCGAGGCTGCCTTCGAACGGGATCTGCCCGATCTTGAGCTTGCGCATCTGGCTTTCCTGGACCCCGTCACGTGCCCACATCAACTCGTCTTCCGGGCCGACATCGATCACGAACTGGTCGGACAGGCCGTCCACAGCCGCCACGTCGGTACGAATGGTCGCTGCCTGGCGCAGCTTGGCAATTTGCGCCCGGTCAGCCTTGGGCTTACCGGTTTCGGCGCGGTCGTGCTTGATCGGCTTGACGCCTTGGATCGCACTTTTGAACAGGGAAAAATCGTCGTCTTGCATGTCAGCCTCCGCGAAGGGCGGCCAGTTTACCCAAGTCGAGGTGAATCGGGCGCGGCAAAACGCGTCGCGCACGACTCAGTCATGCTTTTTCATCAAGTGCGGGGCCATGTTCAGTTCGCGAGGTTGACGCATGCGACGGCGGCAGCGACGCCAGAACGCGACACCCAGGTAGAGCAGCAACAGGCCAATCGCCAGGATGATCGCCGAGCCCAGCGGGCTGGCGTTCAGTTCACCCAGCGCGGGCGTATGGCCCAGCAGGCTGGCAGCACCGGCCATTGCCAGCAGCACACCGAGGGTGGCGAGCAGGGCGGCGAATGCAGCGCCGAAACGATAACGCCAGTTGCGTGGCCCTTTGGGGCGCAAGCGGCGAGCGTCAAATCCATCGGATATCTTCATTCCGACCTTCCTCAATGGGTATCGGCCCTTCGACCGGGAGTTGACCGGGTTGTTCCTGAGGCTAAGGCAAATAGAGGAAATGAGAGTCTTTTGCGGATGAGCGGCGATAAGCGCCGCTCATCGGCGGGCGATCAGATCAGCTCTTTGGTCTGGGCGAGGGTGGCGAAGTTGTCGGCCATGATCGCCATTTCGGTCTGCTGGACCTGTTCGGCCGTGAGCACGCCGCCTTTGTAGGGCAGGTCCCGGGTGGCGCAGGCGTCTTCGACCAGAGTGCAGCGAAAGCCCAGGTTCTTGGCCGCGCGCACGGTGGTGCTGACGCTGGAGTGACTCATGAAGCCGCAGACGATCAGGTCGAGGGAGCCAAGGTCCTGCAGGCGTTTTTCCAGGGTCGTGCCGTGGAACGCACTGGGCAGCAACTTGCCAATGAGGGTTTCGTCGCTCAGGGGTTCGAGGCCGGGGATGAACTCACCGCGCTCGCCCTGGGGGTCGAACAGGCCGCCGACGGTGCCCAGGTGGTGCACGTGGACGATCGGCCGTCCCGCGGCCCGGGCTGCTGCGAGCAATTGCTGGATGTTGGCCACAGCCTCGGCCATGCCGGTCAGGGCCAGCGGGCCGCTGAGGTATTCTTTTTGTGCATCGATGATCACCAGTGTCGCGTGGGCCAGATTGGCTGGCGCGTAACCACGACCGCTGAGTTGAAACATCGTCTTTGGAACGGACATTCTGGGGCTCCTTCGAGTGGGGCTTTTGCGACATTGTCCTCTGGCTGAGCGCTTCTGTGAATCGCTACCATCGTAGGCACCGTCGTTGCTGGGCTGCAGCCTGTCAAGAGCTGACCGGATGTTCAACCAAAAGCTGAAAAACCGGATAGATCCTACATTCACCCAGGGTTTTTTTCATTGATCGTCGGGGCAGGTTTAGGCTGTTAGAATCCCCGGTCGTTTTTTCAGGAGTTTACCCCGTGATCACTTCCCGTCTGCGCACCTTGCGCGACCACATTCGTTGGGCCGTCAGCCGTTTTCATGGGGAGGATCTGTTTTTCGGCCATGGGACCGACAACGCCTGGGATGAAGCCCGTCAACTGGTGCTGGGGGCGTTGCACCTGCCGTGGGAAATTGCCGACAGCTACCTGGACTGCGCGCTCGAAGACGACGAACTGGTCAACCTGCAGCGGTTGCTCAAGCGTCGTATCGAAGACCGCATCCCCACCGCCTACCTGCTGGGCGAGGCCTGGTTCTGCGGCATGTCGTTCATCGTCGATGAGCGCGTGTTGATCCCGCGTTCACCGATTGGCGAACTGATCGAAAAACGCTTCGCCCCCTGGCTGGACAGCGAGCCGGCGCGCATTCTCGACCTGTGCACCGGCTCCGGTTGTATCGGCATCGCCTGTGCCGACGAGTTCCAGGACGCTGAAGTGGTGCTGGCGGACTTGTCGTTCGAAGCCCTGGAGGTGGCCAACCAGAATATCGAGCGCCATGGCGTCGATGAGCGGGTGTATACGGTCCAGGGCGATGGCTTCGATGGTTTGCCTGGCCAGCGCTTCGACTTGATCGTGTCCAATCCGCCTTACGTGGATGCCGAAGACTTTGCCGATATGCCCGACGAGTTCCAGCACGAGCCTGAACTGGGCCTGGCCTGTGGCGAAGACGGCCTGAACCTGGTGCGACGGATGCTCGCGCAGGCGGCTGATCACCTGAACGAGAAAGGTTTGCTGATTGTCGAGGTGGGCAACAGCCAGGTACACGTCGAGGCGCTGTACCCGGAAGTCGATTTTGCCTGGCTGGAATTCGAACGCGGCGGTCACGGCGTGTTCATGCTCAGTGCCGAGCAATGCCGTGAACACCAGGCGCTGTTTGCATCACGGACCTGACCCCGACGTCCTTCGCGGGCAAGCCGGGCTCCTATAGGCCGGCGCCTGCGATTGACATTCAGGTGCTCAGCGGTGCGTCGCGATCCAGATCAGCAAACCGGCCTGGAACACTGAGAACGCCACCAGGCAGGTGATGGTGAAGCGCAATCCGGTTTCTTCGCGTTTGAATTTGCTGACGATTTCTTCCTGCTTTTGCAGTTTGACTTCCTGCTCGGCCAGGTTCTGCTCAGCCTGCTGCAACATCTGCGCGGCTTCGAGGATGTCCACGAACTGCAACTTCTCGGTGTTCCAGTCGCCCAGCAGGTCACCGACCTTGCCGGCCTTGACGCTGCCTTTCAAATGCTGGGCGTCGGCGTAGACCACGTCAAAACCATGCACCCGCAAAAAGTGGTCGCGGCGCAGGCGGGTGTCTTCGACCAGGGCATCCTTGTTGCTCAAGTCCATGGCATCAAAGCTGTAGCTCGCCCACTTTTTCTTCGCCCAGGTAATGCCCTGGGCCGCGAGAAAACGCCCGATGCCACGGTTCAACGGCTCTATCTGCACCCCGGTGTCGGGGCCGAAGTGCACGCGACGTTGCTCGTGGTCGACCCAGACATCCAGGTGGTTCTGCTCCTTGCGCACCCGCTGGCCCGGGAGCGTGATGCTCAGGCGCAACAGGCTGCGCTCCTGGTTGTTGCGCTCGGCATAGCCGAACTCGACAAAACGCAACGGCCGTCCCCCGGTGCTGCGGTCGGTTTTCAACGGCGCCAGGCGCAGCATCCGCCGGTGCTCGGCCTCCACGTCCGCCCACGGCTGTTCCGCCGCTTCGGGGGCCGTTGGATCGGGCGTGGTGTCGGGTGATTTGTGGGTATCAGTCATAACGGCGAGATCCTGTCCAAGCGCTGCTTGTCGACAGACAATGGGCTGTCGACATTGGCTTATCGGCCGATTTGCGCAGGACTGGAGGGTAAAACCGGGCTAACTTCGAGCAATGGCATCAATAAAGCCAAGAATCCGCGTGCCGAGTTCTGCCGCCAGTGGCAACTGCGGATCCTTGTAGGACGCCACCTGGCGCTTGAGGTCGTTGGGCACGATGCGCATCACGTGGTTCATGCCCTCGATCACCGCCAACTGGGCGTCGGGCTTGGCGGCCTTGAGCATTTGCGCATCGCCGACGCCAACCTGCATGTCATGGCTGCCCTGGATGATCAACGCCGGTATTTGCACGCGGGCAAACGCAGCGGCCGGGTCCTGGCGGAACAGGCTGATCAAGTAGGGTTGCACGCTGGGGCGGAAGATCACTTGCAGTGCAGGTGGCACGTTGCTGTCCACCTGGCCGGCCTTGAGGCTGTCCAGCAGTTCATTGCTGCGCAACAGCAACTGCGGCGGCAGGCGATGACTCAACTGTTGACGCAGCACCTGGTCCACCGGGCGCGCGCTGCCGGACAGGGAAATCAGGCCGGCGGCGTCCACCTGGGGGGCGGCGAGGGTAGCCACCAGCGCCCCTTCGCTGTGTCCCAGCAGAATCAGCGGCCCCAGGCGCGGGTCGCTCTTGAGTTGCTTGCCCCAGGCCACGGCATCGGCCACGTAGGCGTCAAGCGTCAGGTTGCGCTCGTCCGGGGTGGCTGCCAGGCTCGCCGCCACGCCGCGTTTGTCGTAGCGCACGCTGGCGATATTGTGTTTGGCCAGCACCCAGGCCAGGCGCTTGAGGCTGTCGTTGTTGCCGCCCTCGGGGTTATTGCCGTTGCGATCGGTGGGGCCCGAGCCGGAAATGATCAGGACCACCGGTACCGGGGTGTCGGACTTGGGCAGCAGCATCGAGCCAAACAGCTCGCCGCTGCCGGTATCCAGGCTGACCGGGCGTTGCAGGACCGTGGCCTGCGCGAAGTTGCACAACAGACCGGTCATCAGGGTAAGGCTCAAGGCTATAACTCGCAGCATCATCACGCCATCATTCACAAGGTGTCGGTTGGACTCGCAGACACCCATAAGGTTCGAGGATGAACTACTGAGTGAGCCTGCGTATACTGGCGCGCACTTAGTTCAGCGATTTCACGGAGCGCCCTGCATGTCCGGCAATACCTACGGCAAGCTGTTCACTGTCACCACCGCGGGCGAAAGCCATGGTCCGGCGTTGGTCGCCATTGTCGACGGCTGCCCGCCGGGTCTTGAGTTGTCCCTGGACGACCTGCAGCGCGATCTCGACCGACGCAAGCCAGGCACCAGCCGCCACACCACCCAGCGCCAGGAAGCCGACGAGGTGGAAATCCTCTCCGGCATGTTCGAAGGCCGTACCACTGGCTGCGCCATTGGCCTGCTGATCCGCAATACCGACCAGAAGTCCAAGGACTACTCGGCGATCAAGGATCTGTTCCGCCCGGCCCACGCCGACTACACCTACCACCACAAATACGGCGAACGCGATTACCGCGGCGGCGGTCGCAGTTCCGCGCGCGAAACCGCCATGCGCGTGGCGGCCGGGGCGATTGCGAAAAAGTACCTGGCCACCCAGGGCATCGTGATTCGCGGCTACATGAGCCAGTTGGGCCCGATCGAAATCCCGTTCAAGAGCTGGGAGTCGGTGGAGCAGAACGCGTTCTTCAGCGCCGACCCGGACAAGGTGCCGGAGCTCGAGGCCTACATGGATCAGCTGCGCCGTGACCAGGATTCGGTCGGCGCCAAGATCACCGTGGTCGCCGAAGGCGTGAAGCCGGGCCTGGGTGAGCCGATCTTCGACCGCCTCGATGCCGAGCTGGCGCATGCGCTGATGAGCATCAACGCGGTCAAGGGCGTGGAAATCGGCGCCGGGTTCGCCAGTGTCGCCCAGCGCGGTACCGAACACCGCGACGAGCTGACCCCACAAGGTTTCCTCAGCAACAACGCCGGCGGCATCCTCGGTGGCATTTCTTCCGGCCAGCCGATCGTCGCCCACCTGGCGCTCAAGCCAACGTCGAGCATCACCACCCCGGGCCGTTCGATCGATGTCCACGGCAACCCGGTGGACGTGATCACCAAGGGCCGCCACGACCCGTGCGTCGGCATCCGTGCCACGCCGATTGCCGAAGCGATGATGGCCATTGTGTTGATGGACCATCTGCTGCGCCATCGCGGGCAAAACGCCGACGTGCGTGTCAGCACCCCGGTGTTGGGCCAGCTGTGAAGCCGGGCCCTGACGTCGCTGCGGTCTGATGGCCGTGGCGGCGCTCCCGTACTGGCGGCTTTCCAGCTTCTATCTGTTTTATTTCGCCTTGCTCGGTTCGACAGCGCCTTTCCTGGCGCTGTACTTCGACCACCTGGGGTTTTCGCCTGCGCGGATTGGCGAGCTGGTGGCCATCCCGATGCTGATGCGCTGCGTCGCGCCCAATATCTGGGGCTGGCTGGGTGACTACACGGGCCGGCGCCTGGCCATCGTGCGGTTTGGCGCGGTCTGTACGCTGCTGACGTTCTGCCTGATCTTCGTCAGCAAAAGCTACGCCTGGCTGGCAATGGTCATGGCCCTGCACGCGTTTTTCTGGCACGCGGTGCTGCCCCAGTTCGAAGTGATCACCCTCGCGCACCTGCAAGGCCAGGCTTCGCGCTACAGCCAGATCCGCCTGTGGGGCTCGATCGGCTTCATTATCGCGGTGGTTGCGTTGGGTCGGCTGTTCGAATGGTTGAGCCTGGACATCTACCCGGTGACCCTGGTGGTGATCATGGCCGGGATCATCATCAGCAGCCTGTGGGTGCCCAACGCCCAGCCAGCGCCCGGTAATCGACTGGCGGGGGAAGGCTTCGTCAAGCAATTGCGCAATCCGGGAGTGCTGGCATTTTATGCTTGCGTGGGCCTGATGCAGCTCAGCCACGGGCCGTACTACACCTTCCTGACCCTGCACCTGGAGCGCCTGGGCTACAGCCGTGGTGTGATCGGCATGCTCTGGGCGGTGGGGGTGGTCGCCGAAGTCTTGATGTTCCTGTTCATGAGCCGGATCCTGGCGCGGTTTTCAGTGCGCCGGGTGCTGCTGGCCAGCTTCCTGCTGGCCGCGTTGCGCTGGCTGCTGCTGGGTTCGTTCGCCGAGTTTCTCTGGGTGCTGCTGTTTGCGCAGCTCCTGCACGCGGCCACCTTTGGCAGCTTTCACGCCGCGGCCATTCATTTTGTCCAACGCAGTTTCGGCCCGCGCCAGCAGGGTCAGGGCCAGGCGCTCTACGCGGCACTGGCCGGTACCGGTGGCGCGCTGGGGGCGTTGTACGCCGGCTACAGCTGGAGTGCCCTGGGCGCCACCTTCACCTTTAGTATTGCAAGCCTCGCCGCGCTGGCGGCAGCCGTTATCATTGCCACACGCATGCAAGAGGAGTTGCCGAAATGAGCAGCCTGTCGGTTTACCACGTTTCAAGCCCGGACCTGCCGAACAAGGTCCTGACCCACTTCGACGACATCACCGCGACCCTGGCCGAACAGGGCGTGAGATTCGACCGTTGGCAGGCAGCGGTGAAGCTGCAGCCGGGTGCCACTGACGAAGAACTGGTGGCCGCCTACCAGGGGCCGCTCGATCAACTGATGACCGACCGCGGTTACCTGGGAGTGCAGGTCATCAGTGTCAGCAGCGAACAGCAACCGTCCGCCGAACCACAGGCCAGGCGCCTGGAAGAACAGCATTTTGAAGAAGACCACGTACGGTTTTTTGTTGCCGGCCGTGGCCTGTTCAACCTGCACATCGGCGAGTATGTGTACGCCGTGCTCTGTGAGAAAAACGACCTGATCCTGGTGCCAGCCGGTACTCGGCACTGGTTCGACATGGGCGAGCGGCCGCATTTTGTCGCGATTGGCCTGTTCCGCACTGCCCTGGAACCGCTGGCCCATATCACCCCAGGGGGCATCGCCGGGGACTTCCCGCCGTTGGACGATTAAACTTCGACCGGATGCGCTCCATGGAATTAAACGCTGGTGTGGTGCGTGCCATCCGGGCTTGCCTTGCACAGCGCGTAGGACGTTGCCTATTGCTGAGTCAGTGATGACTGATTCAGTGTTCATGCGCTTGTTTAATCCGCCCTCTATGTAACTCTTTCTTTCTGACACTCAACCACTGGCCCGGACGATCACCGTTCGAGCGCAGGGCATGGACGATCACCAGGAGAAAGGTAATGGACAGTGCAACGGGTGATGCCGGGCCGGGAGTCAAGCCGGTCAAGCGCCGGCGTGCGGATCGGGCAGGCAAGCCCCTGAGCGAAAAGGAGCTGGAAATCCTGCACTGGGCCAAGCGCGGCAAGACCGTTTGGGAAATCAGTGTGATCCGCTCGATCTCCCAGGCCACAGTGAAATTTCACCTGGCCAACATCTACGCCAAGCTGCAGGTCAGCAATCGCGCGCAAGCGGTGGGTGAGGCGGCCAAACGCGGGATGCTGAGCTAAAAAAAGGCCGCCTGACGGAGTGTCAGGCGGCCCAAAGATAGCTGGCAACGACCCGCTTCGATTACATCGAGTGATAGGTCGGCAGGGCAAAGCGTTGTTGGCTCTGCAGCATGGAAATGTGCGGCAACTCACTGGCTTGTTCCGCCAGGTCGCGACGAATCGCGCTGATCACCCAGGACAATTGATCGCCAGCATGCAATTGGGCGTAGGAAATCGAGCGTTTGAAGACTTTGCCTTCGCTGCTGCGCAAGGTCAGCAGAATGCCGCCATCCGGGCGCGCCTGGGTGGTGACGTCGAAGTTGGAGAACAGGGAAGTAAATTTTTCTTGGATCAGGCTCATGTCTATCAGCTCCGTGTGCACATGAATGGCAATCATGGAGGGGTAGTTGCAGCGATTGTGCCAGTACTGCTATCTAAAAAAACCCTTATAAATCAATCAGATAATAAAAAGTGAATTTTTCGGATTCGTGCATTCTGCATGAATGGCCATCGTGCATCCTGCATTTTGCGAGATGACGCAGCCGTTTGCGGGCCCGCCTGGCGGCAGCGGCAGCGGGCGTGGGCCGGATACAAAACATTTCAAAAACCGCGTGTACAGCGACAGAACCCCTGGCGTACTTTTTTGCCGTTAAACAGAGGTTTTCCGTTGTGTCTCATCCAGGGATGAAGTTGCCCGAACGCCTCGATTGCATGTTCGCCCGACAATAACAATACAGGCCCGCCGCAGAGGGTCGAACGGGAGCAACCATGAGCAGCACGCAGCACGACACAATTACCTGGAGCATGATGCTCCGTAAGTTGCCGTCGATCGTCAAAGCCCTGCCCCGGGTGATCAAGGGCCTCAAGGTCGCCAACGTCAAACAGCCGGACCAGCCTTGTGGCCTGGCGTTCACCTTCGAGCAGGCGACCGCTCGTAACCCGGATGGTCCCGCCTTGCTGCACGGTGGCGTGGCCCTGACTTATGCACAGGTCAACCAGTGGGCCAACCGTATCGCCCATCACCTACTGGCCCAGGGCATTGGCAAGGGCGACGTGGTCGGGGTGTTCATCGAGAACCGTCCAGAGCTGCTGGTGACGGTGCTGGCGGTGGCCAAGGTCGGTGCCATCAGCGCCATGCTCAATACGTCGCAAACCCAGCAAGCGCTGCTGCACAGTATCAACCTGGTCAAACCGGCGGCCATCGTGGTGGGCGGGGAGTTGGTCCAGGCCTATTCGGCGATTCGCCAGCAGGTCTCTATCGACGAAACCCGCACCTGGTGGGTGGCTGACCAGGATTGCTCCCGGCTTAGCGGCCAAGCACCTGCCGGTTTCGGCAACCTGATGGCCGCGTGTGTCGAGTGCTCCAGCGAGAACCCGCCCAGTAGCCAGCAGGTGTTTCTCGACGACCCGTGCTTCTACATCTACACCTCCGGCACCACCGGGTTGCCCAAGGCCGGGGTCTTCAAGCACGGGCGTTGGATGCGCAGCAGTGCCAGCTTCGGCATGATCGCCCTGGATATGGGCCCGGACGATGTCGTCTATTGCACCTTGCCCCTGTACCACGCCACCGGCCTGTGCGTGTGCTGGGGCTCAGCCATCTGCGGCGCCTCGGGTTTCGCCATTCGTCGCAAGTTCAGCGCCAGCCAATTCTGGAACGATGTGCGCAAGTACCGGGCCACGACCATCGGTTACGTGGGGGAGTTGTGCCGCTACCTGATCGATCAGCCGCCGGCCACCAACGACCGCGATCATTCGGTCGTGAAGATAATTGGCAACGGCTTGCGCCCCGGGGTGTGGAGTGAGTTCAAGGGGCGTTTTGCGGTCAACCACATCTGTGAGCTGTACGCCGCCAGTGACGGCAACATCGGTTTCAGCAACATCCTCAACTTCGACAACACCATCGGTTTTTCGCTGATGTCCTGGGAATTGGTCGAGTACGCCCACGACAGCGGTGCGCCGATACGCAACAGCGCGGGCTTCATGCAGAAAGTCGGCAAGGGCCGGCAAGGCCTGTTGCTGGCGAAGATCGACGACAAGGCACCGCTGGACGGTTACACCGACCCGCAAAAGACCGAAAAAGTGGTGCTGCACGATGTGTTCGAAAAGGGTGACCGTTACTTCAATACCGGTGACTTGTTGCGCAACATCGGTTTTGGTCACGCCCAGTTCGTCGACCGGCTGGGCGACACCTATCGCTGGAAGGGCGAGAACGTGTCCACCACCGAGGTCGAGAACATCCTGTTGCAGCACCCGCATATCGCCGAGGCGGTGGCCTATGGCGTGGAGATCAGCAACACCAACGGGCGTGCCGGCATGGCGGCGATCACCCCGGCCGAATCCCTGGCGACCCTGGATTTCAGTGAACTGTTGAGTTTCGCCCGCGATCAACTGCCGGCCTATGCGGTACCGCTGTTCCTGCGGGTGAAAGTCAAAATGGAAACCACCGGGACCTTCAAGTACCAGAAGACCCGCCTCAAGGACGAAGCCTTCGACCCCAGCAAAACCGGCGACGATCCGATCTATGCCTGGTTGCCAGGTTCAGACACCTACGTGCAGATCACCGAGCAGGTATTGGCGGATATCCATGGCGGCAAGTTCCGTTATTGATTGTGGCTATGATGGCATGAGAGAAAAAAGGGATGACAGGGGGCAGGCCGCTTGCGGACACTAGCGGCCTATCGATTGACCGAATGTGGAGTCACCAATGTCAGACCAATCCCGCCAGATGACCCCGGAAGAAGCCGCGGAGTTTGCCGAGCAGGTTTTCAACAAGGCTCGCGAAGGCGATGCGGCGATGCTCGCGGCCCTGTTGAGCAAGGGCTTGCCGCCGAACCTGCGTAACCACAAGGGCGATACCCTGTTGATGTTGGCGGCTTACCACGGGCATGTCGACGCGGTAAAAGTGCTGCTGGAACATAAGGCCGATCCGCAGATTCGCAACGACAACGGCCAGAGCCCGATTGCCGGGGCGGCGTTCAAGGGTGACCTGGCGGTGGTGGCGGCACTGGTTGACGGCGGGGCAGAGATCGAAGGTTCGTCCTTTGATGGCCGGACCGCACTGATGATGGCAGCGATGTTCAACCGCACGGCCATCGTCGACTACCTGATTGGCAAGGGCGCTGATCCCCGGGCCAAGGACGCCAATGGCATCACCGCGCTGGACGCGGCGAAGACCATGGGCGCGGTGGATACTACGGCGCAGTTGGAGAAGATCCTCGGTTGATAGCTGCGTAGGGCTGCAAGCTTCGCTGAATACTTACCGCTAAATACGCTATCCTTCGCGGCCGAAAATCTCCCTCGCTACAGGATTTGCCATGAAAGCCGCACTCATCGAACTCATCAGTAAAATCAGCTCCGGCTGCATGAGCGACGCGCAGATCGTGCAGATCGCCGATGAGGCGGCGCAGGCGTACGCCGACCCGCAAGCGTTCCTGGCGGCCAATCCGGACATCAACTACGACGACACTTTCCCGATTGCATTGGGCGAGTGGGTGGTGGTCGGCAGCCTGCCGGACACCGTGCTGTTCCAGGCCGACACCTACATGGACCTGTTTGCGCAGATCGTCGCGTCGTTCGGCCCGGGGGTGGCGTTCAACATCAAGCCCAAGCAACTGGCCAAGACCGAGGCGCTGACCGCGCTCAACCGGATCCAGATCCAGATGGGCAGCATGAACCCGGAAAATGGCGGCTACACGCTGCTCAACTTCAGCCAGTTGCTCGATGACGAGATCCAGTTGGTGCTGGTGTATGGCAACGACGTGGCTCGGGTCCTGGAGTTGTGCGGCGAAGTCGGGATCAGCGCGGCGCCGTCCCTGGAAGCGCTCAAGGTAGCCGTCCACGTTTAACCCGCAGCAATAAAACGGAACCCTCCCAGGAGCCGGCTATCCTAAGGGGGGAATGCCTTCTATTGGGAGCAACACCATGGGTTCCACCTTCAATGGCCTGGTTGGCCTGATCATCCTGGCGCTGGATATCTGGGCGATCATCAACGTGCTCAAGAGCGGCGCGCAAACCGGGATGAAAATCGTCTGGGTGCTGCTGATCCTGCTGCTGCCAGTGTTGGGCCTGATCATCTGGGCCATCGCCGGCCCTCGGGGTAACGTGCGCCTGTAACCCCCATCAACAACCGTAGCCGCTGTCGAGCAGCGCGAGGCTGCGTCAACGGCCGCAGGACGTTCATTAAACTTGGCAATAGCGCCGCAGGGGGTCGCTATGCAACCCAACGCAGCCTTCGGCAGCTGTTACAGGACCAGGTTAGCTCGCAGTACCCTTTTTTGTGTTTCCAGATATGCGTTGCACGAAATTTTCACAACCGCTCCAAGACAATTCTCCCGCTTGATTTTCATCCCCGGCTCTCGTCCCGCCTGTGCTGGCGAGTAATCAATGGCAATGCCGTGGGTGATCGGGCAACATTTGCGCTCCGCGCAAGGTCCCGGCCATTTCCCGCAAGTCATGGCTATAAGAAGGCCTGGGCGCCGCTACTTCTTTGTAACTTCAACTTCCAATGGGTCCTAAAACGACATGTCAAACACGGACGCCCTGAATCAGCAGCGAGCCTCGAATCGCTTGCTGCAACCGACCGTCAAATCCCATCTGGCGTATACGCTACTCTGCGCCCTGGTCATGATGGTGATGCTCTCCCTGCTGCGCGTGGCGTTGCTGGTGTACAACCGGGAGATGATTCTTGACACACCGGCTTCGACTTTCCTCGAAGCTTTCGCCAACGGCCTGCGTTTCGACCTGCGTCTGGTGGTCTACCTCAGCATCCCGCTGCTGCTGTCGCTGTTCAGCGTTCGGGCGATGGCGGCCCGTGGCCTGTTCCGGCTCTGGCTGACAGTGGTCTCGAGCATCGCGCTGTTCCTCGGCCTGATGGAGATGGACTTCTACCGCGAGTTCCACCAGCGCCTCAACGGCCTGGTCTTCCAGTACGTGAAGGAAGACCCGAAGACCGTGATGAGCATGCTCTGGTACGGGTTCCCGGTGGTGCGCTACCTGCTGGCCTGGGCGGTCGGCACCTGGCTGCTGAGCCTGGCATTCAAGGGTGCTGACCGTGCCACTCGTCCGCGCGGCCCGTTCAGCGGCGGCAATGTCGGCACCCGTCAGGTGGCGCCGTGGTACTTGCGCACGGCGGTCTTCATGGTCTGCCTGTTGATCTGTGTCGCGGCCGCCCGTGGCACCCTGCGCCAGGGCCCGCCGATGCGTTGGGGCGACGTGTACACCACCGACTCCAACTTCGCCAACCAGTTGGGCCTCAATGGCACCCTGCAACTGGTGGCCGCGGCGAAAAGCCGTATGTCCGAAGACCGCGACAACATCTGGAAGGCCACCCTGCCGCAGCCTGAGGCGCAGCAGATCGTGCGCGACATGCTGGTGATGCCGGACGAGAAACTGGTGGATGCCGACAGCGCCGCCGTACGCCGGGATTTCCTGCCGCCTGCCGACAAGACCCTGCCGGTCAAGAACGTCGTCGTCATCCTGATGGAAAGCATGGCCGGTCACTCGGTCGGTGCGCTGGGCGCGTCGGGCAACATCACGCCGTACCTGGACAAACTGTCCCAGGAAGGCCTGCTGTTCGACCGCTTCTTCTCCAACGGCACCCACACCCACCAGGGTATGTTCGCCACCATGGCGTGCTTCCCCAACCTGCCAGGCTTTGAATACCTGATGCAGACCCCGGAAGGCAGCCACAAGTTGTCGGGCCTGCCGCAGTTGCTCAGTGCACGTAAGTTCGATGACGTGTATGTCTACAACGGTGACTTTGCCTGGGATAACCAGTCAGGCTTCTTCAGCAACCAGGGCATGACCAACTTTGTCGGCCGCAACGACTTCGTCAACCCGGTGTTCTCCGACCCGACCTGGGGCGTGTCCGACCAGGACATGTTCGACCGTGGCCTGGTAGAGCTCAAGGCACGTGAAAACGGCAAGCCGTTCTATGCCTTGCTGCAAACCCTGTCCAACCACACCCCGTACGCCTTGCCGACCCCCTTGCCGGTGGAGCCGGTCACCGGCCGTGGCAGCCTCAACGAACACTTGACCGCCATGCGCTACTCCGACTGGGCATTGGGGCAGTTCATGGAGAAGGCCCGCAAGGAGCCTTACTTCAAGGAAACCCTGTTTGTCATCGTGGGCGACCATGGTTTTGGCAACGAGCGCCAGATCACGGAAATGGACCTGGGCCGCTTCAACGTGCCGATGCTGCTGATCGCGCCGGGTATCCAGGAAAAATTCGGTACCCTGGATCACACCGTGGGGACTCAGGTCGACATCGTGCCGACCATCATGGGTCGCCTGGGTGGCGAAGTGCGTCACCAGTGCTGGGGGCGCGACCTGCTCAACCTGCCCCAGGGCGACCCCGGCTTTGGCGTGATCAAGCCTTCGGGTAGCGAGCAGACCACGGCGATCATCACCCAGGATCACATCCTGGTACTGCCGAAGGAAAAGGACATGGCGCCGAAGATGTACCAGTACCAACTGGGGGCCAATCCACGTGCCGAGATCATTGCGGATGCACCGCGTACCGCCGAGATGAAGCAGAAATTGGAAGCCTTCCTGCAGACGGCAACCAAAAGCCTGATCGATAACACCGCAGGTGTGGTCGACGGCACGCCGGACTAAGAACTGGCGTAATAAGAAGAGGCCCGTTCGGGCCTCTTTTTTTGCCTGTAAGTTGTGGCTTAGATCCTGCCGAGCAACAGCAATACCAGCAGTACCACTACCACTACGCCGATCACCCCGGATGGCCCATAGCCCCAACTTCTGGAGTGGGGGAATACCGGCAGACCTCCGATCAACAGCAGAATCAGAATAACCAGAAGAATCGTGCCCATGTCGAATTCCTTATTGGAGAGTTATTGAACGTCGCATTGGTTGAATAACAGGCTCGATTGCAATAAATCCGAGCGGCTTAATATTTCCGACTGTGGCGGGCGTGAGAAAATTCAAAGTTTCTTTACTGCTATTTGCTTACCGGTTTATTTCTTTTATCAAACCCCGCAAGGGGACTGCGCTGGGGTTCGGTTTGCCTGGGGCATTCAGCGCTTTGATGGTCATGGGTGTAGGAAAATCCTTCGCTACACTGCGAGCATCTTTCCCAGAACAACAAGGCAACTTCCTATGCAAAATCGCATGATGATCACTGGCGCCGGGTCCGGCCTGGGTCGCGAAATCGCTCTGCGCTGGGCTCGTGAAGGTTGGCAGTTGGCCTTGTCGGACGTCAGCGAGCCAGGCTTGCAGGAAACCCTCAGGCTGGTCCGCGAGGCCGGTGGCGACGGCTTTGTGCAGCGCTGTGATGTGCGCGACTACAGCCAGTTGACGGCCTTTGCCCAGGCCTGCGAGGTCAAGTTCGGCGGCATCGACGTGATCGTCAACAACGCCGGGGTCGCCTCCGGTGGCTTCTTCAGCGAGTTGTCGCTGGAAGACTGGGATTGGCAGATCGCGATCAACCTGATGGGCGTGGTCAAGGGTTGCAAGGCCTTCCTGCCGCTGCTGGAGCAAAGCAAGGGCAAGATCATCAACATCGCTTCGATGGCGGCGCTGATGCAGGGGCCGGCCATGAGTAACTACAACGTGGCCAAAGCCGGTGTGGTGGCACTGTCGGAGAGCCTGTTGATCGAGTTGGCGCACCAGGAGATCGGTGTGCATGTGGTCTGCCCGTCGTTCTTCCAGACCAACCTGCTCGACTCGTTCCGCGGCCCGACTCCCGCCATGAAGGCCCAGGTCGGTAAGCTGCTGGAAAGCTCGCCCATCACCGCCAGCGATATCGCTGACTACATCTACCAGCACGTCGCGGCTGGCGAGTTCATGATCCTGCCCCATGAGCAGGGGCGCATGGCCTGGGCCCTGAAGCAAAAGAACCCGCAATTGCTCTACAACGAAATGACCGTCATGGCCGACAAGATGCGCGCCAAGGCCCGGCAAAACGCCAGCTGAACTTGCAGGGGAGGGGCGCCATGGTTAGGGTTGCCGCATTCTGGCAACCCTGACGAGATGTGCCCATGCTCAACTACCTGTGGTTCTTCCTCGCGGCGCTGTTTGAAATCGCCGGTTGCTACGCCTTCTGGATGTGGCTGCGCCAGGGCCAAAGCGCCTGGTGGCTGGTTCCGGCGTTGCTCAGCCTGACGCTGTTTGCCTTGCTGTTGACCAAGGTCGAGGCGACCTACGCCGGGCGTGCCTATGCCGCCTACGGTGGGATCTACATCGTCGCCTCGATTGCCTGGCTGGGCATGGTCGAACGGGTTCGCCCGCTGAGTTCGGACTGGTTGGGGGTCGCCCTGTGTGTGCTGGGGGCGAGTATTATTCTGTTTGGCCCACGCTTCACCTCGGCCTGAGTCATTTGGCGGGTATTGCAGGGGATGTCTGTAGGGTAAATCGATCTGGCGTGTAGGAGGGGGCTGTTTTCCTGCCGCTGTCTTGAAGGTCCGGGGTTCGCCGGCCATCTTCAGGGTTCGGTAATCTCAAGGACTAGAGCCATGCTTGTACTCAGCCGCGCTGTCGGTGAATTGATCTCCATTGGCGACACCATCACGGTGCGTGTTCTCGACGTCAGCGGTGGCAACGTGCGGTTTGGCGTTGAAGCCCCGCGGCACGTCAATGTCCACCGCTGTGAAGTCTATGAACGCATCCAGGCCAGGCGCGCCCGGGAAAGGCGCGAATGAGGCTCAGTCGAACAGGTGCTTGGGTACATCGTGCTTGAGCATCAGTTGGCACTGCTCACTCTCGGGGTCGAAGACAATCAGTGCCTGGCCTTTGCTCAGGGCGTTGCGCACCCGCAGCACCCGGGTCTGCAGCGGGGTGTCATCACCGTTGTCAGTACCGTCTCGGGTGACGAAGTCTTCGATCAGGCGGGTCAGGGTGTCGACTTCAAGTTGGTCGTGGGGAATCAGCATGGCTACCTCGGTCATCAATGCGCCGATCCTACGGCGCTTCACGCAGCAGGACCAGTGCAAAGTGACCCAGGTCCTAGGACGAACGTTGCCCTACCAGGCTGTCCACCGAGGGCACGCGGGTATCGCTCTCCATCTGTGCATCGTGTTCCAGTTGGTGACTGAAGCGCTCCAGTGAGCCTTTGGCTGGCTGGGCATCGCTGGCAAAGACCGGCGGGCTGAGGATGTAGGCACCCAACAACCGGCTCAAGGCGGCGAGGCTGTCGATATGGGTGCGCTCGTACCCATGGGTGGCATCGCAACCGAATGCCAGCAGGGCGGTGCGGATGTCATGGCCGGCGGTGACGGCCGAATGGGCGTCGCTGAAGTAATAGCGGAACAGATCGCGGCGCACAGGTAATTCATGGTCGCTGGCCAAGCGCAACAGGTGACGCGAGAGGTGGTAGTCGTAGGGCCCGCCGGAATCCTGCATCGCCACGCTGACCGCGTGTTCGCTGGAGTGCTGGCCCGGGGCGACCGGCGCAATGTCGATGCCGACAAACTCACTGACATCCCAGGGCAATGCCGCCGCCGCGCCACTGCCGGTTTCCTCGGTGATGGTGAACAGCGGATGACAGTCGATCATCAAGGGTTCGCCGCTGTCGACAATGGCTTTGAGTGCGGCCAGCAGGGCGGCCACTCCGGCCTTGTCGTCCAGGTGCCGGGCGCTGATGTGGCCGCTCTCGGTGAATTCCGGCAAGGGGTCGAAGGCGACAAAGTCGCCGATGCTCACCCCCAGCGAATCGCAATCGGCCCGGGTGGCGCAGTAGGCATCGAGGCGCAATTCGACGTGGTCCCAACTGACCGGCAGCTCGTCGACCGCGGTGTTGAACGCATGCCCGGAGGCCATTAGCGGCAGCACGCTGCCCCGGATCACGCCATTGTCGGTGAACAGGCTGACGCGGCTGCCCTCGGCAAAACGGCTGGACCAGCAGCCTACCGGGGCGAGGGTCAGGCGGCCGTTGTCTTTGACCGCGCGCACGCTGGCGCCGATGGTGTCCAGGTGGGCGGAGACGGCGCGATCGGGGCTGTTTTTCTGGCCCTTGAGGGTGGCGCGAATGGTGCCGCGGCGGGTCAGCTCAAAGGGGATGCCCAGCTCTTCAAGGCGCTCGGCGACGTAGCGCACGATGGTGTCGGTGAAACCGGTGGGGCTGGGAATGGCGAGCATTTCCAGGAGGACTTTCTGCAGGTAGGCAAGGTCGGGCTCGGGAATCTGACGGGTCATGGGAATTCCTTGAATTGACGTGAGTGGCGAGCGGCAAGCTTCACGAGCAAGCGCGGTCTGTCGTGGCTTGCCGCTCGCGGCGTTCAGCTATGGGGAAACAACAGATCCACAAACCGCTCGGCCACTGGTTGTGGTTCATGGTTGGCCAGCCCGGCACGTTCGTTGGCTTCGATGAACACGTAGTCCGGCTGATCGGCGGCCGGCACCATCAGGTCCAGGCCCACCACCGGGATATCCAGTGCCCGCGCCGCGCGCACGGCGGCATCGACCAGGGTGGGATGAAGCCCCTCGGTGACATCTTCCAGGGTGCCGCCGGTGTGCAGGTTGGCCGTGCGCCGCACACACAGGCGCTCGCCTGCGGGCAGGATGCTGCTGTAGGTGTAACCGGCGGCTTGCAGCGTGCGCTCGGTTTCGTGGTCCAGGGGGATTTTGCTTTCGCCGTCGGTGGCGGCCTGCCGGCGCCGGCTCTGGGCCTGGATCAAGGCGTCGATCGTATGCTGGCCATCGCCGATGATCTGCGCCGGGCGGCGGATGGCGGCTGCCACCACCTCGAAGCCGATCACCAGAATGCGCAGGTCCAGGCCTTGGTGGAAACTTTCCAGCAGCACCCGGGAGTCGAAGCGGCGGGCGTCGTCGATGGCCTGTTGCAGCTCGTCGATGCTTTGTAGATCCACCGCCACGCCTTGGCCCTGTTCACCGTCCAGGGGTTTGACCACCACCCGTTGGTGTTCGTCGAGAAACGCCAGGTTGTCGTCGGCGTTGCCCGCCCGTTGCTGGGCCGGCAGATTCAGCCCGGCCGCCTTGAGCACCTTGTGGGTCAGGCTCTTGTCCTGGCACAGGCTCATGCTGATGGCGCTGGTCAGGTCACTGAGGGATTCGCGGCAACGCACCCGGCGTCCGCCATGGCTGAGGGTGAACATGCCGGCCGGGGCATCGTCGACTTGTACATCGATGCCGCGGCGGTGGGCTTCATCGACGATGATTCGCGCATAGGGGTTGAAGTCGGCCTGGGGGCCCGGACCGAGAAACAACGCCTGGTTAATGCCGTTCTTGCGCTTGATGGCGAAGGTCGACAGCGTGCGGAACCCCAGCTTGGTGTAGAGCTGCTTGGCCTGACGGTTGTCGTGCAATACCGAGAGATCGAGGTAGCTCAGGCCACGGCTCATGAAGTGTTCGACCAGGTGACGCACCAGCACTTCGCCAACCCCGGGTCGCGAGCACTGCGGGTCGACCGCCAGGCACCACAGGCTGCTGCCGTGTTCTGGGTCCGCAAAGGCCTTGTCATGGTTGAGGCCCATGACGCTGCCGATCACCGCGCCGCTGCCCTCATCCTCGGCCAGCCAGTAGACCGGGCCACCGTGATGCCGGGGCGTCAGGCGCTGCGGGTCGATGGGCAGCATGTTGCGGGCCTGGTACAGCTGGTTGATGGCGTGCCAGTCGGCGTCGCTTTGCGCTCGGCGAATGCGGAAACCGCGAAAGACCCGGGTGGCCTGGCGGTAGTCGCTGAACCACAGGCGCAGGGTGTCGGAGGGGTCGAGAAACAGCTGCGCCGGCTCCAGCCCCAGCACTTGCTGGGGCGCGGCCACGTACAGCGCAATGTCGCGTTCGCCCGGTTCTTCATGGGCCAGTTCCCGGGCCAGGCTCGCCGCGTCGGGGAAGGTATGGCCGATCAGCAACCGGCCCCAGCCGCAATGCACGGCAATCGGCTCGCCTGCGTCGCTGCCGTCTTCGGCGAAGCGCGCCTGCAGGCGCTCATAGGACGGTGCCTGGCCGCGCAGCAAGCGCTGGTTCAACGCTGTGGCGTGAGGTTTCATCAGTCAGATTCCTTGTTCGCTGAGCCATAGGTTCAGCGCTGCCAGTTGCCACAGCTTGGAACCGCGCAACGGGGTTAACTGACCTTGCGGGTCGGTGAGCAGGCGGTCGAGCATGGCCGGCTTGAACAGGCCGCGGTCCTGGCTCGGATCCAGCAGCAGTTCGCGCACCCAGTCCAGGGTCGCGCCTTGTAAATGCTTGAGACCAGGGACCGGGAAATACCCCTTCTTGCGGTCGATCACCTCGCTGGGGATCACCAGCCGCGCGGCTTCCTTGAGCACCTGCTTGCCGCCGTCCGGCAGTTTGAACTTGCCCGGTACCCGCGCCGACAATTCCACCAGGCGGTAGTCGAGAAACGGCGTACGCGCCTCCAGGCCCCAGGCCATGGTCATGTTATCCACACGCTTGACCGGGTCGTCGACCAGCATCACCGTACTGTCCAGGCGCAGCGCTTTATCCACAGGCGCAGCGGCGCCGGGTTGGGCGAAATGCGCCCGGACGAAGTCGCCGGCGGCGTCATGCTCGGTCAGCCATTGCGGTTGCACGGTGGCGGCGTAGTCGTCGTAGCTGCGGTCGAAGAAGGCCTCGCGATAGGCGGCATACGGGTCGCTGGCGCCATCGACCTGCGGGTACCAGTGGTAACCGGCGAACAGTTCATCCGCGCCCTGGCCGCTTTGCACCACTTTGCAGTGCTTGGCCACTTCCCGGGACAGCAGGTAGAAGGCGATGCAGTCGTGGCTGACCATCGGCTCGCTCATCGCGCGGAACGCGGCGGGCAGTTGCTCGATGATTTCCTTCTCGTCGATGCGCAGTTGGTGATGGTGGGTGCCGTAGTGCCTGGCGATCAGGTCCGAGTACTGAAACTCGTCACCCCGTTCGCCGCCGGCGTCCTGAAAGCCGATGGAGAAGGTCGACAGGTCTTGCACACCGACTTCGCGCAGCAGCCCCACCAGCAGGCTGGAGTCGACGCCACCGGACAGCAGCACGCCGACATCCACCGCCGCGCGCTGACGAATCGCCACCGCTTCACGGGTGCTCTGCAGCACCCGGTCGCGCCAGTCTTCCAGGGTCAGGTCCCGTTCGTCGGCGCGGGGGCCATAGGGCAGCGTCCACCAAGTGTGCTGCTCGGTGCTACCGTCGGCCTCGATGCGCATCCAGGTCGCCGGCGGCAGTTTCTCGATGCCGGCCAACAAGGTGCGGGGCGCCGGGACCACCGCGTGGAAGTTCAGGTAGTGATTGAGTGCCACCGGGTCGAGGATCGGGTTGATGTCGCCACCCTTGAGCAGGGCCGGCAACGTCGAGGCGAAGCGCAGGCGCTGGCCGGTGCGCGACAGGTACAAGGGTTTCACGCCGAGGCGGTCGCGGGCGAGGAACAGGCGCTGGCTGTCACGCTCCCAGATGGTGAAGGCAAACATGCCGTTGAGCCGGGGCAGCAGGTCGGCGCCCCAGGCGTGATAGCCCTTGAGCAACACTTCGGTGTCACCGCCGGAATAGAAGGCATAACCCAGGCTTTCCAGCTCGGTGCGCAATTCGGGGAAGTTGTAGATCGCGCCGTTGAAGGCCAGGGACAGGCCCAGTTGACTGTCGACCATCGGCTGCGCGGAGCCGTCCGACAGGTCCATGATTTTCAGCCGTCGATGGCCCAGGGCAATCGGCCCCTGACTGTGAAAACCCCAGGCGTCGGGGCCACGAGGCGCCAGGTGATGGGTGATTCGCTCAATGGCGGCCAAGTCGGCCGGTTGATGATCAAAACGTAACTCGCCAGCTAATCCGCACATAAATTCCTTACCGGTTTTTCCGTTGGGGAGGGTCAATCTCGAACCCGCCGGAAGTGGCGGGTACCCAGAAACTGACCTGCTGCGGAGCTGTGAGTTTTAGATCGATCGGTTATAAGCGGCGGGTGCCAGTTGGACCTCAGGCTTTGCCACGAATCAACTGGCGCAAGGCAAAACGATTGGGGTGGCAAGCTTCGGCCACGCTGCGGGGCAGGGGCAGCGGTTCATTGTCCAGCCAGGCCGCGAGCAGCTCGCCAGACAGCGGTGCGGTGATCAGCCCCCGGGAACCGTGGCCGCTGTTGACGTACAGGCCGTCGAGCCAGGGGCAGGGGGTGTCCGGTACTTGCCGGGCGTCCTTGGCCAGCGCGCCATAGGCTTGGGTGAAGGCCTGGCTGTCGGCCAGCGGACCGACAATTGGCAGGTAGTCGGGGCTGGTGCAACGGAAAGCCGCGCGCCCCTGGAGTTGCTCCGGGTCCAGTTCGGCGATGTGCAGGCGCTCGACCAGGTCGGGGGAGATGTCCTTGAGCATGTCCAGGTTGCCCAGGTGTTCGGCGGTGGTCGGGGTGAGGTCGTCGCTCTTGAAGTCAAAGCTGGCGCCCAGGGTGTGTTCACCCAGGCGCGCCGGGGCGACGTACCCTTCGGCACACACCACGGTGCTGAGGCTCTGGCTTTGTGTCGTCTGCGCTAAACGAGTGATTTGCCCGCGAATACGCTTGAGGGGCAAGTCGGCACTTTGCGCAAACTGTTTGATCTGCGCCGCGCCAGCCAGGATCACCACCGGCGCGCTGGCCAGCAGCGTCTCGCCGTCCCAGGCTTGCCAGTGCTGGCCGACCTTGCGCAACTGCAGCACGTCGCGGTGGGCCAGCAGTTGCACCTGGGCGTGGGCCGCTTGCCAGCGGCACAACGCTGGCGGATGCACCCAGCCGCCTTCGGGATAAAACAGCCCGCCGTGCTCCAGGCCGATGCCGGCCAGGGCTTGTGCCTGGGCTTGATCCAGCGGGTGCAGCAGATCGGCCGCAAAAGCCGCCGCCAGCTTGGCCTGGCGCTCGGCTTCCTTGGCATCGAATGCCAGTTGCAGGACTCCGCAATCATCCCAGTCGTGGCCGCGCTGCAAGTGTTCCAGCAGGCGCCGGGTATGGCCGAAGCCGCTGACGATCATTTGCGAGAGGGCGGTGCCGTGGGCCGACAGCTTCAGGTACAGCACCCCTTGCGGATTGCCCGAGGCTTCCTGGGCCAGGTCGGCGTGACGCTCCAGCAGGCTGACTTGCCAACCCCGTGCGGCGAGGCTGGCGGCACTGGCGCAGCCGGCCAGACCGGCGCCGATCACCAGTGCATGGCGTTCGCTGGGGCGCTGCGGTGGACGGGCAAACCAGGGTTTGACGGTGGCCGGTGCGGGCGTCTCTGTGGGCCAGGCGATGAACGCCCCGCGCAGGATCTCCCATTTGTGGCCGATGCCCGGCGTGCGGCGCATCTTGAAGCCTGCGGCGTTGAGCAAGCGACGCACCCAGCCGGTGCTGGTGAAGGTGCTGATGGTCGAGCCGGGGGCGGCCAGGCGCGCCAGTTCGGCGAACAGTTCGGCGGTCCACATCTCGGGATTTTTGGCCGGGGCAAAGCCGTCGAGAAACCAGGCGTCGACCTGCGCATCCAGCTGTGGCAATTGTTCCAGGGCGTCGCCAATCAGCAGCGTCAGCGTGACGCGGCCATGGTCCAGCACCAGCCGTTGAAAACCCTGGTGGATGGCGACGTACTGCGCCAGCAAGGGCTCGGCGAAGGCCTTGAGTTCGGGCCACAGGGCCAGGGCTCGCTGCAGATCGGCAGGGCTCAGCGGGTATTTTTCAACGCTGATGAAATGCAGGCGCGCGCCGGCCACTGCCTGCTGTTCAAACAGTTGCCAGGCGCAGAGGAAATTCAGCCCGGTACCGAAGCCGGTTTCGCCAATCACCAGTTTTTCGCCGGCGCTCAGGGCGGCAAAACGTTCGCCCAGGCGGTTCTGTTCGATGAACACATAGCGGGTTTCTTCCAGGCCCGATTGGTCGGAGAAATACACGTCGTCGAACACCCGCGAGCGCGGGCGGCCGTGGTCGTCCCAGTCGAGCTGGGCGTGGGGCAGTACAGGGTTCATGGCGGGCTCAGCATTGGCAAGGTCGCCATTCTAGCGGATCAGGACAGCGGGAACTGATCTATGGCAGCTCGGCGTGTATTAGCCGCACAAACCGCCGGTCAATCCGCTAGGCTTGCGCCATCTTGGATGGGAGCCACTCATGTTCGAATCTGCCGAAATCGGTCACGCGATCGATAAAGAAATCTTTGATGCCGAAGTACCGGCGCTGCGTGAAGCCTTGCTCGAAGCCCAGTTCGAGTTGCAGCAGCAGAACCGCTTTCCGGTGGTCGTGCTGATCAACGGTGTCGAAGGCGCCGGCAAGGGCGAGACGGTCAAATTGCTCAACGAGTGGATGGACCCGCGGCTGATTGAAGTACGCACCTTCGACCAGCAAACCGATGAAGAGCTGGCGCGGCCACCGGCCTGGCGCTATTGGCGCATGCTCCCGGCCAAAGGCCGCATGGGGGTGTTCTTCGGCAACTGGTACAGCCAGATGCTGCAAGGCCGGGTGCACGGTTTGTTCAAGGACGCGGTGCTGGACCAGGCAATCAATGGCGCGGAACGCCTGGAGAAAATGCTCTGCAACGAAGGCGCTCTGATCTTCAAGTTCTGGTTTCACCTGTCCAAGCAGCAAATGAAGGCACGCCTCAAGTCGCTGCAGGACGATCCGCTGCACAGTTGGCGCATTAGCCCACTGGACTGGCAGCAGTCCCAGACCTACGACAAGTTCGTGAAGTATGGCGAGCGGGTGATCCGCCGCACCAGCCGCGATTACGCGCCATGGCACATTATCGAAGGCGTCGACCCCCAATACCGCAGCCTGGCGGTGGGCAAGATCCTGCTCGCTGGCCTGCAGGCCGCCCTCAAGCGGCCCCACCTCAAGCCGGACAAAGTCAGCGCCGCGCCCCTGACCACCAGCGTGGACCAGCGCGGGCTGCTGGATGCCCTGGACATGAGCCAGCACCTGGGCAAGAAATACTATGAAGAGCAACTGATCACCGAGCAGGCTCGGCTGGCCGGCTTGCTGCGGGACAAGCGCATGCGCAAGCACGCACTGGTCGCGGTGTTCGAGGGCAATGACGCGGCGGGCAAGGGCGGGGCGATCCGCCGGGTGGCCGCGGCGCTCGATCCGCGCCAGTACAGCATCGTGCCGATTGCCGCTCCGACCGAGGAAGAACGTGCCCAGCCTTATCTGTGGCGCTTCTGGCGGCACATTCCGGCGCGGGGCAAGTTCACCATCTTTGACCGTTCCTGGTATGGCCGGGTGTTGGTGGAGCGCATTGAAGGTTTCTGCACACCGGCTGACTGGATGCGGGCGTATGGCGAGATCAACGACTTCGAAGAGCAGCTCGACGCGTCCAATGTGATCGTCGTGAAGTTCTGGCTGGCCATTGATAAACAGACCCAGCTGGAGCGTTTCCAGGAGCGCGAGCAGATTCCCTTCAAGCGCTTCAAGATCACCGAGGACGATTGGCGTAACCGGGAAAAGTGGGACGACTACCGGGGGGCCGTGGGCGATATGGTCGACCGCACCAGCACCGAGGTCGCGCCCTGGACCCTGGTGGAGGCCAACGACAAGCGCTGGGCCCGGGTCAAGGTGCTGCGCACCCTCAACCGGGCGCTGGAGGCGGCGTTCGAAAAATCCGACAAGCACGACAAGAAACACAAGTTGGGGTAGGTCTCTGGCAAGTCGCAAGCGGGCTGTACCCACTCATCGCGGGCAAGCCCGCTCCCACGGTGTTTCAGGCTCCATTCATGTTGGTTGCGCCGACCTCATCGCGAGCGAGCACCATGGGTTTGCATACGCGGGATGAATGATTGTCGCGGTCGGCAGGGGGGGGATTTATCCTCGGTTCACTCCCCTGAACGACAACAACAATGAGGTATGCCATGCGTGAAGTAGTGATCGTCGATAGCGTGCGAACCGGCCTGGCCAAGTCTTTTCGCGGCAAGTTCAATCAGACTCGCCCGGATGACATGGCGGCCCATTGCGTCAACGCACTGCTGCAACGAAATGGTATCGATCCGGCCAGCGTCGAGGACTGCATCGTCGGCGCCGGCTCCAACGAAGGCGCCCAGGGCTTCAACATTGGACGCAACGTGGCCGTGCTCTCGCGCCTGGGCACTGGCACCAGCGGCATGACCCTCAACCGCTTCTGTTCTTCGGGTCTGCAGGCGATTGCCATTGCGGCCAACCAGATCGCTTCGGGTTGCAGCGACATCATTGTCGCCGGTGGCGTCGAGTCCATCAGCCTGACCATGAAAAGCGTCAATACCGACAACCTGATCAACCCGTTGCTCAAGGAGCAGGTGCCGGGTATCTACTTCCCCATGGGCCAGACCGCGGAAATCGTTGCCCGTCGTTATCAGGTCAGCCGCGAAGAGCAGGACCGCTATGCCCTGCAAAGCCAGTTGCGCACCGCCCAGGCGCAGGCCGGCGGATTGTTCGATGACGAAATCGTGCCGATGGCCGTGAAGTACAAGGTCGAGGACAAGAACAGCGGCGAGGTGCAGATTCTCGAGGGTGTCGTCGATCGCGATGATTGCAACCGCCCCGACACCACTTACGAAAGCCTGGCCGGACTGAAGCCAGTGTTCGCCGAGGACGGCTCGGTGACGGCCGGCAACTCCTCGCAACTGTCCGACGGTGCTTCGATGACCCTGGTAATGAGCCTGGAAAAAGCCCTGCAACTGGGTCTCAAGCCCAAGGCGTTCTTCCGGGGGTTCACCGTGGCCGGTTGTGAGCCGGATGAAATGGGCATCGGTCCGGTGTTCTCGGTGCCCAAGCTGCTCAAGGCCAAGGGCCTGCAAATCGCTGATATCGATCTGTGGGAACTCAACGAAGCCTTCGCCTCGCAATGCCTGTACAGCCGTAACCGCCTGGCAATCGACAACGAAAGGTACAACGTCAACGGCGGCTCGATCTCCATCGGCCATCCGTTCGGCATGACCGGCTCGCGCCAGGTCGGGCACCTGGTGCGCGAACTGCAGCGGCGTAACCTGCGCTACGGCATCGTGACCATGTGCGTGGGCGGTGGCATGGGCGCCAGCGGGTTGTTCGAAACGGTGCGTTGAGCGGACCGACCCGTACAGTCTCGTTAGCGGCTAGTGCGCAACTGTCCCTGTGTGATGCCGGCGGGGAAGCCTAGAATGGGCTTTTCTCGCCGTCCTGCCCTGGGGTTTGCATGCACATTTCGTCCGGTCGCTGGGTCTATGGTCTGTTCCTGGCCCTGCTGACCGCTTTTTTATGGGGCATCCTGCCGATCAAGCTCAAGCAGGTGCTGCTGGTGATGGACCCGGTCACGGTGACCTGGTTCCGCCTGCTGGTTTCCGGTGGGTGCCTGTTTGTCTACCTGGCCGCCACCGGGCGCCTGCCGAGCCACAAGGCCCTCGGCCCCAAAGGCGGCTGGCTGGTGCTGATGGCGGTGCTCGGGTTGGTGGGCAACTACGTGCTGTACCTCATGGGCCTGAATCTGTTGAGCCCAGGCACTGCGCAACTGGTGGTGCAGATGGGGCCGATCCTGTTGCTGATTGCCAGTGTGTTCGTATTCAAGGAGCGTTTCAGCCTGGGGCAGGGGATTGGCCTGCTGGTGCTGTTGCTCGGTTTCGGGCTGTTTTTCAACCAGCGCCTGAGCGAGTTGCTGACGTCCCTGAGTGACTACACCGCTGGGGTGCTCCTGATTTTGTTGGCCTCCACCGTGTGGACGTTCTATGCGCTGGGGCAAAAGCAATTGCTGACGGTGTGGAACTCGCTGCAGGTGATGATGGTGATCTACCTGTTTTGCGCCCTGCTGCTCACGCCCTGGGTGCATCCTCTGGAGTCGCTGCAATTGAGCCCGCTGCAAGGCTGGCTGCTGCTGGCGTGCTGCCTCAATACCCTGGTTGCCTATGGCGCGTTTGCCGAGGCTCTGGCCCATTGGGAAGCCTCGCGGGTCAGTGCGACGCTGGCGATCACGCCGTTGGTGACGTTTGCGGCGGTGGCGATGGCGGCCTGGTTATGGCCCGAGTATGTACAGGCCGAGCAGATCAATGGCCTGGCGTATGGCGGCGCGTTGCTGGTGGTGCTGGGTTCGGCGCTGGTGGCCTTGGGGCCATCGCTGATGGCCGGGCTCAGGGCGCGGCGGATGCGGGCGGCGATCAGTCGGTAGAGCGCATTTTCGTTTGTCGCGGGCACGCCTTGCGCCTACCTGGGGCAAAGCGTGCTCGGTGTTGGCGTGCGGGCCGGCTCAGCCCTGCTTGCCTGCCTCCAGCATGTTTTCCGGGCGCACCCAGGCGTCGAACTGCTCGTCTGTCAGGTAGCCCAACTGCAACGCCGCCTCACGCAGGGTCAGCCCCTCGCTGTAGGCTTTCTTGGCGATTTGCGCCGACTTGTCATAACCGATGTGCGGGTTCAAGGCGGTCACCAGCATCAGGCCACGCTCCAGGTGAGCCGCCATCTGCCCGGCATCCGGTTCCAGGCCGGCGATGCAGTGCAATTGGAAGTTGCTGCAGCCATCGGCGAGCAAACGGATCGATTGCAACAGGTTGTGGATGATCACCGGCTTGAACACGTTCAACTGCAAGTGACCTTGGCTGGCGGCAAAGCCGATCGCCACGTCGTTGCCCATCACCTGGCACGCCAGCATCGACAGGGCTTCGCACTGGGTCGGGTTGACCTTGCCGGGCATGATCGAACTGCCCGGTTCGTTGGCGGGCAGCTTGACCTCGGCGAAACCGGCGCGAGGCCCGGAGCCGAGCAGGCGTAGGTCGTTGGCGATTTTCATCAGGGTCACGGCGAGGGTTTTCAGGGCGCCGGACAGGGTGGTCAGCGGCTCATGGCCGGCCAGCGCGGCGAACTTGTTCGGTGCGGTGACAAACGGCAGGCCTG
The DNA here is from genome assembly GCF_963970735.1 of Pseudomonas sp. RA_35y_Pfl2_P32. Lineage (NCBI taxonomy): Bacteria > Pseudomonadati > Pseudomonadota > Gammaproteobacteria > Pseudomonadales > Pseudomonadaceae > Pseudomonas > Pseudomonas sp. RA_35y_Pfl2_P32. The sequence continues at coordinate 253,495 of NZ_CAXAQF010000001.1, forward strand.
AGAGGGCGGCCAGTTCCGCGGCAATCGCCTCGCCAAAACCCTGGGGCGAATTGAGCCCGGTGCCAACGGCGGTGCCACCCTGGGCCAGCTCGCAGACGGCCGGCAAGGCGCTGCGGATTGCCCGCTCGGCGTAGTCGAGCTGGGCGATGAAGGCGGAAAGCTCCTGGCCGAAGGTAATGGGCGTGGCATCCATCATGTGGGTGCGCCCGGTCTTCACCAGCTTCATGTGACGCGCCGCCAGCTCGGCCAGGCCACCGGAGAGTTCGTTGATGGCCGGCAGCAGATGCTGTTGCACAGCCTGCACTGTGGCGATGTGCATGGCGGTGGGGAAACAGTCGTTGGAACTCTGCGAGCGGTTGACGTGGTCGTTCGGGTGCACCGGCGACTTGCCGCCACGGGGGTTGCCGGCCAGTTCGTTGGCACGGCCGGCAATCACCTCGTTGACGTTCATGTTGCTCTGGGTGCCGCTGCCGGTTTGCCAGACCACCAGGGGAAACTGCTCGTCGTGCTCGCCGTCGAGCACTTCGTCGGCGGCCTGTTCGATCAGCCGGGCAATGTCGGCCGGCAGGTCGCCATTGCGATCGTTGACCCGGGCCGCGGCTTTTTTGATCAATGCCAATGCGTGCAGCACCGCCAGCGGCATGCGTTCGTTGCCAATCGCGAAATTGATCAGCGAGCGCTGGGTCTGCGCGCCCCAGTAGGCGTCATCCGGGACTTCAACCTGGCCAAGGCTGTCGGTTTCAATACGGCTCATGGGTCACATTCCTTCAGGGTTGATAGCGAAGTTTAGGTGCTGAATGCCGCTGGGGGTTCCATCAGTCGAGTTTTCTACCATTCGGTTGCTGCAAATCAGGCCCGGCCAGGGGGAGGGGTTGAGCGCACGCGTTTTTTAGGCGCAGAATGGCTCCCCTTGAGGTTTACCTCGCCAGCTAGAAAAGGAAACTCGATGACCCGTCTTCGTGCCATCTGTACCGCGGTTGCCCTGGTCTGCGCCAGCGGCCAGGCCTTCGCCGATACCGCCAGCCACAATGCCAGCGCCGAGGCTTTCCTGACCCTGGCGCATGCCGACAAGCTGGGTACCCCGGTGTACATGCAGGTGCAGCAGATGTTTGCCCAGCGCTTTGCCCAAACCAAGGCCCCGGAGTCGAAAAAAGCCCTGCTGGAAACCTACCAGGCCAAGGCCAACGCCGCGCTGGACCAGGCCATTGGCTGGAAAAAGCTCAAACCGGACATGGTCAAGCTGTACACCAGCAACTTCAGCGAATCCGAACTCAAGGACCTGGTCGCGTTCTACAAGTCGCCACTGGGCAAGAAAGTCCTGGAAAAAATGCCCCAGCTGACTCAGCAATCGGCGCAGATGACCCAGGCCAAGCTGGAAAGCGCGGTACCGGTGGTCAACAAACTGCTGGCCGACATGACCAACGAACTTGATCCAAAAGCCGCGGCAGATGCCAAGAAAAAGCCCTGACCGGAGCCCGTGATGACCATGCAACAACGTATTGAGACGACGCTGAGCGCGTTGTTACCCGTGCACCTGGATGTGCTGGACGAAAGCCACATGCACAGCCGCGGGTTGCAGACCCACTTCAAGGCGGTGGTGGTCAGCGAACAGTTCGCCGGGCTCAACAGCGTCAAACGCCACCAGAAGGTCTACGCCACCTTGGGCGACCTGATGGGCGAGTTTCACGCGTTGGCGCTGCACACCTACACCCCTGAGGAGTGGGCCAAGATCGGTGCGGCGCCTGCCTCGCCGACCTGTGCCGGCGGCAGCAAGCACTGACCGCCAACAGGCCAGCTGATTTTTGTTAGACTACGCAGCGCGCCGCTTATGCCGGCGCGTTTTTTTTCGCATCCGGTTCACCCTTTACGAGGGTAGCCACCTGGAGAAATACCCATGACACAACAGATTGTCGTGGCGGCACTGTATAAGTTCGTCACCCTGGAAGATTACGTCGCGCTGCGCGAGCCCCTGCTGCAGGCGATGGTCGACAATGGCATCAAAGGCACCCTGCTGATTGCCGAGGAAGGCATCAACGGCACGGTTTCCGGTAGCCGCGAAGGCATTGATGGGCTGATGGCCTGGCTCAAGAACGATCCGCGCATGGACGATATCGACCACAAGGAATCGTACTGCGACGAGCAGCCGTTCTACCGCACCAAGGTCAAGCTCAAGAAAGAGATCGTGACCCTGGGCGTCGAAGGCGTCGACCCGAACAAGAAAGTCGGCACCTACGTCGAGCCGCAGGACTGGAACGCCTTGATCAGCGATCCGCAAGTGCTGTTGATCGATACCCGCAACGACTACGAGGTCTCGATCGGTACCTTTGAAGGGGCGATTGACCCCAAGACCACCAGTTTTCGCGAATTTCCCGACTACATCAAAGCCAACTTCGATCCGGCCAAGCACAAGAAGGTCGCGATGTTCTGCACCGGTGGCATTCGCTGCGAGAAGGCGTCGAGCTACATGCTCAGCCAGGGCTTCGATGAGGTCTTCCACCTCAAGGGCGGGATCCTCAAGTACCTCGAAGAGGTGCCGCAGGAAGAAACCAAATGGCAGGGCGACTGCTTTGTGTTCGATAACCGGGTCACCGTTCGCCACGACTTGAGCGAAGGCGACTACGATCAATGTCATGCCTGCCGTACACCGGTCAGCGTAGAGGACCGCGCATCCGAGCACTATGTGGCCGGTATCAGTTGCCCCCATTGCTGGGACAAGCTGAGCGAGAAAACCCGTCGCAGTGCGATTGACCGGCAAAAACAGATCGAACTGGCCAAGGCGCGCAACCAGCCGCACCCGATTGGTTACAATTACAAGCAATCCAGCTCGGAGGCCTGAACCATGACCGCGCGCCTGCTCTATGTAATGGACCCGATGTGTTCCTGGTGCTGGGGGTTCGCTCCGGTGGCCGAGGCATTGGTCGAGCAGGCGCAGGCCGCCGGCGTGGACTTGCACCTGGTGGTCGGTGGTTTGCGCACCGGCAGTGGCGCGGCGCTGGAGCCGACCACCCGGCGTTATATTCTCGAGCACTGGCAGGCGGTCAACGACGCCACCGGTCAACCGTTCAAGCTCGACGGCGCGCTGCCCGAAGGTTTTGTCTATGACACCGAGCCCGCCTGTCGTGCGCTGGTCACGGCCCGCAGCCTGGCACCGGATTGCGCCTGGCAGTTGCTCAAGCTGATCCAGCAGGCTTTCTATGCCCAAGGTCGCGACGTCACCCATGCCAGTGTGCTGGTGGAGTTGGCCGAGCAAGCGGGCTTGCCGCGGATCGAATTCGCCGCAGCCTTCGACCGTGCCGACCAGCACGCTGCTACGGCGGCGGATTTCACCTGGGTGCAGGACCTGGGGATTGCCGGCTTCCCGACCTTGTTGGCCGAGCGTAACGGTCAGTTGGCCTTGTTGACCAACGGCTACCAGCCACTTAGCGAGTTGTCCCCTCTGCTTGGCCGCTGGCTGGAGCGTGCCGCCTGTGTATGACCCGCCTGACGCTGGACAGCTACCGGAGCGAGTCGATCGGCTGAGTTGGGCGCACATTCGTCGTCTGGCCCTGCAACATAAAAAACCCTTGTGGATCGCCAACGGCGTTGCCGTCCTGGCGACCCTGTGCAGCGTGCCCATCCCGTTGCTGTTGCCGTTGCTGGTGGATGAGGTGTTGCTGGGGCATGGCGATGCTGCGCTGAAAGTGATGAACCACGCGCTGCCCCAGGCCTGGCAAAGCGCCGCCGGTTATATCGGCCTGATGTTACTGATCACCCTGACCCTGCGTTGCGCGGCGCTGTTGTTCAACGTGGTGCAGGCCCGGCTGTTTGCGGGTTTGGCCAAGGACATCGTGTATCGCATTCGCCTGCGCCTGATCGAGCGCCTCAAGCGTATTTCCCTGGGAGAGTACGAAAGCCTGGGCAGCGGCACGGTCACCACCCACCTGGTCACCGACCTGGATACAGTCGACAAGTTTGTCGGCGAAACCCTCAGCCGGTTCCTCGTGGCCATGCTCACGCTGGTGGGCACGGCGGCGATCCTGGTCTGGATGCACTGGCAACTGGCGCTGCTGATTCTGCTGTTCAACCCGCTGGTGATCTACGCCACGGTGCAATTGGGCAAGCGGGTCAAGCACCTAAAGAAACTCGAGAACGACAGTACCTCGCGGTTCACCCAGGCACTGACCGAGACCCTGGACGCGATTCAGGAAATCCGTGCCGGCAACCGTCAGGGCTTTTTCCTCGGTCGCCTCGGCATGCGCGCCCGGGACGTGCGCAACTATGCGGTCAACTCCCAGTGGAAAAGCGACGCCTCGAGCCGCGCCAGTGGCCTGCTGTTCCAGTTCGGCATCGACATCTTTCGTGCCGCGGCGATGCTCACCGTGCTGTTTTCCGACCTGTCCATCGGCCAGATGCTGGCGGTGTTCAGCTACCTGTGGTTCATGATCGGTCCGGTCGAGCAACTGCTGAACCTGCAATACGCCTATTACGCTGCCGGAGGGGCCCTGACGCGGATCAACGAGCTGTTGTCGCGCGCCGACGAGCCGCAATACCCGGGGGGCATCGATCCGTTCAAGGGGCGCGAGACGGTAGGCATCGAGGTGCAAGGCCTGAGTTTCAGCTATGGCGACGAGCCGGTGCTGGACCAGATGAACCTGTCCATTGCGCCCGGAGAAAAAGTCGCCATCGTTGGGGCCAGCGGTGGCGGTAAAAGTACCTTGGTGCAGTTGCTCCTGGGGCTTTATACCCCCCAGGGCGGCGAGATTCGTTTTGGGGGTGTCACCCAGCGCGACATTGGCCTGGAAACCATCCGTGAGCATGTGGCGGTGGTGCTGCAGCACCCGGCGCTGTTCAACGACAGTATTCGGGCCAACCTGACCATGGGCCGTGAGCGCAGTGATGAAGCCTGTTGGCAGGCCCTGCAGATTGCCCAGCTCGATGCCACGGTCAAGGGCTTGCCCCAAGGGCTGGACAGCATCGTCGGGCGTTCCGGGGTGCGTTTGTCCGGTGGTCAACGCCAGCGCCTGGCCATTGCCCGGATGGTGCTCGCCGAACCCAAGGTGGTGATCCTCGACGAAGCCACCTCGGCCCTCGATGCGGCCACCGAGTACAACCTGCACCTGGCGCTGGCGCGGTTTCTCAGTGGGCGGACCACCTTGATCATTGCCCACCGCCTGTCTGCGGTGAAGCAGGCCGACCGGGTGTTGGTGTTCGATGGCGGGCAAGTTGCCGAGGATGGCGACCACCAGCAGCTGATCGCCGATGGTGGTTTGTACGCCAAGCTGTATGGGCATTTGCAGCAGCACTGATTGCTATATTCAGTCTGAAGAACTTGAAGAACTTGAAGAACTTGAAGAACTTGAAGAACTCTGCGAATCGCTTGACGTAGGTGCGGGGCGCTTACGACGCTTTCCCCATATGACGTTCAGGGCAGTGGCTCCGCGCTCATGACCAAACTCTTTCATGACGATCGCACAGGAGTCACATGGGGGTAACGTAGTTGCCACCGTGATCGACTTGATGTCGTCATCATTCGGATATTTTTCGCTGATATAGCCAATCAGTTTGCTTTCACTGTCTCCTGAGGTCACTCGATTCAATACGTCGGGATCACTGAAGGCATCCATGGGATGTGGTATAGCCAGCAATTTTCCATCCGCACTCACGCTCAAGGAAGCGGGATGAAGTGGGTTTCTAATTTTGTCGACATTGAAATAGGTGACGTCATTGATCACTACTTCTGTAGCGATTTTGTTGCGTTTGAACAAAGGAATATGGCTTGTGTAGTCATCAATTCCGGAGACGCTGACATATATTTCTATGTTGCCTGACGCTGTTGTGACTTCGGCGAATGCTATGTTTTTTGGATCTTGAGTTGGAAGGATTTCTTGTAGCTCTTGCATGGCATCATTGATCGTGAGGCTTCTGCCAGCTGAGTTCGATGAGCCGGCCGGGGAGGGAGTCGTAAAAAGTGTATTGAACGTATTGGTCGTTGATGTTTTTATTACTTCTGGTGCAAGATAAATAGGGCTCCATACCGCTGCGCCATTAGGCAATTCTGCGGTAATTATTCTTGTTCGGCGATCGAATAGCAGTGACGAGGCGGAATAAGCTGTGACATTTACATGTTTTAGTTCTGAAGCAGGGTCGATCGGTGCCCCGATGGGTTTTGCAATTTTATCGAGGTTGTCCAGTATTAGCTCGACTTTATCTTGGCCGTAAGTCCGGACCATATTATTTGCATTCAGAGAACCTACATACACTCGCTGTAGCTCTTCTCCAAGGGTTCTCGGGGCGAGTTCGGCCGCGTCAAGTTTTTTCAGAATTAAAGGGGACTGAAGACTGTCCTCGGGAGATAGTTTTACGAGGTAATAGTCATTGATGTTCAAGCGAGTGAACACATAGGTGGATTTCTTGTCGATGGAGGGTGCTATGATCGCGCCGGTTATATGGGTGTCGTTGATTTTTTCGGCTGTTCCGGTGACTTTGATTCCCCCAAATATTCCGTTCTGAAACTCAATCGTTGCAGAGACTGTTTTTTTCGGTATTGGCGTTTTGCTTTTGAGGCCAATCCATTCTGGCTTACCTTTGTAGGTGTTGAGCTTTCCATTCTTGAATTGGTAGATTTTTCCTTCAAAGGATAGTAAAGACCGTTCGTTCGGCGCCTGAGGTGTCGAGGGATAGTAAGTGTTGTCACCGAACCAGCTCGCCCAACTATTTTGCTGATTGAACTCTCCAATCGGGGGGCGCTCGGCGGGGTTGTTATCCAGTACAAATCTGGTGAGGCATACACCATCTAATGCGCGAGAAGTACGGCATGGAACTTTTTTAAGTTTTTCAATTGTGTCAGTGTTGTTTATGCGACACAGCTTTCCGTCTTTCAATCGATAGGGGATATCATCCAGGTAGAAGGTTCTTGTTTTATCGATTTCAAATATTTCTCGCACATGGGTCTTTGCGGGTACCTCGACGATGACATGGGTATCGGTATTGGCCAGAGTGCTGTACCGAGAGCGCCCCAATGAAAGTTCGAATGAGTCAGCAGTCAGCGAAGGGCCATACGGTTTGGAGGATGAAGGGTCAATCAGGCGATAGTCGGACTTTCCCCTGGGGGCGGTGTTGCGTACAAGGATATCCTCTATCCCCTGGCATGTAGCCAATTGATCGTTAACGTTCAGTGGACGCCATCGGCCTGGATGAGTGACTTGAGGCATGCTTTGGATAAAATCATATTGGTCAGCGCTACCCGTCAACATCTTTAGATTTAAAAGACCTTTTTTACCGAGCCTGAATACCCTTTGGCCTACTGCTTTTAATAATGACGGTATGCCATCGAACGGATTTAGGGTGGAGATGAGTAGCGTGCCCGTCAGTTTTGCAAATGACGGTAAAGTTGCGCCAATACTAATCTTGCCGGCGACGTTGATCAGTTTAAGTGATCCAGACGCAAATTTTCCTATGGGAAGAATGAATGAAGCGAAATCTGCGAATACGCCGAATACGCCGCGAACCATCCGATCTCGATCTCCGGAATTCAAGTCTTCGATGCTGCTCCAAAAAGGTACAAACATTTTTACAACTTCAATTGCCTTGTCTCGTTGGGCGTCTTTACGGTCAAATTTTGTTTCGCCATAGCAACTGTCAAGTAATTTGTTTTCGTCAATAAAGAGAAAGTTCTGCGAGATATAGTTGGCAAGGTTGAAGATATTCCTTGATTCCAGTGTGCGGGGTATATTTTCGTGATCTTCATTTTGCCCCGCTCGTTCAAGCGTACTCCCTAACTGATCCATGATCGCTTGGCATTCTGTGTTGGCACGGGGAGGGGCTCCTTTTTCATGAGCATCCCAGTCGAAGGGTAGGTTTTTATGGCGTAGTACAGTCACATTGACAGACGAGCCACTGCTGATTTTCCATTTCTCCAGTATTCTTTGTCCTCCAATATGATGTGGTTGAATATCAATCCGGCGGCGAATCACTCCGGCCCGGGGCAGGAGTTCGTAATATGAAACCGTTTCATCGTAGGTTGTTTCCAAGATGAAACCCTTGCGTGCCCTGAGGGGTAATGTGTTCTTCTCTAACTCATTTTCCGCTTCGATCCCCGTTGTTGCTTTTCGTAGGGTGTATATTTTCACATCCCCGTACTCCAAGGCTTGACGATCAGCCAAGGGCAAGGAAGCAAGTTGATGAGTGATTAACGATCTGTAAGCGCTTCGGGTGACGTCAAGATAGATTTTGAAGTGAGTGTTGAACGTCGATTCGATATCTGGAAGTGATTTCGTTTCAGGCGGACTTGAAGTCAAGCCGGACCAGTCCAGGTTGGTTTGCACGCTACGATCCTTGCCGATTTTGATCCAGAGATCAGTTACGATATTGCCATCCGGAGCCGTGATGAACCATTTTTTTTCTCCATCAAGCTTTCCGGACGCATAGGCATCAATGAACGTAGCTGTATCGGGTGCGAGCCTGTCCACTGGTCCGCTGAATCGTATAGGAGGGGCCGTATAAGAACTGCTCTCTTCGACCAGTTTCCTGCCATCGTCTATAAAAAGATGATCACCAAACAGTCGTTGCACTTTGAGTTTTGCAATGTTAAGCCTGTCTGGAGGAGTAATATCCAGCCAGCCGATAGTTTGCTTCAAGCTATTGATCGTGACATCGAGTTTTTTCGCAGCATTTGTTGCGTCCTGCGTTGTGTAGTTTGCATCGGATTTGAATGACACCAGTCCGTTTGTGACGGCCCACTCAAGCGTCGGTTTCACTCTCGTAAGTGCGATCAGTTTCAAATTTTCAGATGGCCCTTCAGTGGCGTACTGGGTTGGCAGGTCGATCAGTTGCTGGAAGCTCAGTCTATCCAGCAAGCGCGGATTGATCGCGCTGGCAAGATAGGCGCCGTGGGCAAAATTTACCCAAGCGATAGAGCTACGGTAAGGCAGCTCTGTCGAGATATTTGCGGCGCGGAATTCGCAGGGAAATTGACTTAGGTACAGTCGCGCCATGATAACGGCTTCTTTTTCCGATGCTGCTCGTTTGGAAGTCAGTAGATGCTCTTCGAATTGTTTCCAGATTTCCTTATGGCTTTTTCCCCAGTGTGCCCGTGAGTGCAAATCAAAGCCGGCGATTCTGTCGGGAAATTCGACGATCCGATGTTCAAACCAGATCTGCAGTGCGTTTGCCAAGACCTTGGTGCTTATATAAGGAGAGGCCTCTTCCCCAGGGTTTGCGCCGTACCAATCCAGCGCTGACAGCAACAGACCTTCAAGCTTCCTGGCTTCAGGGCCTTGCAGGATTTTCTCAAGATAAACCGTCGGCTGGGCGCGAATACGCTCAAGCATGGTTGATGAAAGGATGTCATTGGCCAAATGAGTTAATAAAGACGTTTCATTAGGCAAGAAGGCCTGAATGGTATGCTTGATGGCGCCGATAATAAATTGACTATCTATTTCGATATCAGAGTTTTCTGATGGAGATTGCTGCAATGAAACCGAACGAGTTTTCTCCAGAAGACCTGAACTCAGGTCCAACATACTGAATTCGTCCTCAAGCCTCAGCCGGTAACTGGAAATTTTTTCCTCAAGCGTATAGATCGACGTCTGATGTGCTACAGCGTTAGTCGGATCCCAGGGCGACATCCCGTAAAACGTCGCCATTCTGGGCAGCGTGACAAGCCGGTCATAGCGTATTTGCCCGGCCATTAACCTCACCGTTTTTTCGATTCGGGATTTGAGTGCCGGTAAATCTCCAATTTCATTTAATTCCAGTGTTACTTTGTCCTGGTTTTCGCGGTTCGACGTCTGATAATGATAGGTTCTGCCTTCCAGAGTAACAGTCAAATAATGCGGGGAAACATTCTTCGCTCTGCACGCGGCCAGGTAATCGCTATCTTTCATCAGTGCTTGCAGGGCGAGTTGTCCAACTTCGTTTTCCTCACTCAGAGGGGAAAATGTGCGGGGCTTGAGTAAGGTGTTCGCGAATTCAGTGATAGAGCCGACTTCCCCACGCATGAAGGACAGCAGTAGTTCATAGTCCTCAAGTTGACTTTGATAGACCTGCATGGCACTCGGGAGGGGGTCTGTGGTGTTGTTGGTTGTGTTGTTCGGAAGGGGTGTGTGCATGACTATCGACCTCGTCTTTGGTATTTTCGGTTTTCCAATGCTCGATTCAATGAGCGCTGGCGTTTGCTACCGATTACAACGGGTCATGGCGCAGGTCGTGCGGTATGTAGATAGTGCAGCGGTCGTCAGAAAGACGGCTTCGTTCCTGAAGCGGCATCTTTTACCCGTGAAGCCAGTTCTTGCTTGCCGGGACTACGAACGCCTCCTAGGCTAGCTGTAGCGATTTCGTCCAGACGATGACCAGGCAGTGCTAACGCAAGGGACCTCATGAAGCAAAAAAGGACGCTCGGGACACCTCGGCTGCTGGGCATCGTCTGGCCGTTTATTGCCGTCGTGGTATTTCAGGCCCTGCTCGGGGGTGTCAGCCTCTATACGCTGTCGGCGGTTCGCGGCTATGTGGGGGGCGAGAGCCTGTGGTCCAAGAGCCAGAAAGACGCGATCTACTACCTCAATCTCTACGTCGACAACCGCGACGAGTCCATATTCCGAAAATACCAGCAGGCCATGACGGTGCCTGAAGGTGGCCATGAGCTGCGGGTTGCCCTGGATCGCGAGCCCCCGGACCTGGAAGCGGCCCGACGGGGCATTATCAAGGGGGGCAACCACCCGGACGACGTGCCGAGCCTGATCTGGCTCTACCTGAATTTTCGCCATTTCAGCTATCTGCAAATCGCGATCGATCGTTGGATTGAGGGTGATGCCTACCTGGTCCAGCTGGACAATGTCGCCCAGGACATGCGTGAGCGCATCACTCATAACCAGGCGACCGAAGTGGACATGGCGCGCTGGAAGGCGCAGATATTTGCCATCAATGAAGGTGTAACTCCCGCCGCCAAGGCCTTCAGCGATGCCCTGGGCGAGGGGTCGCGGGTGATTTTGCGGTGGCTGTTGTTCACAAACCTGGCGACCGCACTCGGCCTGATTGCCCTGGCCTTGTTGCGGACCCACAAATTGCTGGCCCAGCGCCACGCCTTTGCCGATGCCCTGCAACTGGAAAAAGAACGCGCGCAAATTACCTTGCAGTCCATTGGCGACGGCGTGATCACCACCGATGTGGAAGGCGCCATCACCTACATGAACCCGGCGGCCGAAGCACTGACCCACTGGAAGGCCGGACAGGCAGTAGGCCAACCGCTGGCGGCGTTGTTCAATTTGCTGGATGAAAACGCCCAGGCCGATGGGTTTACCCTGATCGAGCACATCCTCAGTGGGCAGCTCAGTGGTAGCAGTGAGCACGCCAAGCTGATCCAGCGCCTGGACGGCAGTACGGTGTCGGTGACCCTGGTGGGATCGCCGATTCACACGGCCGGCAAGGTCAGTGGCACAGTGCTGGTGTTGCACGACATGACCCAGGAGCGGCAATACATCGCCAACCTCTCCTGGCAGGCGACCCACGACACCTTGACTGGCCTGGCCAACCGCCGCGAATTTGAGTTTCGTTTGGAGCAGGCGCTGCATAACCTGACGCGCCAACCGGGGCGGCATGCGCTGATGTTCCTCGACCTCGATCAATTCAAGCTGGTCAATGACACCTGTGGGCACGCTGCCGGCGATGAGTTGCTACGACACATCTGTGCCTTGTTGCAGTCGGGACTGCGCGAGGGCGATACCCTGGCTCGGTTGGGGGGCGACGAGTTCGGCATACTCCTGGAGAATTGCGCACCCGAGTCTTCGGAGAAAATTGCCGAAACCCTGCGCCAGACCGTACAAAACCTGCACTTTGTCTGGAAAGGCCGGCCATTCGTGACCACTGTCAGTATTGGCCTGGTGCACGTGGCACAGAATCCGGCGACCCTGGAAGCCTTGCTGCGGGCCGCGGACATGGCGTGCTACATGGCCAAGGAGAAGGGCCGTAACCGCGTGCAGCTGTATCATGTCGACGACTCGGAGTTGTCGCTACGGTTTGGCGAAATGGCCTGGGTGCAGCGCTTGCACATGGCCCTTGAAGAAAACCGCTTCTGTTTGTACTCCCAGGAAATCGCCACCCTGGGGCACGTCGAGACAGGGGGCGGGCATGTCGAAATCCTGCTGCGACTGCATGACGAAGCCGGGCGAATGATATTGCCCAATAGTTTCATTCCCGCTGCCGAGCGTTATGGCTTGATGACTTCCCTGGATCGCTGGGTAGTCGAGAATGTATTCAAGATCATTGCCCAGTGTATGGCCCAACAACATGAAGCGCCGATGGCGATGTGTGCGATTAATCTGTCAGGTAATACTATTGGCGATGACGCGTTTTTAATCTTCTTGCGCCAGCAGTTTGTTATTTACGGTATTCCGCCTGAAATGATTTGTTTTGAAATTACTGAAACCAGTGCCATTTCAAATTTATCCAGTGCAATTAAATTTATTAATGAACTCAAGGGCTTGGGTTGCTACTTTTCCTTGGATGATTTTTGTGCCGGAATGTCATCGTTCGCGTATCTGAAACACTTACCTGTAGACTTTCTGAAGATCGACGGAAGTTTCGTCAGGGATATGCTGGATGACCCGATTAACCGTGCAATGGTCGAAGTGATCAACCACATTGGTCATGTCATGGGTAAGCGCACAATTGCCGAATTTGTTGAAACCCCGCAGATCGAGCAGGCCTTGCTGGAAATCGGCGTGGATTATGCTCAGGGTTACAATATAGAACGTCCGCAGTTGTTTACCACTGACAGCCTGATCTGTCGGCCGAGTCGACCTCTGCCGTTGTTGTTCAAGGCGCCCGGCACGTTCCGTTGAAGTTCTCTGTCGATCCGTAACCATCACAATCAAAAGGAGTACGACAGTGATCGATGCATTCAATAGAACCGGCCCGCTTATGGAAGCTGCAAGTTATCCCGTCTGGGCTCAGCAACTGATCCAGGCCTGCAGCGAGAGTAAACGCCGGGTGGTCGAACATGAACTTTACCACCGTATGCGTGATAACCGACTCAGCGCCAGGACCATGCGCCAGTACTTGATTGGTGGTTGGCCCGTGGTGGAGCAGTTTGCGCTGTATATGGCGCAGAACTTGACCAAGACCCGTTTTGCCCGGCACCCGGGCGAAGACATGGCGCGTCGCTGGTTGATGCGCAATATCCGAGTTGAACTCAACCATGCCGACTATTGGCTGCATTGGAGTCGCGCCCATGGCGTCAGCCTGGAAGACTTGCAGGCGCAACAGGTGGCGCCGGAGCTCCATGCGTTGAGCCATTGGTGCTGGCATACCAGTTCGTCCGACTCGCTGATCGTGGCCATCGCCGCCACCAACTATGCGATCGAGGGCGCGACCGGGGAGTGGTCGGCGCTGGTCTGCTCCAATGGGATCTATGCGGCATCCTTTGCCGATGAGGAGCGCAAGCGCGCCATGAAGTGGCTGAAAATGCACGCGCAGTACGATGATGCTCATCCATGGGAGGCGCTGGAGATCATGTGTACGCTCGCCGGCCTCAATCCCAGCAAGGCGCTGCAGCAAGAGCTGCGCCAAGCCGTGTGCAAAAGCTACGACTATATGTACCTGTTCCTGGAGCGTTGCCTGCAACTGGAATACGTCCACAAGCCCAGCGTAGTCCGTGGGCGCATGGCGATGGCCGAAGGCTGACCGTTAGGGCCCTGTAGCCGCTGGCGCAGCCTGCGTTGGGTTGCGTAGCGACCCCGACGTTCTCACGTCGGGGTGAAGGGGCGGTTAACCTGCCATCGCCAGCCGGTTCCGCCCCTCTCGCTTGGCCACGTACAGCGCACTGTCAGCGCGTCGCAGCAAGCTGTCAGCCGATTCTGCGGGGAGCAGGGTCGAACAGCCAAGGCTGACGGTCAGCTCGATTTGCTTGCCCTCTACCCGGTAATCCGCCACCTGTGAACTGTATCGCAGGCGTTCGCCGACCATGGCCGCGGCCTCGCGGCTGGTATTGGAGAGCAGGATCAGGAATTCTTCGCCGCCGAAACGAAAGACCATATCGACGTTGCGCAGCTGGCTCTTGATCGATGTGGCGACGGCCTTGAGCACGTGGTCGCCGGCGCTGTGGCCGTGGCGGTCATTGACGCGCTTGAAGTGGTCGATATCCAGCATCAACAGGGACAAGGGCTGTTGGTGACGCCGGGCCATGTGGATTTCCCGTTCCAGGGTCTGATCCATGGCGATGCGGTTGCCGGTGCCGGTCAGGGGATCGCGCAGCGCGCTTTGGGTGGCCACTCGATACAGCAGGGCGTTGCGCATCGGGAACAACAACGGCACCAGCAAGGCTTCGAGGTTGGTCTGCTCCTGCTCACTGAAGCGCTGATTGCGCCGGAACACCAGTTCACCCAGGTGCTCGCCCTGGTGGCTGAGGCTGTAGCTCACCGAGTGGTGGCCACGCTGACCGAGCTCCAGGCGCAATTCGCTGGACTCGTGTCGATAGTGCAGGGCGTCCAGCGGGACGAGGCGCTGAACTTCGCGAAAAAACAGGCCGAGGATGCGTTGCGGTTCAAGGCTGGTTTGCAGTTGCAGGGCCATTTGCTGGCGCAACTGGCTGAGGCTCGCAGGGCGTTCCAGCAGGGGCGGGATTTGGCCAAAACCCAGGCGTTGCAATTTGGCGCTATCAAAATCAATTGCGTGGGTCTGGGTCGGAGATTTCATATGGCGTGTGTCCCCAAGCAGGAATGCTGTCTGACAAGCTGGGTTACAGCGTGTTTGATGCAGATTTAGAGCGAAATACGTGCCATCGGTTCATTTTCAAGAAAAACCGAATGCAATCAATCTGTTGGGTCGCTAGGTGAACCATGCTGACGGTCAATCTGACAGTTGTTTGACTCAACGTCGCAGAGGGGCGGCCCCGGCCTGGCCATGCCGCGACGGGAAGCCGTCGCGGCAGGCTATGGCGCCAACTTACTGGGCGTCGAACGCCTGGCCGTTGATGCCGCTGCTGTCCGGCCCCATCAGGTACAGGTAGACCGGCATGATTTCTTCCGGGGTCGGGTTGTTGTTCGGGTTTTCCCCGGGGTAGGCCTGGGCGCGCATGCTGGTGCGGGTGGCGCCCGGGTTGATGCTGTTGGCGCGGACCGGTGCGACCGTGTCGACTTCATCGGCCAGGGTCTGCATCAGGCCCTCGGTGGCGAACTTCGAGACGCCATAAGCGCCCCAGTACGCACGACCCTTACGACCGACACTGCTGGAGGTGAAGATCACCGAGGCGTCCTGGGACAGTTTGAGCAGGGGCAGCAAGGTGCTGGTCAGCATGAACATGGCGTTGACGTTGACTTGCATCACGCGCATGAAGTTTTCGCCGGACAACTGCTCGATCGGCGTGCGTGGTCCAATGATCGAGGCGTTGTGCAGCAAGCCGTCCAGGCGGCCGAATTCAGTCTCGATCATCGCCGCCAGTTCGTCGTACTGGTGCGGCAGGGCGGTTTCCAGGTTGAACGGGATCACCGCAGGTTGTGGGTGGCCGGCGGCTTCGATCTCGTCGTAGACCTGGGTCAGGTTGGCTTCGGTCTTGCCCAGCAACAGCACAGTGGCACCGTGAGCGGCGTAGGTTTTCGCGGTGGCTGCGCCGATCCCGCGGCCGGCACCGGTGACCAGGATGACCCGGTCCTTGAGCAATTCAGGACGAGCGGAGTAATCAAACATAAAAAACCTCTACAAAAATTCTTCAGGTCAGGCGCGGGCGCGTTGCCATAGATGCCTGCTTAGCAGCTGCACACCGCGCTATCGAGCACCTTGCGCAACTCCAGCGGGTGATCCACTACCACGTCCGCACCCCAGTGTCGCGGGTTGTCGTCTGGGTGAATGTAGCCGTAGGTCACCGCGGCGGTGCGGGTGCCGGCATCGCGTCCGGACTCGATGTCGCGCAGGTCGTCGCCGACGAACAGGACGCTGGCCGGGTCGAGGTCGAGCATCTTGCACGCCAGGATCAACGGTTCCGGGTCGGGCTTGCTGTTCTTCACGTGGTCCGGACAGATCAGCAGGGCCGAGCGCTCGGCCAGCCCCAGTTGCTGCATGATCGGCTCGGCAAAACGCAGCGGCTTGTTGGTCACTACGCCCCAGATCAGATTGGCCTTCTCGATGTCGGCCAGGAGTTCGGCCATGCCGTCGAACAGTTTGCTGTGGACTGCACAGCCCTTGAGGTAGCGTTCCAGGAACTCCAGGCGCAGCGCCTCGAAGCCCGGCGCCTGCGGGTCCATCATGAAGGTTGCGGCGACCATGGCCTTGGCCCCGCCGGAAATCTCGTCGCGGATGCGTGTGTCCAGGATCGCGGGCAGCCCGCGCTCGGCCAGCATGTCCTGGCAGATGGCGATGAAGTCCGGCGCGGTGTCGAGCAGGGTGCCGTCCATGTCGAAGAGAACTGCTCTGATAACCATGGGCTTACTCCTCGCGCAGGGTCTGGATCATGTAGTTGACGTCAACGTCGGCGGCCAGCTTGTAATGCTTGGTCAGCGGGTTGTAGGTCAGGCCGATGATGTCCTTGACGGTCAGGCCGGCTGCACGGCTCCAGGCGCCCAGTTCGGAAGGGCGGATGAATTTCTTGAAGTCGTGGGTGCCGCGCGGCAGCAGCTTCATGATGTATTCAGCGCCGACGATGGCGAACAGGTAGGCCTTCGGGTTGCGGTTGATGGTGGAGAAGAACACCTGGCCGCCAGGCTTGACCATGCGGAAGCAGGCGCGGATCACCGACGAGGGGTCGGGCACATGCTCGAGCATTTCCAGGCAGGTAACCACGTCGAACTGCTCGGGCATTTCTTCGGCCAGGGCTTCGGCAGTGATCTGCCGATATTCCACGCTCACCCCGGACTCCAACTGATGCAACTGGGCGACCGCCAGGGGCGCTTCGCCCATGTCGATGCCCATCACGGTGGCGCCGCGCTGTGCCATGGATTCGCTGAGGATGCCGCCACCACAGCCGACGTCCAGGACCTTCTTGCCCGCCAGTTTGACGCGTTCGTCAATCCAGTTGACCCGCAGTGGGTTGATGTCGTGGAGGGGCTTGAACTCGCTTTCGCGGTCCCACCAGCGATGGGCCAGGGCCTCGAATTTGGCGATTTCAGCGTGGTCGACGTTGCTCATGGGTAATCCTCTGAATCTGAAATAGTTTGCTGTCAGCCTTGAGGTTCAGCTCAAGGGTTCGTTCTATTCGGTGTGGCCGCTGATGCGTTGGCCCCAGGCGTTGGCCGTGGCGCACAGCTGTTGTTCATCGAGGCGCGTCAGGCGCCGGTCGTCGAGCAATTGCTTGCCGGCGACCCAAAGGTGTTTAACGCAGTCCCGGCCGGTGGCATAGATCAGTTGCGATACCGGGTCGTAGACCGGTTGCTGGGCCAGGCCGGACAGGTCGAAGGCCACCAGGTCGGCAAATTTGCCGACTTCCAGCGAACCAATCTGTTGCTCCTGGCCCAGGGCGCGGGCGCCGTTGAGGGTCGCCATGCGCAGGGCGCGATGGGCGTCCAGGGCGCTGGCGGAGCCGGCAACGGCCTTCGCCAGCAGAGCGGCGGTGCGGGTTTCACCCAGCAGGTCCAGGTCATTGTTGCTGGCGGCGCCATCGGTGCCGATCGCTACGTTGACCCCGGCCTGCCACAAACGCTCCACCGGGCAGAAGCCGCTGGCCAGCTTCAGGTTCGATTCCGGGCAATGAATCACGCTGCTGTTGCTTTCTACCAGCAATGCCAGGTCGTCTTCGCTGATCTGGGTCATGTGCACTGCCTGGAAGCGCGGCCCCAGCAGGCCCAGGCGTGCCAGGCGGGCCAATGGCCGCTCGCCGTGTTTTTCCAGCGCCTGCTGCACTTCGATCGCGGTTTCGTGAACGTGCATGTGAATGGCGGCGTCCAGCTCCTCGGCGATCATCCGGACTTTCTCCAGGTTTTCATCGCCAACGGTGTAGGGTGCATGGGGGCCGAAGGCGATTTTGAGGCGGGGATGGTGCTTGAGGTCGCCGAGCAGTTCGATGCCCTGGCGGATCGCCTCATCGGCACTGCTGGCGCCGGGAATCGGGAAGTCGAGGATCGGAATCGCGATCTGGGCCCGTATGCCGCTGTTATGTACGCGCTCACTGGCAACTTTGGGGTAGAAGTACATGTCCGAGAAGCAGGTGATGCCACCTTTGATCTGCTCGGCGATGGCCAGGTCCATGCCGTCGCGTACGAAGGCTTCATCGACCCACTTACCCTCGGCCGGCCAGATGTGCTGTTCGAGCCAGGTCATCAGCGGCAAGTCATCGGCCAGGCCGCGGAACAGGGTCATTGCGGCATGCCCGTGGGCGTTGATCAGCCCGGGGCTGAGCAGCATGCCTGGCAACTCCCTGACCTCGCGGGCCGCGAGTTTGAGTGCAGCGCTGCGCGGACCGATGAAGGCAATTCGCCCGTCGCGGATCCCCAGGCCATGCTCTTTGAGCACCACGCCCGCCGGTTCGACAGGCACCAGCCAGGTCGGCAGCAAGAGGAGGTCGAGCGCAGCAACAGGGTTCGGCATCGAGGATTCGGTCCAGTGCTTTTGTAAAGGATGGCGAAGTATACCCGAGCGTCTTCGCGGGGGGATCGCTATAATCGACGGCTTTTGTTCATGAGTACGGGGTGAGGGATGCGCGATCGACTGTTGGCTGCTGAGAAGGTGAAGGCCATCGATTGGCGAGACGGCGCCCTGTACCTGCTGGACCAGCGTCTGCTGCCGTTCGAGGAGCGCTGGATGGCTTATACCACTGCGGCGCAGGTGGCCGAGGCCATTCGTGGCATGGTGGTGCGCGGCGCTCCGGCCATCGGCATCAGCGCCGCCTATGGCATGGTGCTGGCCGCGCGTGCCCGGTTTGCCGCAGGTGGGGATTGGCAGGCGGCGCTGGAGGAGGATTTTGCCCTGCTGGCCGAGTCTCGTCCGACCGCAGCGAATCTGTCCTGGGCCCTGGGGCGCATGCGCGAACGCCTGGCACGGCTCAAGAATCACGCCCATCCCTTGGCCGTGCTCGAAGCCGAAGCCCAGGCGATCCATGAAAGTGATCGTGAAGCCAACCTGACCATCGCCCAGTTGGGCGTCGACCTGATTCGCAAGCATCAGGGCAACGCGCAGACCATCCTCACCCATGGCAACGCTGGTGCGTTGGCCACGGGCGGTTTCGGCACGGCACTGGGGGTGATTCGCGGGGCGTTCCTGGAGGGCATGGTCGAGCGGGTCTACGCCGACGAAACCCGGCCCTGGCTGCAAGGCTCGCGCCTGACTGCCTGGGAACTGGCCAACGAAGGCATCCCGGTGTCCGTCAACGCCGATGCCGCCGCCGCCCACATCATGAAGACCAAGGGCATTACCTGGGTGATTATCGGTGCCGACCGGATCGCCGCCAATGGCGATGTCGCTAGTCAGATCGGTACCTACCAACTGGCGGTCAACGCCATGCACCACGGCGTGCGCTTCATGGTGGTGGCGTCGAGTTCGACCATCGACATGAACCTGGCCAGCGGTGAAGACATCGTTCTTGAAGAGCGTGATGCCGGTGAGTTGCTCGAGGTGGGCGGCCGGCGGATCGGCGAGGGTGTCGAGGCCTTCAATCCGGTGTTCGACGTCACGCCAGCGGACTTGATCGATGCCATCATCACCGAAAAAGGCCTGGTCGAGCGGCCGGATACCGCGAAGATGGCGCAATTGATGTGCCGCAAGCGCCTGCATTGATGAGCTCGGGTGGCTGTGCGCTGGCTATCGCGAGCAGGCACGCTCCCACAGGTTCGCGCGTAAATCGACAAGCCAGCCTTTAATCGAGCCTCGAATCAGCATTCGATAAGCCTCTGAGCTTCTCTCGTCCCCTTCAAGCCTGTCATCGGTCAACTAACTATGCTCCATGCGCATCAGGGGGATAGGTGCGTGGCGGCTCTTGTGATAACATCCGGCGGTTTCCAAGGTCGCCCCGCGGGGTAACCTTTACTGCGCAGATCCATGGCATAACTCGTTGATTTGTCGTAAGTCGGTGCATGGCACTCAGCCTGCAGCGGCGAGCTTCGTTCGTCCCATCTGGATGTGACGAAGTTTCACCAGAAAAAGGAATCAGGCTTCTCATGGGCGAACTGGCCAAAGAAATCCTCCCGGTCAATATCGAAGACGAGCTGAAGCAGTCCTACCTCGACTACGCGATGAGCGTAATTGTCGGGCGGGCACTGCCTGATGCGCGCGATGGCTTGAAGCCCGTGCATCGGCGTGTGCTGTTCGCTATGAGCGAGCTGGGTAACGACTTCAACAAGCCGTACAAGAAATCTGCCCGTGTTGTCGGTGACGTGATCGGTAAGTATCACCCCCACGGTGATACCGCGGTGTACGACACCATCGTTCGGATGGCGCAGCCATTCTCGCTGCGTTACCTGCTGGTCGACGGCCAGGGCAACTTCGGTTCGGTCGACGGCGACAACGCCGCTGCGATGCGATACACCGAAGTGCGCATGACCAAGCTGGCGCACGAGCTGCTGGCTGACCTGCACAAGGAAACCGTGGACTGGGTGCCGAACTACGACGGCACCGAAATGATCCCGGCGGTCATGCCGACCCGTATTCCCAACCTGCTGGTCAACGGCTCCAGCGGTATCGCCGTGGGCATGGCGACCAACATTCCGCCGCACAACCTCGGTGAAGTCATCGACGGTTGCCTGGCGCTCATCGACAATCCCGAGCTGACTGTCGACGAGCTGATGCAATACATCCCGGGTCCGGACTTCCCGACCGCTGCGATCATCAACGGTCGCGCCGGCATCATCGAGGCCTACCGTACCGGTCGCGGGCGCATTTACATGCGTGCCCGCTCGACGATCGAAGACATCGACAAGGTCGGTGGTCGCCAGCAGATCGTCATCACCGAACTGCCTTACCAGTTGAACAAGGCGCGCCTGATCGAGAAGATCGCCGAGCTGGTCAAAGAGAAGAAGCTGGAAGGCATCACCGAACTGCGCGACGAGTCCGACAAGGACGGTATGCGGGTCGTGATCGAGTTGCGCCGTGGCGAAGTGCCAGAGGTGATTCTCAACAACCTCTACGCCCAGACCCAGCTGCAGGCAGTGTTCGGTATCAACATCGTGGCGCTGATCGATGGCCGTCCACGGATCCTCAATCTCAAGGATCTGCTGGAAGCCTTCGTGCGTCACCGTCGCGAAGTCGTGACCCGTCGTACCGTGTTCGAGCTGCGTAAAGCCCGCGAGCGTGGCCACATCCTGGAAGGCCAGGCCGTAGCCCTGTCGAACATCGACCCGGTCATCGCCCTGATCAAGGCCTCGCCAACGCCATCGGAAGCCAAGGAAGCGCTGATCAGCACGGCCTGGGAATCCTCTGCCGTGGTGGCGATGGTCGAGCGTGCCGGTGCTGATTCGTGCCGTCCAGAGACCCTGGATCCGCAGTATGGCCTGCGCGAAGGCAAGTACTTCCTGTCGCCGGAACAGGCGCAAGCCATTCTGGAACTGCGTCTGCATCGCCTAACTGGCCTGGAGCACGAAAAGCTGCTGGCCGAGTATCAAGAGATCCTCAACCAGATCGGCGAGCTGATCCGCATCCTCAACAGCGCCACGCGCCTGATGGAAGTGATCCGCGAAGAGCTGGAAGTGATCCGCGCCGAATACGGCGATGTGCGTCGCACCGAAATTCTCGATGCCCGTCTCGACTTGACCCTGGGTGACATGATCCCGGAAGAAGAGCGCGTCGTGACCATTTCCCACGGTGGCTACGCCAAGACCCAGCCATTGGCTGCGTACCAGGCCCAGCGTCGTGGCGGCAAAGGCAAGTCGGCGACGGGCGTCAAGGATGAGGACTACATCGCTCACCTGCTGGTTGCCAACAGCCATACCACGCTGCTGCTGTTCTCCAGCAAGGGCAAAGTGTACTGGCTGAAAACCTACGAAATTCCGGAAGCTTCCCGCGCCGCCCGTGGGCGTCCGCTGGTCAACCTGCTGCCGCTGGACAGTGATGAGTACATCACCACCATGCTGCCGGTCGAGGAATACACCGAAGGTCACTTCATCTTCATGGCGACCGCCAAGGGCACCGTGAAGAAGACCCCGCTGGAATCCTTCAGCCGTCAACGCAGCGTCGGCCTGATCGCGCTGGAGCTGGACGAAGGCGATGTGCTGATTTCCGCAGCCATCACCGATGGCGAGCGTGAGGTCATGCTGTTCTCCGATGGCGGCAAGGTCACTCGCTTCAAAGAGTCCGATGTACGTGCCATGGGTCGTACCGCGCGCGGTGTGCGCGGCATGCGCCTGCCGGAAGGGCAGAAGCTGATTTCCATGCTGATCCCGGAAGAAGGCAGCCAGATCCTCACCGCTTCGGCACGTGGCTACGGCAAGCGTACCGCCATCAGCGAGTTCCCGGAGTACAAGCGTGGCGGCCAGGGTGTGATCGCCATGGTCAGCAACGACCGCAACGGCCGCCTGGTAGGGGCCGTGCAGGTGCTCGACGGTGAGGAGATCATGCTGATTTCCGACCAGGGCACCTTGGTGCGTACCCGTGTCGACGAAGTGTCGAGTCTGGGGCGTAACACCCAGGGTGTGACCCTGATCAAGCTGGCCAGCGACGAAACGCTGGTGGGCCTGGAGCGGGTTCAGGAGCCGTCGGAAGTCGAAGGTGACGAGCTGGAAGGTGAAGAGGGCGCGGTATTCGACGGCGAAGTCGTGATCGACGACGTGGTTGACGATCAGCAACTTGACGCCGCCGCTGACGAAGAGCCGCAAGAGTAAGCGGATAAACAGGGGGCGGATGAAAATTCGCCCCCTTGTTGTTTGTCCCTATGGAAAATTGATGACCCTGTAGGAGCGAGCTTGCTCGCGATGGACGTTAACGATGACGCGGGTTTCCTGATTAAACGCGGCGTCCTCAGGTTTTTCGCGAGCAAGCTCGCTCCTGCAGTTGATCGCTGCTCAGCCATGTGAGTGGCGATCGCCCACTATAAATGTGTGATACCACCAAATCAGAGCGAGATTGGATGTGAGCAAGAGAGCCTATAACTTCTGTGCCGGTCCGGCGGCACTTCCCGAAGCTGTCCTGCAACGTGCCCAGGGTGAACTCCTGGATTGGCACGGCAAGGGCCTCTCCGTCATGGAAATGAGTCATCGCAGTGATGAGTTCGTGTCCATTGCCACCAAGGCCGAGCAGGATCTGCGTGATCTGCTGAATATCCCTTCGAACTACAAGGTGCTATTTCTGCAAGGCGGCGCCAGCCAGCAATTTGCCCAGATTCCGCTGAACCTGCTGCCGGAAAACGGCACCGCCGACTATATCGACACTGGTATCTGGTCGCAGAAAGCTATCGAAGAGGCTTCCCGTTACGGCCACGTCAACGTTGCTGCGACCGCCAAGCCCTACGACTATTTTGCAATTCCCGGACAAAACGAGTGGCAGTTGTCGCAAGACGCGGCCTACGTGCACTACGCACCGAACGAAACCATCGGCGGCCTGGAGTTTGGCTGGGTGCCGGAAACCGGTGATGTACCGCTGGTCGCCGACATGTCTTCGGACATTCTGTCGCGTCCCATCGATGTTTCGCGGTTTGGCATGATCTACGCTGGCGCCCAGAAAAACATTGGCCCGAGCGGTATTGTGGTCAACATCGTGCGCGAAGACCTGCTGGGTCGTGCCCGCTCGCTGTGCCCGACCATGCTCGACTACAAGGTCGCGGCCGACAATGGCTCGATGTACAACACTCCGCCAACCCTGGCCTGGTACCTCTCCGGTCTGGTGTTCGAATGGCTCAAGGAGCAAGGCGGCGTGGAAGCTATTGGTAAGCTCAACGAAGTCAAGCAGCGCACCCTGTATGACTTCATCGATGCCAGTGGCCTGTACAGCAACCCGATCAACAGGACCGACCGCTCGTGGATGAACGTGCCGTTCCGTCTGGCTGACGATCGTCTGGACAAGCCATTTTTGGCTGGTGCCGACGAGCGGGGTCTGTTGAACCTCAAAGGTCACCGCTCCGTGGGCGGTATGCGCGCCTCCATCTATAACGCCGTCGACATCGTTGCGGTCAACGCACTGGTTTCGTACATGGCAGAGTTCGAGAAGGAACACGGCTAATGTCTGAGCAAGAACTCAAGGCACTGCGCCTGCGCATTGATTCGCTGGACGAAAAGGTCCTGGAGCTGATCAGTGAGCGTGCCCGCTGCGCCCAGGAAGTCGCGCGAGTAAAGATGGCCTCGCTGGCCGAAGGCGAAGTGCCGGTGTTCTATCGTCCTGAGCGTGAAGCTCAGGTGCTCAAGCGCGTGATGGAGCGTAACCAGGGGCCGCTGGGCAATGAAGAGATGGCGCGGTTGTTCCGTGAAATCATGTCCTCGTGCCTGGCGCTCGAGCAGCCGCTGAAAGTGGCTTACCTGGGCCCTGAAGGCACCTTCACCCAGGCGGCCGCCATGAAGCACTTCGGTCACGCGGTGATCAGCAAGCCGATGGCGGCAATCGACGAAGTGTTCCGTGAAGTAGCTGCCGGCGCGGTGAATTTTGGCGTGGTGCCTGTGGAAAACTCCACGGAAGGCGCAGTCAATCACACCCTCGACAGCTTCCTTGAGCACGACATGGTCATTTGTGGCGAAGTCGAGTTGCGGATTCACCACCACTTGCTGGTGGGTGAAAACACCAAGACCGACAGCATCAGTCGCATCTACTCCCATGCCCAGTCCTTGGCCCAGTGCCGCAAGTGGCTGGACGCGCACTACCCGAACGTCGAGCGCGTGGCGGTCTCCAGCAACGCCGAGGCGGCCAAGCGGGTCAAGGGTGAGTGGAATTCGGCGGCAATCGCTGGCGATATGGCCGCGGGCCTTTACGGCCTGACGCGCCTGGCCGAGAAAATCGAAG
Organism: Pseudomonas sp. RA_35y_Pfl2_P32; assembly: GCF_963970735.1. Taxonomy (NCBI): domain Bacteria; kingdom Pseudomonadati; phylum Pseudomonadota; class Gammaproteobacteria; order Pseudomonadales; family Pseudomonadaceae; genus Pseudomonas; species Pseudomonas sp. RA_35y_Pfl2_P32. Next base: position 278,305 of record NZ_CAXAQF010000001.1, read on the forward strand.
ACCGTCCGGACAACTCCACGCGCTTCCTGATGATCGGTAGCCAGGAAGTGCCGCCGACTGGCGACGACAAGACCTCGATCATTGTCTCGATGAGCAACAAGCCAGGTGCGCTGCACGAACTGCTGGTGCCTTTCCACGACAACGGCATTGACCTGACTCGCATCGAGACGCGTCCGTCGCGCAGTGGCAAGTGGACCTATGTGTTCTTCATCGACTTCGTCGGCCACCACCGTGATCCGCTGGTCAAGGGTGTGCTGGAGAAAATCAGTCAGGAAGCAGTGGCACTGAAAGTGTTGGGTTCCTACCCCAAAGCAGTTCTCTAAGGGCGTTAACAATGAGTGGCGACTTCCTCGCTCTGGCACAGCCGGGCGTGCAACAACTTTCGCCTTACGTTCCGGGCAAGCCCGTGGACGAACTGGCTCGCGAGCTGGATATCGATCCGGCCAGCATCGTCAAACTGGCCAGCAATGAAAATCCGCTGGGCGCCAGTCCCAAGGCCTTGGCAGCGATTCATGAAGCGCTGGCTGAGCTGACCCGGTATCCGGACGGTAACGGCTTTGCGCTCAAGACCCTGCTGGCTGAGCAATGCCGCGTCGAACTGAACCAAGTGACGTTGGGCAATGGCTCCAACGACATCCTTGAGCTGGTGGCGCGTGCCTATCTGGCGCCCGGCTTGAATGCGGTGTTCAGTGAGCACGCCTTTGCGGTCTATCCAATCGTCACCCAGGCCATTGGTGCTGACGCGCGGGTGATTCCGGCCAGGGACTGGGGGCACGACCTGCCGGCCATGCTGGCGGCGATCGATGCCAACACCCGCGTGGTGTTCATTGCCAACCCGAACAACCCGACCGGAACCTGGTTCAGTGCCCAGGCGCTGGATGAGTTCCTGCAGGATGTGCCGGCATCGGTGCTGGTGGTGCTGGACGAGGCGTACATCGAGTACGCCGAGGGCAGTGACCTGCCAGATGGCCTGGACTTCCTTGCCGCGTATCCGAACCTGCTGGTATCGCGCACCTTCTCCAAGGCCTATGGCCTGGCGGCGTTGCGCGTGGGTTACGGCTTGTCGACGGCGGTGGTGGCCGACGTGCTCAATCGCGTGCGCCAGCCCTTCAACGTCAACAGCCTGGCACTGGCAGCCGCCTGTGCCGCTTTGCGGGACGAAGAATACCTGGCTGAAAGCCGGCGCCTGAATGACGCTGGCATGCAGCAGTTGGAAGCGGGGTTTCGTGAGCTGGGGCTGGGCTGGATCCCGTCCCGGGGCAACTTCATCTGTGTGGATCTGGGGCAGGATGCTGCGCCGATCTTCCAGGGCTTGCTGCGTGAGGGCGTAATCGTGCGTCCGGTGGCCAACTATGGCATGCCGAATCACCTGCGCGTCACTGTCGGTCTGCCGGCGGAAAACAGCCGTTTCCTCGAAGCGCTGAGCAAGGTCCTGGCCCGTGGTTGATGTCAGTGCCGCGCAACCTGCTGCGCCGTTGATCGGTCGCCTGGTGGTGGTTGGCCTGGGGCTGATCGGCGGTTCGTTTGCCAAGGGCTTGCGTGAAAGCGGCATTTGCCGTGAGGTGGTGGGTGTCGATCTTGATCCGCAATCACGCAAGCTGGCCGTGGAGCTGGGGGTGGTCGACCGTTGTGAAGACGACCTGGCGAGCGCCTGTGTCGGTGCGGACGTCATCCAGTTGGCAGTGCCGATCCTGGCCATGGAAAAGCTTCTGGCGTTGCTGGCTGGCATGGACCTGGGCGCCGCGATCCTGACGGATGTCGGCAGTGCCAAGGGTAATGTAGTGCGAGCGGCGACCCAGGCATTCGGCGGCATGCCGCCACGCTTCGTGCCGGGGCACCCGATTGCCGGTTCCGAGCAGAGTGGGGTAGAGGCTTCCAATGCCCAGTTGTTCCGCCGGCACAAGGTGATCCTCACGCCGCTTGAGCAAACCGATCCGGCTGCCCTGGCGGTGGTTGATCGACTCTGGCGCGAATTGGGTGCCGATGTCGAGCACATGCAGGTCGAACGTCACGATGAAGTGCTGGCCGCAACCAGCCATCTGCCGCACCTGCTGGCGTTCGGTTTGGTCGATTCGTTGGCCAAGCGCAATGAAAATCTTGAGATCTTCCGTTACGCTGCGGGCGGCTTCCGCGATTTCACAAGAATCGCCGGTAGCGACCCGGTGATGTGGCATGACATCTTTCTCGCTAACCGGGAAGCGGTGCTGCGCACACTCGATACATTTCGCAGTGACCTCGACGCCTTGCGCGACGCGGTCGATGCAGGGGACGGGCACCAATTGTTGGGCGTATTCACTCGCGCCCGGGTTGCCCGCGAGCATTTCAGTAAAATCCTGGCCCGCCGGGCCTATGTGGACGCTATGAACTCCAACGACCTGATTTTCCTGGCACAACCTGGTGGCCGCCTGACTGGGCGGATTCGTGTACCGGGCGATAAATCGATTTCCCACCGTTCGATCATGCTTGGTTCCCTGGCTGAAGGTGTCACCGAAGTCGAAGGCTTCCTTGAGGGTGAAGACGCCCTGGCGACTCTGCAAGCCTTCCGTGACATGGGGGTGGTCATCGAAGGGCCGCACCATGGTCGTGTGACCATCCACGGTGTGGGCCTGCATGGCTTGAAACCGGCTCCTGGCCCGATCTACCTGGGCAACTCCGGCACTTCGATGCGCCTGCTGTCTGGCCTTCTGGCTGCGCAGAGCTTCGATAGCACCCTGACGGGTGATGCCTCGTTGTCCAAGCGTCCGATGAATCGTGTGGCCAATCCCCTGCGGGAAATGGGCGCCGTGATCGAAACCGCCGCCGAGGGTCGTCCGCCGATGATCATTCGTGGTGGTCATGCCCTCAAGGGCCTGACCTATACCATGCCGATGGCCAGTGCCCAGGTTAAGTCCTGCCTGCTATTGGCCGGTCTGTACGCCGAAGGCCAGACCACGGTCACCGAGCCTGCGCCTACCCGTGACCATACCGAGCGCATGCTGCGCGGCTTCGGCTATCCGGTGACTGTCGAGGGGGCAACGGCCTCGGTCGAGTCCGGCCACAAGCTGACGGCCACCCACATTGAAGTGCCGGGCGATATCTCTTCGTCGGCCTTCTTCCTGGTCGCTGCTTCGATTGCCGAAGGTTCCGAACTGGTGCTGGAACATGTCGGCATCAACCCGACGCGCACCGGGGTGATCGATATCCTGCGTCTCATGGGTGCCGACATTTCCCTGGAGAACCAGCGTGAAGTCGGCGGCGAGCCTGTCGCTGACCTGCGTGTGCGCGCGGCTCAACTCAAGGGCATCGAGATTCCCGAGGCGCTGGTGCCGCTGGCCATCGACGAATTCCCGGTGCTGTTCGTGGCGGCGGCTTGTGCGCAAGGTCGGACCATCCTGCGCGGTGCCGAAGAGCTGCGGGTCAAGGAGTCGGATCGCATCCAGGTCATGGCCGACGGTCTGCTGGCGCTGGGCGTCAAGTGCGAGCCGACCCCGGATGGCATTATCATTGATGGTGGCCAGATCGGTGGTGGCGAAGTCCACGGTCATGGCGATCACCGGATTGCGATGGCCTTCAGTGTTGCGTCGCTGCGCGCCAATGCGCCGATCCGCATCCATGATTGCGCCAACGTCGCCACCTCCTTCCCGAATTTCCTCGCGTTGTGCGCGCAGGTCGGTATCCGCGTTGCCCAAGAGGCTCAGTCGTGAACAACATTGCTCCAGTTATCACCATCGACGGGCCAAGCGGTTCGGGTAAAGGCACTATTGCCGGCATGCTCGCCAGGCGCCTGAACTGGAATCTGCTGGATTCCGGGGCGTTGTACCGTCTGCTGGCGTTCGCTGCGCGTAACCACGGGGTCGACCTGACCAACGAGGAGTTGCTGAAGAAACTCGCCGCTCATCTGGACGTGCAGTTCATTGCGGCGACCGACGGTCAGTTGCAGCGCATCATTCTCGAAGGGGATGAAGTCAGCGACGCGATTCGCACCGAAGCTGCCGGTGCCGGGGCGTCCCAGGTGGCTGCGCTGCCGGCTGTACGTGAGGCGCTGCTACAGCGCCAGCGGGCTTTCCAGGAGGCCCCGGGGCTGGTGGCCGATGGCCGCGACATGGGCACGGTGGTCTTTCCCGATGCACCTTTGAAGATTTTTCTGACCGCCAGCGCCGAGGAACGGGCGCGCCGCCGATATTTGCAGTTGAAGGGCAAAGGCGAGGATGTTAGTCTGTCGAGTCTGCTAGATGAGATCCGTGTGCGCGATGAGCGCGACACCCAGCGAGCGGTAGCCCCGCTCAAGCCGGCGGTCGACGCGATTCAGCTGGATTCCACGGAGTTGTCCATCGATCAGGTGCTGGAACGCATCATGAGCGAAATCGCCCTGCGCGATATCGCCGGGTGACCAAGAAGGCCGTAGGGGACCAGTCATAGTCCTGCGGCGCTTCTTTTAAATGAAACTAACCCACACCGTCTGGGGTGTGGAGATGGGCGTATTCTTCGCCCTTATCAACAGGAATTAAAATGAGCGAAAGCTTTGCGGAACTCTTTGAAGAAAGCCTAAAAACCCTGAACCTTCAGGCAGGCTCCATCATCACCGGTGTTATCGTTGATATCGATTACCAAGCTCGCTGGGTAACCGTTCACGCTGGCCTGAAGTCTGAAGCACTCATCCCGCTTGAGCAGTTCTACAACGACGCTGGCGAACTGAACATCAACGTCGGTGACGAAGTTCACGTTGCTCTGGACTCGGTTGAAGACGGCTTTGGTGAAACCAAGCTGTCCCGTGAAAAAGCCAAGCGCGCTGAATGCTGGATTGTTCTGGAAGCAGCCTTCGCAGCCGAAGAAGTGGTCAAGGGCGTTATCAACGGTAAGGTTAAAGGCGGCTTCACTGTCGACGTTAACGGCATCCGTGCGTTCCTGCCAGGTTCTCTGGTTGACGTCCGTCCTGTGCGCGACACCACGCACCTGGAAGGCAAAGAGCTGGAATTCAAGGTCATCAAGCTTGACCAGAAACGCAACAACGTTGTCGTTTCCCGTCGTAGCGTCCTCGAAGCCGAGAACTCCGCTGAGCGTGAAGCTCTGCTGGAATCCCTGCAGGAAGGCCAGCAAGTCAAAGGTATCGTCAAGAACCTCACCGATTACGGCGCATTCGTCGATCTGGGTGGCGTCGATGGCCTGCTGCACATTACCGACATGGCTTGGAAGCGTATCAAGCATCCTTCGGAAATCGTCAACGTTGGCGACGAGATCGATGTCAAGGTTCTGAAGTACGATCGCGAGCGTAATCGTGTTTCCCTGGGCCTGAAGCAACTGGGCGAAGATCCATGGGTTGCTATCAAAGCCCGTTACCCAGAAAGCACTCGCGTTACCGCGCGTGTAACCAACCTGACCGACTACGGCTGCTTCGCTGAGCTGGAAGAAGGCGTTGAAGGCCTGGTACACGTTTCCGAAATGGACTGGACCAACAAGAACATCCACCCTTCGAAAGTCGTACAAGTCGGCGACGAAGTGGAAGTTATGGTTCTGGACATCGACGAAGAGCGTCGTCGTATCTCCCTGGGCATCAAGCAGTGCAAATCTAACCCATGGGAAGATTTCTCTGGCCAGTTCAACAAGGGCGATAAAATCTCCGGCACCATCAAGTCGATCACCGATTTCGGTATCTTCATTGGTCTGGACGGCGGCATCGACGGCCTGGTTCACCTGTCCGACATCTCCTGGAACGAAGTGGGCGAAGAAGCCGTTCGCCGCTTCAAGAAAGGCGACGAGCTGGACACCGTTATCCTGTCGGTTGACCCAGAGCGCGAGCGCATCTCCCTGGGTATCAAGCAACTGGAAAGCGATCCGTTCTCCGAGTACGTTCAAGAGAACGACAAAGGCGCAATCGTTAAAGGCATCGTGAAAGAAGTTGACGCTAAAGGCGCCATCATCACTTTGGCTGACGACATCGAAGCGACTCTGAAAGCCTCCGAAATCAGCCGTGACCGCGTTGAAGACGCGCGCAACGTTCTGAAAGAAGGCGAAGAAGTAGAAGCCAAGATCATCAGCGTTGACCGCAAGAGCCGCGTAATCCAGCTCTCCATCAAGTCGAAAGACGATGCTGAAGAGAAAGAAGCAATCCAGAGCCTGCGCGACAAGCCAGCGACCTCTGACATTGCTGCTGGTCCTACCACTCTGGGCGACCTGTTGCGTGCACAGATGGAAAAACAGAACTAAGTTCTGTCAGACCATTAAAAAGGGTGACTTCGGTCGCCCTTTTTTGTGTCTGGAATTTGAGTTTTCGACGATTGATTGGTGTGTCGGTTATCAATGAAACAAACTCCAGGCGGTGCTGTCTGGTTCTTTGTACGGAGCATTTCACTATTTGGGCTAGGCTTAGCCTGAAGCAAACAGCGGTCGGGCAAATCGTCCAGTCTAAGGAAGCGAATGAACAGGTTTATCGTCGTGCTTGTTGTATTGGCTCTGGCAGGCTGTACCACTAACGTGAAGTCCCATGCGATGCGCGGGGTAAGCGGAATCGAGATCGATTGTTCAGGGCTCGGGTCGGGCTGGGAGAGGTGCTACAAGCGTGCAGACAAGGAGTGCAAGGCGCAGGGGTATAAGGTCGTTGCCAGGTCCAGTGATATCAAGGAGGAGGATCAGGACTACCCGTTCGGTTGGAATCCAGCGGGTTACCTCACGCGTACCATACTGGTGATTTGTCGGTAATGGTGCTGCGAACTTGTAAGGACAGTATTGGTTTGTTGTCTGAAAAATCCCAATTGTTCCGTGAGGTCGTGGTCATGCAGATAAGTCAAAGCGCGGGCTGTTCAAATACCTTTCGGCATGCTAAAACCTTTGAAGCGCTGATCTAGCTGCTTGAAAAAGAAGGGAAAAATATGACGAAGTCGGAGTTGATCGAACGAATTGTCACCCATCAAGGGCTGCTCTCATCCAAAGATGTAGAGCTGGCCATCAAGACTATGCTTGAACAAATGTCCCAATGCCTGGCAACCGGTGATCGCATCGAGATCCGTGGCTTTGGCAGCTTCTCCCTGCACTACCGTGCGCCTCGTGTAGGGCGCAACCCGAAGACCGGTCAATCGGTTAGCCTGGATGGAAAGTTCGTTCCCCATTTCAAACCGGGAAAAGAGCTTCGGGATCGGGTGAATGAGGAAGAGGAGGAGGGGCTTTGACAGACTGCGCAACCCAAGGAATCTCTTATGCGTAGCTTGATGCGTGTACTGCTTGGCGTTTTTGTCCTGTTGCTGGCGCTGGCGATACTGCTGTTTGTGCTAGAAAACCAGCAGTCGGTGTCTTTGCTGTTTCTTGGCTGGGCGGGGCCGCAAATCCCCCTGTCGGTAGTCGTGGTACTGACGCTCCTAGTGGGGATGGTGATAGGGCCTGTATTGGGGTGGTTCCTGGGCCGGACTTCCAGGGGGACGCGAAAGCGGGTGTTGTCCTAGGTAAACGTTTTTCGTGTGTCTCGGGCTCTCGTCGCTGGCTGTCCGTTTCCATTAGTAAAAACGTCATTTCACTGTAAAATTCTGAAATTGTCCGCAAATGATAGGGCTTCACATCAGTCAGGCTAAGCTTGGCAAAAGACTCGGCTGATGCATTCATGGATTAGACGGTGGTTCGGTTGGCGACGCTGTCTGCAACTCAAAGGTACGTTTTCGCGTGAAAATTTTAGTAACTGGCGGTGCAGGATTTATCGGTTCGGCAGTCATTCGCCATATCATCTCCAACACGAATGACGCCGTCGTTAACCTCGATAAGCTCACTTATGCGGGCAATCTCGAGTCTTTGGCTGAAGTCAGCCAAAACGCCCGCTACGTGTTTGAGCGCGTCGATATTTGTGATCGCGAGCAGGTCGAACGTGTCCTGCGTGAGCACCAGCCGGATGCCATCATGCACCTGGCTGCGGAATCCCATGTTGATCGCTCGATCAGCGGCCCATCCGAGTTCATCCAGACCAATATCATTGGCACCTACACGCTGCTTGAGGCCGCGCGTCAGTACTGGGCGACGCTGGACGATGCGCGAAAAGCCAGTTTCCGATTCCACCATATTTCGACCGACGAAGTTTACGGAGACCTTGAGGGTCCGGAAGATCTCTTCACCGAAACCACGCCCTATCAGCCAAGCTCGCCGTACTCGGCCAGCAAGGCCAGCTCTGATCACCTGGTTCGCGCCTGGGCCCGGACTTACGGCCTGCCGACCCTGGTTACTAACTGCTCGAACAACTATGGGCCGTGCCACTTCCCCGAGAAACTGATTCCGCTGATTATTCTCAATGCATTGGAAGGCAAGGCGTTGCCGGTGTATGGCAAAGGTGACCAGGTGCGTGACTGGCTCTATGTCGAAGATCATGCGCGGGCACTGTACAAAGTCGTGACCGAAGGAGTTATCGGCGAGACGTACAACATCGGAGGCCACAACGAAAAGCAAAACATCGAGGTTGTGCACACTCTGTGCGCGCTGCTCGATGAGTTGCGCCCGGACTCCGTTCATCGTCCGCATGCCAACCTGATCACTTACGTTCAGGACCGCCCGGGCCACGATCAGCGCTACGCGATTGACGCTAGCAAAATCCAGCGTGAGCTCGGCTGGGTACCCGAAGAAACCTTCGACAGCGGTATCCGCAAAACGGTTGAGTGGTATCTCAGTAACACACAATGGGTAGAGCACGTAAAAAGCGGTAGCTACCAACAGTGGATTGACCAGAACTACGCCGGTCGCTCGAATAAATCATGAAGATCCTACTCTTGGGAAAAAACGGCCAGGTGGGCTGGGAGCTGCAACGCTCTCTCGCGCCTCTGGGCGAATTGGTCGCTCTCGATCGTCATACCGTTGACGGTCTGTGTGGTGATCTCTCCAACCTCAGTGAGCTGCGTAGGACGATTCGTCTGCTCGGGCCTGACGTCATTGTCAATGCTGCTGCCTATACGGCAGTTGACAAAGCTGAGTCCGAAACTGAGTTGGCTGATCGTGTGAACGGTCAGGCAACTGAAGTGATGGCGCAAGAGGCTGCGGCGCTAAACGCGTGGTTGATTCACTACTCCACGGACTATGTCTTCAGTGGGCAGGGCGCTATGCCCTGGAAAGAAACCGACACCGTTGCTCCGGTCAATCACTACGGTGTCAGCAAACTTGCGGGCGAGCGGGCCATCACGGACTCTGGTTGCAAGCATCTGATCTTTCGCACCAGTTGGGTTTATGGCGCTCGAGGCAACAACTTCGCCAAAACGATGCTGCGCCTGGCGCACGAACGCGAAACCTTGAGCGTTATTGCCGACCAGGTTGGCGCGCCCACGGGTGCAGATCTGATCGCAGATATCACCGCTCTGGCCATAGCGAAAGTCCAGGAGCGCCCTGAGTTGTCCGGCCTTTATCACCTGGCCGCCAGTGGTGAGGTGTCTTGGCACGGTTATGCCACTCATGTCATCGAGCTCGTTCGGGCCCAAGGTGAGCAACTCGCAGTGACGTCGATCAATCCGATCGAGTCCAGCGCCTATCCAACCGCTGCACGCCGCCCTCTGAACTCTCGATTGAATACTCAGAAGCTGTGTGAGAATTTTTCTCTACACTTACCGGATTGGCAAAGTGGTGTAACCCGAATGCTTAGGGAAGTTTTAAACAAATGACCACTATAAACCGTAAAGGCATCATCCTCGCTGGCGGCTCGGGCACGCGTCTGCACCCGTTGACCCTCGGGGTGTCCAAGCAGATGCTACCGATCTACGATAAACCAATGATCTTCTATCCGCTGTCGGTGCTGATGCTTGCTGGGATGCGTGAGATCCTGATTATCTCGACACCGGAAGACTTACCGTGCTTTCGCAAGTTACTCGGTGACGGTAGCTTGTATGGCATCAAGTTGAGTTACGCCGAGCAGCCTAGTCCGGATGGCTTGGCACAGGCCTTCATAATTGGTGAAGAGTTTATTGGCAAGGACCCTTGCTGCCTGATTTTGGGTGACAATATTTTCTATGGTCAGCACTTCTCAGATAATTTGTATTCCGCCAGCACTCAACAGCAGGGCGCTACTGTGTTCGGCTACCATGTGTCAGATCCAGAACGTTTCGGTGTTGTCGAATTCGATAAATCCGGTCGCGCGCTGAGTATTGAAGAGAAGCCACTAAAACCAAAATCTAACTATGCAGTGACGGGCCTTTACTTCTACGACAACGATGTGGTCGAAATTGCCAAGAATATCAAGCCGTCCTCGCGTGGCGAGTTGGAAATAACCGACGTGAACCTTGTGTATCTCGAGCGCCAGACGCTCAACGTTGAAATGCTCGGTCGCGGCTTTGCCTGGTTGGACACGGGTACTCACGATTCGCTGCTTGAGGCTAGTCACTTTGTGCATACCATTGAGAAGCGCCAGGGGCTGAAAGTGGCTTGCCTGGAGGAGATTGCTTACAACAGCGGCTGGATCACTGCTGAGCAACTGAGCGCTCAAGCTAAAGAGCTTAAGAAGACGGGTTACGGACAGTATCTTGAAAAGCTGCTGGATTCGCCGTCCCAGTAAGGGTGGTCTCACTGAATCGGCGTTTGAATGCCGATAGCAAAGTCGGGTGGCGGCCAACTTTACGCGTAAACTAATAAGTGAACTACTCCCAATCTAAATCTTGATTGGAATCTAAGAAGGGAACCGCGATAAATGCGCAACAACCATGCTGAGCCTAGGCCTAATGACGACGTTGACCTGATTGAGGTCATCCAAGGGCTATGGCAACAAAAGTGGCTGATCTTAACTATTATTACGTTATTTGCTTTAGTTGGTGGAGCTTATGCTTTTCTCAGTAAGCCTGTCTATGAGGCAAAGGCTTTTGTCATTCCGCCGACCCAAAAAGATATTGCCGACCTGAACTATGGTCGAACCAATGAGTCGGAGTTGACACCTTACAGCGTGAAGTACGTGTATGAGGTTTTCTTGCGTAATCTTCAGGCGGAGTCACTGCGTCGAGATTTTTTTGAAGAGTACTATCTCCCGTCCCTCAATGAAGCTGAACGTAGGGGTTCTCAAGATGGGCTCTACGAGCGATTTTCCAAGAGTTTGACGATTGCGCTTGTAGACAAAAACTCTCCGGATCGCTTCCTGTTGGCGATGCAAAGCAATGATCCTGCCAAAGCTGTAGAGTGGGCAAAGGCCTATGTAGACAAGGCAAGGATCTTAGCTGTGGGAGAGGTGGTAGAGAACGTCAATAGAGAGGCGGAAGTCCGTGCACGAAATCTTGCGCAGCAGATTAGTGCGTTGCGTGAAAATGGTGAACATGTTCGCGAAGATCTTGTTATACAGTTGCGCGAAGCGCTCCGTATTGCTGAAGCCATTGGTTTGGAAAAGCCTCCAATCATTAGCGGGAACTTGTCAGGCGAGGTGTCAGCGAATATGGGTGGTGAGCTGACTTATATTCGTGGTAGTAAGGCACTTCAGGCCGAAATAAAAAATATTGAAGAGCGAAAGTTAGACGACCCTTTCATAAAGAATCTTAGGGATTTGCAGATGAAATACTCCTTCTATAAGGATTTGTCTGTCAAGCCGGCTGACGTCGCAGTTTTTCGCATCGATGGCCCTATTGAGGCACCAGATAAGCCAGTCAAACCGAAAAAAGCATTGGTGTTGGTTGTCGCGATGTTGCTGGGTGGTGTGATTGGTGTTTTCGTAGCATTGTTCAGAACGCTGTATCGTCGCAGTACTGAACTGCGCCTGGTGAGTGATCGATAATGAGTAGTTTGAATTAGTTGCTCTGATAGGCTAGAAATGGGCTCCCGCAAGATCTGATTTTTTAGCGATGCACTGTTTCCAGTTTAAGTTTAAATGAGTGTGTTTACCTAATCCACGATTTTCCTTGGAGGGTCCCAAGGACGAAAACTCTGATCTTCTCTCTGGGCATTCGATTGGATCCGGCGAAAGCCAAGCTTGCCGTTTGCGGATCTAGCTGGATTTTGAATGAACATTTTGAAAGATATTTCGTGGTGTTTTGACATGTCAGCATGGTATCTCATGAAACCAACGATAAACTGGGGTCGTATAGTGCGTCATGATCGTTGGCGACAGACGTATTACAGTCATATTTATTTTAATCCGATTAAGCAGGCGTTTACTTATGCATAAACTAGAAAACATAAAACTTGCCGTTGTTGGTCTTGGTTATGTTGGCCTGCCGCTGGCGGTTGAATTCGGTAAAATTCGTAGTGTTGTCGGGTTCGACATAAACCAGAGTCGTATTGATGCACTTAAGGCGGGACATGACTCTACACTTGAAGTCAGTGATGATGAGCTTAAACAAGCTGCCCTTTTAAAATTCGGCGCTAACCTTGAAGATCTGAGACTGTGCAATGCATTTGTTGTTACGGTTCCGACGCCGATCGATCAGTATAATCAGCCGGATTTGACTCCGCTCATAAAGGCCTCGGAAACTATCGGAAAAGTTTTAAAAAAAGGTGACATTGTAATCTACGAGTCCACGGTATATCCCGGTGCAACCGAGGAAGATTGTGTCCCCGTGCTGGAAAAGGTTTCTGGCCTGAAATTCAATGTCGATTTTTTCGCAGGCTATAGCCCGGAGCGTATTAATCCGGGCGATAAAGAGCACCGTGTCACCACCATTAAGAAGGTAACCTCAGGTTCGACGCCAGAAGTAGCGGACCTGGTAGATGAACTTTATAACCAGATCATTACGGCTGGTACGCACAAAGCCAGTAGTATTAGAGTGGCTGAGGCTGCCAAGGTTATTGAGAATACACAACGTGACCTGAATATTGCGTTGATTAACGAACTGGCGATCATTTTCAATAAAATGGGAATAGATACCGAGGCGGTATTGCAGGCGGCGGGTACCAAGTGGAACTTTTTGCCGTTTCGTCCAGGTTTGGTTGGGGGACATTGCATTGGCGTTGACCCTTATTATCTTACCCATAAGGCGCAGGCGATTGGCTATCATCCAGAAATTATCCTGGCAGGCCGTCGTTTGAACGATGGCATGGGCGCTTATGTTGTTTCTCAGCTTGTCAAGGCGATGCTCAAGCGCCGCATTCAAGTTGATGGCGCTCGTGTTCTTTTGATGGGGCTTACGTTTAAGGAAAATTGCCCTGATCTGCGTAACACCCGAATTGTGGATATCGTCTCTGAACTGGCTGACTACAATATTGCGGTTGATATCTACGATCCATGGGTAAGTGTTGCCGAAGCGCAACATGAATACGGAGTTACACCTATTACGGAGCCGGTCGTAGGCTCTTATGATGGTATTGTTTTGGCGGTTGCTCATAATGAATTTCGCAGCATGGGGGCTGCAAAAATCCGTCAGTTCGGGAAAGCAGAGCATATCTTATACGACCTGAAGTACTTGCTGAGCGCTGCGGAGTCTGACATTCGCCTCTAAGGACCTACTGAAAAATATCAGGTTTGATGAAAAACGCGCCTACCACGAACTGGGCGGTTGAACCTCAATGAATCAGATGTCCTTTGCCGATGCTGAGTACGCTTGCAAATTTAATCAGCTGCGCCGTGAGCGCTGCTAGATCGACTCGTATTATCCGAAAGGGTAAGGTAGTCGTTTGGTGTGGGCTTTCGTGCTGAAATTGCACATTGATGCTCTGGGGTCGAGTCTGGTCGGGCCCGCAGCCAGCAAGAGGTGATGGCATATGTGCCACAGGTTTATCAAATTCTCTCGCCGAGAAATTCTACGTTTCTAACGTTGCTCTACACTGATGTGGGCGGGCTCCCCCACTCATCGGAATCGTACGATGATCTTGTCGCTTGGGGTGCGGCCTGGGATTTCATACAGGGACGGTCTGATCTATGATCCAATAAGCGTTTTTAGCTCAGCCAAGGATGGCTTCAAAAGTCGTTGACCGCGTCAGACTTTATCTAAAGCCGTGGTCAACGTGAATCCTGTCTTTATTCGGCTGGATTTCATCAGACAACATTCATACAAGAATCCTAAATATGACTTTTTACGAATCCTTGAAGAAAACGCTTCCTACAGACTCGAAAACCTGGCTTGTCACTGGGGTAGCAGGTTTCATTGGCTCCAACCTATTGGAAACATTGCTTAAACTCGATCAGCATGTAGTAGGGTTGGATAACTTTGCAACCGGTCATCAGCGTAATCTCGATGAAGTGCAAGGTCTGGTGAGTGCTGTGCAGTGGAGTCGCTTTCGTTTTATAAACGGCGATATTCGCAAACTTGAAGATTGCCAAAGTGCTTGTAAGGATGTGGACTATGTCTTGCATCAGGCAGCGCTCGGTTCGGTGCCAAGATCGCTTAATGATCCTATTGCAACAAATAGTACCAATGTTGATGGCTTTCTCAATATGTTGGTCGCGGCCCGGGACGCAAAAGTAAAGAGCTTTACTTATGCGGCCAGTAGCTCGACTTATGGTGATCATCCGGCTCTTCCAAAAGTGGAGGCGGTAATTGGTAACCCGCTCTCTCCCTACGCAGTAACGAAGTATGTCAATGAACTTTATGCTGATGTTTTTGCTCGCAGTTATGGCTTCAAAACCATAGGCCTTCGATACTTTAATGTTTTTGGCAAACGTCAGGACCCCGAAGGTGCTTATGCTGCGGTGATACCAAAGTGGACGTCAGCTATGATACAGGGTGACGATGTCTTTATTAATGGTGATGGTCAAACCAGTCGTGATTTTTGCTTTATTGAAAATACAGTGCAGATGAACTTGCTGGCTGCAACTGCTGTAGATGAATCTGCGCTGAATCAAGTGTATAACGTGGCTGTCAGCGGGCGAACTGATTTGAATCAGTTGTTTGATGCTCTTAAGAAAAGTCTATCGAAACATGGGGTGATCTACGCGAAAGAGCCAGTTTATCGCGAGTTTCGAGCAGGTGATGTTCGTCACTCCCAAGCCGATATTAGCAAAGCAAAAACAATACTAGGTTATGCGCCCGAGTTTGATATCTATGCGGGAGTTGATAAGGCAATGCCTTGGTATTTGTCATTGATGAGTTGATGTCGAATAGATTTTTTGACTACGCCGTTTATTATTTTGTAACTAATTGAGTGTCCTCGGTTGATGTATATTTATCCATGTTTGCATAAACTGACAATGCTCAGCATGGCTATGGGGTCGGTGCGTAATGTAGTCATACGAGGTTGCAGTGCAATATAAGAATATATTTTGGAATCTCCTAGGTCTTGGCTTGCCGCTGCTAATAGCTGCTCTGACGGTTCCAGGCTTGATCTCGGTTATTGGCACTGAGCGATTTGGCTTTCTGGCGCTCGCATGGGGATTGATTGGATACGCGGGGGCACTCGATCTGGGGATCGGTCGTGCAGTTACGCTAAGGCTCGCATCCCTACGAGGGAGAGACAGTGAAAATGAAATCCCCGATGTTATTAGCACGGCAGTTCGAATAACTACCCTCATAGGTACAGTAGGTTTTGTTTTGATCGTGCTAGGAAGTTGTCTAGGTGGATATAATTTTGTACCGCGGCAAACTGTTACTATTTCGGAGGTTTTGATATCTCTGCTGTTACTGGCGCTCGCGATTCCGATGCAGGCAATCAGTGCTACTTATCGCGGCGTGAACGAGGCTTATCTTAATTTTAAAAATATTAGCTTCTTGCGTATTGCTCTAGGTGCGGCAAATTTTGGTGCACCCTTCTTAGTGGCGCAGTTCACTAATCAGTTGTACTGGTTGATCGGTACGTTGGTGCTTTCCCGAGGGATAGCATTGTTCATGTATCGGAAGTTTGCGTACCAGTGCCTTTCGGATGGAGCAGCTGGCGTCGGTAAGTTTACTAAAGATCAAGCTAACAAACTCCTTAGGTTTGGAGGGTGGGTTACAGTCAGTAGCATTATTAGTCCGTTTTTAGTTCAGGCCGATCGTTTTTTTGTCGGGACGCTAATATCGGCGGCGGCAGTAACCGCTTATGTTATCCCTTATGAAATAACGGTGCAGGCGTTGATCTTGGTTGGGGCAATTACTACGGTAGCGTTTCCAGTGATTGCTAATTACCTGCAAGAAGATATAAATAAAGCGCACCATGCCTTTAATCGGTGGCTGGTAAAAGTATCGATAATCATGTTCTGCGTAATGGGCTGCATTGCTATTTTAATGCCCTATGTATTGAAGCTTTGGGTCGGGCAATATGTCTCGGATGAGTCTACTTGGGTGGGGCGAGTTCTTTGCGTAGGTGTGTTTTTCAATGCTATTGGTTCCATGTACTACTCTTTTTTGCATGCGTCCGGAAGATCAAAAGAAACGGCCATTCTGCACCTAATTGAGTTGCCTATGTTTGTAGGGGCTCTGTATGTACTTATTACGTATTATGGTGTTGTAGGTGCGGCATTAGCATGGACTCTTCGAGTTATTTTTGATTCGTTGGGGCTCTTCTATTTTACTAAATTTAAGCGGTGAAGGTGTGTTAAAGATTGCGCTGCCAAAATATCTCATTTTTTTCGTCTTTGGCATGATCTTGCTTGCATTTAGCACCGCCCCTGAAGATGGTGGCGTGCTAAGTTTCGGCACACCTTTTTTTATTGCTTCAATGCTAGCCTTCATTCCGGTAATACGTCGATTTTTTGTTAATGTGGACTGGAGATTTTTTGTTTTTCCATTCCTCTACATAACGTTGATTCTTGTCATGACAGTCTTTTCTTTTAGCCCATTTCAATCGTCGGTAAGGGCCATCTTTAACGTTATTGGTTTTGTCCTTTACTTAGGGTTGATCTGCAGTGTGCTAAGTCGACGATTGTCAGTTCAGATGCTTGCTAGAATATTAATATGCTCAGGCGCAATATTGGCATTGTATTTCATTGTTAATTTTATCTTTAGATCCCTGGAACTTGGCATTGAGCAGGTGATTCTGGAACGGTATGTTGGAGGAGCAATGTCTCTGCCATGGGGCGCAAGTAATACAATTGCGCAGGTTTTACTGCTCTCGGCGGTGACTTACCTGGTTTTGGACGAGCGTCGGAAGTCTGATTTTCTGATGTTTTGTCTTATCTGTATAGGTATTTGCCTGACGTTTTCAAGATCAAATATGTTGTTGTTGTTTTTGTTATTTTTTGTCGTGTTTAAACTGCGCCAACTTATTGTGATTGGTGCTATCTCAGGTTTTTTACTGGCTGCTTTTTTTGCATATATGGTCATTTTCGTTGGTTGGGATTTGACCGGTTTTGACACGTTTGTTTCGTCCAGGACGGATGTTGATCTGTTGGTGACCGGGAATGGAAGGTTGCAAACGATGATGGAGAAAATTGATTATCTGGCGGATAACCCTTTTGAACCAATTGGCTACTATTCATCATTGTTTTATTTTGAACTGACTGCCCATAATTTTTGGATGACCGCGTTAATCGAACAATCGCTCGCAGCGGTTCTGGTTACTCTATGTTTCTTTTTTTTCGTAGGGCGTACGGTATTTCGTCGTGATCGAAAAGTTTTCTTTGGGTTTTTAATTATTATGGCGGCGTTAATGGTTGAGGACCCGCATTTTACTCAGCAGTATATTACCAGTTTTTGGGTGTTTTTAGCCTTGCTGGTTGGCTTTGGCAGCACTGAAAAGGGCATGGGTGTTAAAAGTGAGTCATAAGATTGATGTAGTGATAGTGAACTGGAACTCTGGCAGCCAAGTTTTAGAGTGTGTGTCTTCAATAGCCCGTGGCAGTGATAGTGATCTAGCGCGAATCATCGTCGTAGATAATGGGTCGACGGATGGTTCGGAAAAGCAGCTACTACCGTTGAAGGCCGTTCAGTTAATCGAGGCAGGCAGCAATCTAGGATTTGGTAAGGCTTGTAATTTGGGTGCGCGGCATGGAAATGCGAAGTATATTCTTTTTCTCAACCCGGACGCGGCCGTCTATCCAGCATCGCTACAATCTCTCCTTGACTACATGGAGCGCCCAGACACCCAGGATGTTGGTGTCTGCGGGGTACAACTGAAAGACGAACTCGGTGAAATTTCACGTAGTTGCACCAGGTTTCCAACGGTCACAGGTTTTCTTGCGCACACGGTAGGTCTTGACCACTTCATTCCCAAGCTTGGTCACTTTATGAGGGAGTGGGATCATGAAAGCGATCGTTCTGTAGATCACGTGATAGGAGCCTTTTATCTTATTCGGCGGGAGATTTTCGACCGGTTGCAAGGCTTTGATGAGAGATTTTTCGTGTACTTGGAAGATCTTGATTTATCGCGAAGAGTTAAGGCGCTCGGTTGGAGAGTAGAGTTTTTGAGCAGTGTCCAAGCCTACCATAAAGGCGGAGGGACCTCCGATCAAGTTAAGGCGAGGCGTCTGTTTTACTCGCAGCGTAGCAAAATAATTTATTCATATAAGTATTTTGGTTTTTTTGGGGCAACTTTAGTTCTTTTAAGTACGTTGTTACTTGAGCCACTTTCGCGTACCGCGATTTCAATTTTACGTGGTTCGTTATCGTCAATAAAAGAAACCTGGGTTGCCTATGGCCTTCTTATTAGTTGGTTGCCTGGGTGGATTTTCAAGAGTCGGGATGAACACTAGTTTCAGATTGTTGAGAGTGCCTCGAGAAGCATTTTGGCGCGATGCGGTTTGCACGTTGGCTTTTTGAATGAGATATGGCTGGTCATGAAAATTTTATTTTTGTCAAAATATTCTCGACAGGGTGCAAGTAGTCGTCTTCGCTGTCTTCAATATATTCCCTTTCTTGAGAAAAGCGGCGTTGAAGTGGTAGTTAAAAGTTTGTTCGATGATGATTACCTAAACTGTTTATACAGTTCTGGTAGGCGTCCTGTTCTTCGTTCAATGTATTGTTATTTGATGCGTTTTTTTACCATTCTCACGGTTCGACAGTACGATATTATCTGGATAGAAAAAGAGGTGTTCCCTTTCTTTCCAGCTACAGTAGAGAGGCTGCTAAGAGTTTTTGCACCGCCCTATGTCGTGGATTATGATGATGCGATATTTCATAACTATGATCTTTCTTCACATTCGTTAATTCGCAAAACCCTGGGTCGAAAAATCGATGTTGTAATGCGCAACGCTCAATGCGTGATTGCCGGAAACGATTACCTGGCCAGTCGTGCGAAAGCGGCAGGTGCCAAAGACGTTGTGGTGGTTCCCACTGTAGTCGATAAAGACCGGTATTTAACCAAGCGTGATACTACTTGTGAATCATTAGTTATTGGTTGGATTGGCTCACCTTCGACACAAAAATACGTTGTGGCGATCCGGCAGGCGCTCCTCAGTGCGTGCGATGAATTTGGAGCTCGCGTTTTGCTGATGGGGGCGACGCCCCAGATTGTTGAGGAGTTGCCAGGGATTCCCGTAGAAGTTCTGCCCTGGTCAGAGGAAGGTGAGGTCGACTTCATTCGACAACTGGATGTCGGCATCATGCCGTTGGTTGATGGTCCTTGGGAAAAGGGCAAGTGTGGCTATAAACTAGTTCAGTACATGGCTTCCGGTGTTCCCGTTGTCGCTTCTCCAGTGGGCGTAAATGTCGAGATTGTCGATGGAAACCGATGCGGGATATTAGCCGACAGCTTGGTGGAGTGGGAGTCCGCTTTTAGGAGGCTTTTGGGCAATTCAGATCAGCGATTGCACTATGGCCGGGCTGGGCGAGCTGCGGTGGAGAATAAATACACTGTTCACGTTCAGGTTGAGGCGCTATATAAAATATTTAGTGGGATCGTTGACGGAAGCTCCGCTAAGTTATAAGTTGGTCTGTTTTTATGCTTTTTGTAGGTGGCGAGGTTTATGCTTAACTGGTATTGAGACAGGTCGGCTGAGATTCATTGTATGAGCTCGGATAGCGTTTCAATCCTTGCATAACTTGCGAGTCTGTTTAGGTTTTTGTTGGCGATATATGTCAATTTGAATAAGGAATCTCGGTGATGTGTGGTTTAACTGGTGTTTTTAGTTGCAAAAGAAAACATGAATTGCAAAGTATAATCACCAGCATGAATAACGCACTCATTCATCGTGGTCCTGATGACTCAGGAAGTTGGGTGGATGAAGGCATTGGGTTGGCGTTGGGCCACCGTCGTCTATCGATCCTGGATTTGACACCCGCAGGTCACCAGCCCATGCATTCAGCTAATGGGCGCTATACGATCGTATTCAATGGGGAAATTTATAACCATCTAAAATTACGTGAGATGCTCGAGGCTGATGGTAAGGCCCCTGCGTGGCGCGGGCATGCGGATACCGAAATCCTGCTGGCTTGTTTTGCTGCATGGGGTATAGAAAAAACGCTCGAAGCTACTGTCGGGATGTTTGCCATTGCATTGTGGGATTGCGAGAAGCAACTACTTACCCTCGCACGTGACCGTATGGGAGAAAAGCCACTTTATTATGGTTGGCATGGTGAAGCGCTACTGTTTGGTTCAGAACTCAAGGCCCTTAAGCGTGATCCTCAGTTTGAAGCGGAAGTTGATCGCAATTCGTTGGCGCTATTGCTGCGGCATAGCTATATACCTGCCCCTTACAGTATTTATAAAGGCATCTCAAAGCTTTCGCCCGGTCACTACATAACATTACCTTTAGGTAACATCGATGCTGCCAAGCAGTCTGTGCCTCAAGCATATTGGGAAATAAATACAGCGGTGCAGAAAGGTCTCGCCAATCCATTTAAAGGAAGTGCGTCGCAGGCTGTGGACCTTCTTGAGCAAGAGCTTCGCAGCAGTATTGGTGAGCAAATGTTGGCTGATGTTCCGCTAGGGGCTTTCTTGAGCGGTGGTGTGGATAGTAGTGCTGTAGTTGCTTTGATGCAGGAACAAAGTAAACAACCGGTCCGCACATTCACGATTGGTTTCGACGAGCACGGTTACGACGAAGCCGTGCATGCGAAGGAAGTTGCTCGTCATCTTGGCACGGAGCACACCGAGTTGTATGTTCGCCCAGAGGACGCACTTAATGTGGTTCCTCAATTACCGACGATGTACTGCGAGCCATTTGCCGACAGCTCCCAAATCGCGACATTTTTGGTGAGTAAGATGGCGAGTGAACAAGTGAAGGTTGTGCTCAGCGGTGATGGTGGTGATGAGCTGTTCGGCGGGTATAACCGCTATTTGACTGCACGAAAAGTTTGGGAGCAGATGGGTCGTTTGCCGAAACCTGCTCGCCATGTGGCGGCTCATGTGTTGCGATCACTTTCACCATCGACGTGGGACAGTCTGTACAAGCGGGTTAGTCCCATCTTACCGAAGCGGTTACACATCGCGTCACCGGGTGACAAGGCACAGAAACTCGCGGATGTCCTTGCCCTTTCAGATAATCATGCCTTCTTCCATCAATTGACTAGTCACTGGAAAGATCCCGCCAGTATTGTCATTGGAGCAATAGAGCCTCTAACTTTGCTCACGGATCCAGCGGCCTGGCCTAAGACGGACAGTTTTGAGCACTGGATGATGGCCATGGATGCTCAGACATACATGACCGATGATGTTTTGGTTAAGGTTGACCGTGCCGCGATGGCCGCTTCCATTGAAACGCGCGTACCTATGATCAATCACCGTATCGTCGAACTGTCTTGGCGTATGCCGCTCGATTTCAAGATCCGTAATGGGCAAGGTAAGTGGCTGTTGCGGGAGGTCTTGTATCGTCATGTTCCGAAGGCGTTGATAGAACGTCCGAAGCAAGGCTTTGGTGTACCACTCGATAGCTGGCTACGTGGGCCGTTGCGTGAGTGGGCGGAGTCATTGATTGACGCGAGTCGACTTCGCCAGGAAGGTTACTTTCATCCCGCTCCTATTCGTCAGATGTGGGATGAGCATTTGTCAGGTCGACGGAATTGGCAGCACCATTTGTGGAATGTGCTTATGTTTCAAGCATGGTTGAGTGAGCAGGCATGAACTCCCTCTTATTAATTGTTGTGAATGACGCTGCATTTTTTCTTTCGCACCGCCTAGCTGTCGCACAAGGCGCAAAAAAAGCGGGTTATGAGGTACAGATTGCCTCGATGCCAGGTCCTGCAGTGGAACAGATACGCGATTTTGGGTTTGTTCATCATGAGTTGCCACTATCTCGCAGCGGGAAAAATATTTTTGGTGAACTTGTATCTCTAGTCTCGATTTGGCGATTGCTCTGGCGTCTCAAACCCGATGTTTTGCATTTGGTGACGATCAAACCGGTGCTTTATGGCGGTATTGCGGCGAGGTTGGCACCGGTAAAGGGCGTAGTTGCAGCTGTATCCGGCCTTGGTTTTGTTTTTCTAGCTAAGGGATTGAAGGCCACGATATTACGGCGAGTAATCAGGTCCTTGTATCGCTTTGCACTGGGGAAGAAAAACCTACGGGTTATATTTCAAAATCCTGACGATCGCGATGTACTAGTTGGCATGGGCGCGCTGGAGCCTGTGAAGGTTGAGATGATCCGCGGATCCGGAGTCGATTTGGCTTCTTATACGGAGGTCCCGGAAGCTAGCGGCATTCCGGTTGTTTGTCTGGCTGCACGGCTTCTTCGAGATAAAGGCGTCCTGGAGTTCGTCGAGGCCGTTGGAATTCTGCGTCAGCGAGGAGTGAACGCTCGGTTTCAGCTGGTTGGTGATCTAGACCTTGGAAACCCAGCGACGATAACCGTCGATGAGCTTGAGAGCTGGCGACAGGAGGGCTTCATAGAGTTGCCCGGTTTTCGAAAGGATATCGCGAACCTGTTCAGAGAGGCTCATATAGTAACTCTTCCCTCGTACCGTGAAGGGCTGCCGCGGGTGCTTGTGGAGGCCGCTGCCTGCGGTAGGGCGGTGGTGACGACGGATGTGCCTGGCTGTCGCGATGCGATTGAGCCTGGTATTACCGGTTTATTGGTCCCCGTGCGGAATGCGCTAGCATTGGCTGATGCTATAGAAGTGCTCTTAAATGATTCTGGAATGCGTCAAAAGATGGGGCATGCTGGGCGGATGCTGGCTGAAAGTGAGTTTTCAATCGACAAAATTGTAAAGCAGCACCTGGATATCTATTCCAAATTGGAGCGTACGCCTTGAATTCGGAGAGAACAGTTCTGGTTACAGGCGCTTCCGGATTTGTTGGTTCGGGTGTCCTTAAGCGTTTAGTGGAGTCAAGCGATACAGCACTGTTGGGGCTTGTTCGGTCGCGAGGCGCCCATTTACCCTTCAATGTCTCTCCGGTTTTGATGCCCGATGAGGGCTTGATGGGGAACATAGCCCTGCAGGGAGTGCAGGTGATCGTACATTGTGCGGCACGGGTTCATGTAATGGATGATGGCGCATGTGATCCACTGGCAGAGTTTCGAAAAGTTAACGTAGATGGGACCTTGAGCCTTGCTCGCCAAGCAGTCGCCGCTGGGGTCAAGCGTTTCATCTTTATCAGCTCGATCAAAGTCAATGGTGAAGGGACGAAGCCTGGTACCGCGTACACCGCTGATGATGTTCCCGCTCCCGCCGATCCTTATGGCATCTCGAAGATGGAAGCGGAGCAAGGGCTTCGTCAATTGGCAGCGCAGACCGGTATGGAAGTTGTGATCATCCGTCCTGTCCTGGTCTATGGGCCAGGCGTCAAGGCCAACTTCCTGAACATGATGCGCTGGCTGAGCAAGGGCATACCCCTGCCTTTTGGTGCCATTCATAACCGCCGAAGCCTGGTTGCGCTGGATAACCTGGTAGATCTGGTACTGACGTGTATCAGTCACCCAGCAGCGGCCAACCAGACTTTTCTGGTCAGTGACGGCGATGACCTGTCCACTACAGCTTTGCTGAGCAAGATGGCTAACGCGCTGCAAAAACCGGCTCGACTGCTTCCGGTGCCGAGCTGGATACTTGAGACTGGAGCTACATTATTGGGGAAAAAAGCGCTTTCCCAGCGACTCTGCGGATCGTTACAGGTCGATATTACAAAGACTCGTACGCTTCTGGGATGGACGCCGCCAATCAGTGTTGATCAGGCACTGACGGCCACTGCGTTACACTTTAAGGAACATCAATAATAATGATTTATTTGTGGTTGATTCCGGCAATTGCCGTACTTTCCCTGGTGCTGACGGCAGCGTTGCGTCGCTATGCGCTAAGTCGAAGCATTATCGATATTCCCAATGCGCGAAGTTCTCACTCCATTCCAACCCCTCGTGGTGGGGGCGTCGCGATAGTCGTTGCCTTTCTGGCTGCGCTTCCCATCCTTGGTGCGATCGGCTTGGTCCCATGGACGCAACTGATCGCTGTAGGTGGCGCAGGCGCTTTGGTCGCCGTGATTGGTTTCATGGATGACCACGGTCATATCGCGGCACGCTGGCGCTTGCTCGGGCATTTCAGTGCCGCTATATGGGCCTTGGCATGGTTGGGAGGTTTGCCTCCGATCGTATTTTTTGGCTTGAGCCTGGACCTGCACTGGTTCGGCCATGTTCTTGCGGCCATTTATCTGGTCTGGGTGCTCAATCTTTACAACTTCATGGATGGCATCGACGGTATTGCCAGCGTAGAAGCGCTGTGTGTGTGCCTGGGTGCCTGTCTGCTTTATTGGCTCAACGGTACGCCCACCCTGATATGGGGGCCGCTGATTCTGGCCATGGCGGTTCTAGGCTTCCTGTACTGGAACTTCCCACCGGCACGTATATTTATGGGCGATGCCGGGAGTGGCTTTCTGGGCATTGCCTTGGGTGTATTGTCTCTGCAGGCGGCCTGGGAGTCATCAGCTCTATTGTGGGCGTGGCTGATTCTTTTGGGCGTTTTTATCGTTGACGCGACATTTACCTTAATGCGTCGATTGATTCGCGGCGACAAAGTCTACGAGGCTCACCGCAGTCACGCGTACCAGTTCGCCTCTCGTCGTTTTGGCAAACACTTGCCTGTCACCCTGGCGGTAGGTGCAATTAATCTGTTGTGGTTGTTGCCCATCGCTTTGTGCGTAACCTTCTGGGGGCTTGATGGTGTTGTGGGGTTGGTGATTGCCTACATCCCATTGGTCATTCTTGCTGTGAAATTCCACGCCGGACAACTCGAGCGACCCGCTTGCGGATCTTCCAGTTGAGCTTTTCAGGTGATGGCTTTGTTCAGAAAGCTACAATGATCGCGTCATATCCAGTTTAGGAGCAGGACAAGGTGTTTGAACCGTTTATGGATAGGTTACGAGCCTTTTTGTTAGGGCTGCCACGCCGCCAGAAGCGACTGGTACAGGTTTCGGCTGACGTTGTTCTGGTGTGGGCTGCCCTATGGTTGGCGTTTGTCGTTCGCCTGGGCATCGATGAAATGGTGAATCCATTTATTGTCCATTCCTGGCTTTTCCTGATGGCACCCATTGTTGCAATACCGCTGTTCATCCGTTTTGGCATGTATCGGGCGGTGATGCGCTATTTCGGCAACGATGCGCTGATCGCCATTATCAAGGCCGTCAGCTTGTCTTCGCTGTTCCTGGGAGTCATCGTTTACTGGTACAGCAACCATCAGAGTATCGTCCCCCGGTCGATCATCTTCAACTACTGGTGGTTGAGCCTGATCATGATCGGCGGCTTACGTTTGGCCATGCGCCAGTATTTTCTGGGGGATTGGTTCACCGCCGTTCAGCATGTGCCCTTTGCCAGCCGGGATGATGGTCTGCCCAGGGTCGCGGTCTATGGCGCGGGTGCTGCGGGAAACCAACTGGTAGCCGCATTGCGCATGGGGCGAGTCATGCGGCCGGTGGCGTTTATCGACGACGACAATGGTATTGCCGAGCGTGTTATCTCAGGCCTGCATGTCTATAAGCCCAAGCATATTCAGCGCATGATCGATGTCACGGGAGCGCAGGAGATTCTGCTGGCCATTCCATCGTCGAACAGAGGCCGCCGCCGGGAGATCCTCACATTCCTCGAGGGCTTCCCATTGCATGTTCGAAGCGTGCCGGGCTTTATGGATCTGGCGAGTGGCAGAGTCAAAGTCGATGATATTCAGGAAGTCGATATCGCCGACTTGCTGGGGCGCGACTCTGTGCCAGCTCAGGAAGAGTTGCTTGAGCATTGCATCAAGGGGCAGTCGGTTCTTGTCACCGGGGCCGGTGGTTCCATCGGTTCAGAGCTATGCCGGCAAATCCTGGCGTTGCAGCCAACGACACTTTTACTGTTCGATCACGGAGAGTTTAATCTCTACAGTATTTTGTCTGAACTGGAGCAGCGCATCGCCCGCGAATCCTTGCCGGTTCGTCTGTTACCCATTCTCGGATCTGTGCGCAATTCGGACAAGCTGCTGGATGTGATGAAAACCTGGCGCGTTGATACGGTCTACCATGCCGCCGCCTATAAACACGTGCCAATGGTCGAGCACAACATAGCCGAAGGCGTTCTGAACAATGTGATCGGCACCCTCAACACCGCCCAGGCCGCCCTGCAAGCAGGGGTTGCCAACTTTGTGCTGATCTCCACCGATAAGGCCGTGCGTCCGACCAATGTCATGGGCAGCACCAAACGCCTTGCCGAACTGACGCTGCAGGCACTGAGCCGTGAGGTTGCACCAGTACTCTTTGGTGACTCGGATAATGTGTCGCGAGTTAATAACACGCGCTTCACCATGGTCCGGTTTGGCAATGTCCTGGGATCTTCCGGCTCGGTCATTCCGCTGTTCCACAAGCAGATCAAGTCCGGCGGTCCATTGACCGTTACCCATCCGAAGATCACTCGCTACTTCATGACGATTCCAGAAGCCGCGCAACTGGTGATTCAGGCCGGCTCCATGGGGCAGGGCGGCGATGTGTTTGTTCTGGACATGGGCGAACCGGTAAAAATCGTCGAGTTGGCCGAGAAGATGATTCACCTCTCCGGCTTGAGTGTTCGCTCAGAAAAAAACCGGCACGGTGATATTTCCATCGAGTTCACGGGGTTGCGTCCTGGCGAAAAACTTTACGAGGAGTTGCTGATCGGCGACAACGTGTCCGCCACCCAACACCCGATGATCATGAGCGCCAATGAGGATCATATGCCTTGGGATGTACTCAAGGTAAAACTCAACGAGTTACTCAGTGCCGTAGAACAGGACGATTACGCGCGCGTTCGCCAACTGCTGCGCGAAACCGTCAGCGGCTATACCCCAGATGGTGAGATCGTCGACTGGATCTACCAGCAACGACGCCTTGAGCCCTGATGCTACATACTCTGCAACGCACACATTTTTGACAGAAACCCACCATGACCTAGGTTTGGGAGGCAGCTTTGGAAAAGCTGCTTCTCTCTCAACAAAGTCATG
This sequence comes from Pseudomonas sp. RA_35y_Pfl2_P32, assembly GCF_963970735.1. Classification (NCBI taxonomy): domain Bacteria; kingdom Pseudomonadati; phylum Pseudomonadota; class Gammaproteobacteria; order Pseudomonadales; family Pseudomonadaceae; genus Pseudomonas; species Pseudomonas sp. RA_35y_Pfl2_P32. The sequence goes on from NZ_CAXAQF010000001.1 coordinate 305,361, forward strand.
GAGCGTCACTTATGCGTACAGGCTACTTCCCCTCTCTGGTTTTCGCCCTGTTGACCAGTGTCTCAGTTGCAGCAATCGCTGCCCCCGCCACTAAGCCCGAAATCGCTCCTGCTCCTGCAACGATGCCGATGGCATCTCCAGAGATAGCGGCCAGGGTGAATCTGAACAAAGCCGATGTAGCGACCTTGCAGCGAGACCTCTCCGGAATCGGAGAGGCCAAAGCCAAGGCCATTGTGGCCTACCGTGACAGTAACGGTTCGTTCGCTTCGGTGGATGAGTTGTTGGAGGTCAAGGGCATCGGCAAGACGCTTCTGGACAAAAACCGCGACCGCCTGGAAGTAAACTGATACCCGAGCGCCCCGCACTGAGGCCGGTCATAGACCGGCCTTTTTTGTCTGCGCGACTGGAGATTGGCAGGTAAAAGAAGGGGCTGACCCTTTGTCGGAAACGAAAAATTACGCCTGTAATATTGCGATTGGATAATGACTATAATTGATTCGCCGCCTGTCTCAGCAGCCCTGAGCCTGGCGATCAATTTTCTTGCGGCATCTTCCAGGAGTACAGCCATGAGTTCTGTTCAGTCCAACGGCAAGGCGCTCGTCACGGGGGCGTCTTCCGGTATTGGTGCGATCTATGCCGAGCGTTTGGCGGCGCGTGGTTTCGATTTGTTACTGGTGGCGCGTGATGAGCCACGACTGCAAAGCGCGGCATCCCGTTTGCGGGCTGAGCATGGCATTGACGTTGAAGTGCTGAAGGCCGATCTGACGCTCAAGGCTGACCTGGTCACTGTCGAACAGCGCCTGCGTACTGACCCCCGCATCAGCCTGCTCCTGAACAACGCAGGGGTGGCGGCGGAGGGGCCCTTGGCAGGTGCCGACCTGGACCAACTGGAGCGGATGATTCAACTCAATGTGGTCGCCGTCACACGTTTGGCCTCGGCAGCCGCGGCGAGCTTCTCGGCGGCGGGGCGCGGGGCGATTATCAACCTGGCCTCGGTGGTCGCCCTGATCCCCGAGCGTTTCAACGCCACCTACAGTGCGAGCAAGGCCTACGTGTTGAGCCTGAGCCAATCGCTCAACGCCGAGCTCAGTGGAACCGGGGTGCAAGTCCAGGCGGTGCTGCCCGGGGTGACGCGTACCGAAATCTGGGAACGCTCCGGAATGGACGCCAGCGCCATACCGGCAGAGATGGTCATGGAAGCAGGGGAGATGGTTGACGCCGCCTTGTCGGGTTTTGACCAAGGGGAATTGATCAGCATTCCTTCGCTACCTGATGCCGCAGACTGGGATGCGTTTGTTACCGCGCGTCACGTCTTGGCGCCGAACCTGTCGAGAAATGCAGCCGCCGCTCGCTACAAGTAGGGCAGGTCGTTACTCCACCAGCTTTTTCAGGTGCTCACGCGTGACGTCGAGAACTCGCTGGGCCAAATCCGGGCTTTCGACGCTGCGAGACAACAGAAGGGCGCCGACCAGGGTCGACATGATGATCAGGCTCTGGTCAGCCGCCTCCTCGGTACCCAGGGCGTGCTCGACCTGCTGCAAGCGCGCATTGAGCACGGCATCGCTGGTAGGGCTGGCCTGTCCGCGCAAACCCAGTTCAGACGACATGGTGGGCAGGGGACAGCCCTCGTGGGGGGAGGTTTTGTGCCACTCGGACAAGTAGGTGTCAATAAAGGCCGGGAGGGGATGCTCTTGCGCGAACAGCGCTGCACAACGCTCGCTGACTTCCTCACCTGCCGCTTGCAGGGCCTTTTCGACCAGTTCGTCCTTGGACTTGAAGTGCGAGTAAAAACCGCCATGGGTCAGTCCCAGGGCTTTCATCAGGGGTTGCAGGCCAGTGGCACCGATTCCGTCGCGGCGAAAGCGTGCAGCTGCTTCCTTGATGATGCGCTGATGGGTCTGGGCTTTATGGTCCTGCGAGTAGCGCATCGTTGATCTCCACGGCAATGCGCCATATTAACCAAGCTAAATGGAATGGTGACTGTACTTCTACTTCTAAAAAGCATGCAGATACGTCCAGATTCCCCCTTCATGCACTCATCAACTGGCACGAATAGTGATTACTCACTTCCCGACGATTGTTCAACAATCCCGAGGTGACGAGTATGAGTGAAGGCCTCTCCCTGGCTGACCACATCACATTGGAACTGCGCGCCGACATTATTGGCGGACGCCTGCTGCCGGGCCAGGCGTTGATCGAGGCGGACCTGGTGCTGGCTTACAGCGCCTCGCGCAACACCATTCGCGAAGCCTTGCATCGCCTGGGCCAGGAAGGCCTGGTCCGCTACGTGCGGCACAAGGGGGTGATGGTTCGCCAGCCCGGCGCAGATCAGGTGCGGGACTTGTTCCGGGTCCGCCGCACCCTGGAGCTGCAGGGGATCACCGCCAGTCGGCCGCTGCGGGAGCCGCAATCGGCCCTCATGCGCGAGGCCATCGAGGCTGCGCAACTGGCCCGTGATCGCGAGGACTGGCGAGCCGTCGGTACCCATAGCCTGCGCTTTCACCAACGGATTGTCGGACGGCTGGGCAGTCCGTTGTTCGACGAGTTCTTTACTAACGTCGTTGCGCAGTTGCGCCTGGTGTTCAGCGCTGCGCCGGATGAATCCAGGTTCCAGGCGCCGTGGCTGGCGCGTGACCGACTGATTTATCAGCGACTGATCGAGAACGACCGACCGGCCGCTCTCCAAGCCTTGAGCGCTTACCTGGACGACTCCGAGCAGCAACTGCTCGAGGTATTCAACTCCGGCTCGCACCACTGATCGAGGAATCACGCCATGTACAAAGACTATCCCGCGGCCTATCAGGTCAGTAAGGGTTCAGCACTGCAGGTCGATACCGCCTTTTACCAGCGAATCCGCGATACCCCGGGTGGGCGCACGCTGATCGAGCAGTTCGAGGTCCCCATTCGTACCGGTCGCGCCTGGCACGTTCCCGCCGGTCATGTGTTTCGGGTGACCACGCCTGTCGGCCCGCAGGTGGGGGATTTTAACGTCTGGAATGCCCACGATCCGCGCGAGCGCTTGTGGGCGGCGAGGACCCGGCAGCTACAGGGGGCCCATGTCAGCACCCATGATCGGCTCTGGTCAAACCTGCCGTTTCTCAGGCCACTGGTGACCATCACCGACGATAGCCTAGCCGACTACGGAATCGACGAACACGGCGGTCGCCTGCATGACTTGCTGGGCACACGCTGCGATCCCTACGTGAACAAAATGCTCACCGGCGAAGACTTTCACCACCACTGTCACTCCAACCTGACCCGTGCGGTGCTGCCCCATGGCTTGACCGAGTTCGACGTGCACGACGTGCTGAACATCTTCCAGTGCACAGGACTTAACCACGATGACCTGTATTTCATGAAAGCTTGCCCGGCGCGCAAAGGCGACTACCTGGAATTCTTTGCCGAGATCGATCTGCTGTGCGCGCTGTCGACGTGCCCGGGAGGGGATTTGTCGCTGGCGATGTGGGGGCCGGATGCCCAGGATCCGTTAAGTGTCTGCCGGCCACTGGGGGTGGAAATCTATCGCCTGGACGATGACTTGCTGCAAGGCTGGAGTCAGCCTGAACGGGCGGCGTACAAAGGGTTGCACGGGCTGCATATCGCCAAGGCAGATTGGCAGGAGTAGGCGCGGGAGGCGGCCGGGATGCTGGGCTCCATGATCCCGGCCGGCGCCAGGGTCAACGATCCTGAGCGTCCTTGGCGTCCATTTCCGCGTTACGCTCAGCCACGCGTTTACGTTGCTCATCGGTCAACTCGACCTTGTTCGCGGTGTCACGCAACATCATCAGACCACCGACGATCGATCCGATCGCAACCACCAGAATCAACCAGGCATACCAGGGCATAGGGCTCTCCTTAAGGGCAGGCATCGAGGCGAACGGTTTCGCGACAATGCCGTGCATATCCACTTTGAGTCACAACGATTCTCCGTGGTTCCATTCTAGGCCTGTTGCGCCAGGATCACCTGATCAACGTCCGCTCGGCATGACATCGAGCTGCGCTGTTGCCCAAGACGCAGGCTTCAATCGAATACCTGGGCGTCCTTGAACAAAGCGGCTGCCTGGTCCTTGGCGGAGAGTTGCGGGACCTCATCCAGTTGCCAGTCGATCGCCAGGTCCGGGTCGTCCCAACGAATACTGCGCTCGGCGGAAGGGGTGTAGTAGTCGGTGGTCTTGTAGAGAAATTCGGCGAAATCACTCAGCACCACAAAACCGTGGGCGAAACCTTCCGGCACCCACAGCTGGCGATGGTTGTCGGCGGACAAGTGCACCGCGACCCATTTCCCGAAGTGTGGGGAGCTGCGGCGAATATCCACGGCCACGTCCAATACCTCGCCCGCCGTTACACGCACCAGCTTGCCCTGGGTGTTTTCCAGCTGGTAATGCAGGCCGCGCAACACGCCCTTTTGTGAGCGCGAGTGGTTGTCCTGAACGAACTGGGTGTCCAGGCCTGTCGCCTGTTCAAACGCCTTCGCGTTGAAGCTCTCGTAAAAGAACCCACGTTCGTCACCGAACACCTTCGGTTCGATAATCAGAACACCCGGCAGATCGGTGTTGACTACATTCATCATGTTCTCCCGCAATAGACGACGATGGTCGGCATTCTCGCCTGAAGTAGCGGTGGTGTGCGAGCGTAAATGCTGACACTTGCCAAGGGATGGGGGGGCAAGTCTCGCGGCTGATTGAGCCTCGCTACGCCCCGCAAATCCCGCGCAGGCACTCGCCAGAGCCCATTCTTTACGCTTTTTTTATGCCCCGCCAACCTCCTTGATCTCGCTCCTTTACGCCCTCTTTGCCAACAATGACTCCACACGCGGCAACAGGCCGTAACTCGGAGAAACTCAATGAACATTCTGGACGGGGTGTCCCTGCTGCTGGCGGTGGGACTGTTCATTTATCTATTGGTCGCGTTGTTGCGCGCCGACCGGAGCTAGGAGCGGCTATGCACAGTTATGACTATTGGCTGATCCTGGCCTTTTTCGCCCTGGTGCTGATTCCGGCACCGTTCCTGGGACGCTTCTACTACAAAGTCATGGAGGGCCAGCGGACCTGGTTGTCACCGATCCTGGGACCCGTGGAGCGTGGCTGTTATCGCGTAGCCGGGGTTGACCCCCACAGCGAACAGAGCTGGCAGAAGTACGCCCTGGCCTTGCTGGCATTCAACCTGGCGGGCTTTTTGCTGTTGTTCACGATCCTGCTGCTGCAGAACTACCTGCCGCTCAATCCGCAGAATCTGCCGGGGCTGGAATGGACCCAGGCGTTCAATACCACCGTCAGCTTCATGACCAACACCAACTGGCAGTCCTACAGTGGTGAGGCGACCCTCAGCTACCTGAGCCAGATGGTCGGCCTCACCGTGCAGAACTTCGTCAGCGCCGCCACCGGCCTGGCCGTGCTGGTTGCGTTGTGCCGGGGTATCGGACGCAAGTCGGCCCAGACCCTGGGCAACTTCTGGGTCGACATGACCCGCGCCACCCTCTACGGCCTGCTGCCGTTGTGCCTGCTGCTGGCGTTGTTCCTGGTCTGGCAGGGCGTGCCGCAAACCTTCGCCCAGTACGTCAATGCGCTGACCCTGCAAGGCGTCGACCAGGTCATCCCCCTGGGACCGGCCGCCAGCCAGATTGCGATCAAGCAGCTGGGGACCAATGGCGGTGGCTTCTTCGGCGTCAACTCGGCGCATCCCTTCGAGAACCCGAGCGCCTGGAGCAACCTGTTCGAAGTCAGTTCAATCATTCTGATCCCGGCGGCGCTGGTGTTCACCTTCGGCCATTACGTCAAGGACCTGCGCCAGAGCCGGGCGATCATCGCCTGCATGCTCGCGCTGTTCCTGATTGGCGGCAGCGTATCGCTGTGGGCCGAGTACCAGCCCAACCCTGGCCTGGACAATGCGGCGGTGGAGCAGAGTGCGCCGCAAGAAGGCAAGGAAGCGCGATTCGGCACCACCGCCACCGTGCTCTGGTCGGTGACCACTACGGCCGCCTCCAACGGCTCGGTGAACGGCATGCATGACAGCCTCAACCCGCTGAGCGGCATGGTTGCGATGATCAACATGATGGTCGGCGAAGTGATCTTCGGCGGCGTTGGCGCCGGTCTCTACGGCATGTTGCTCAACGTGCTGATCGCGGTGTTCCTCGCTGGCCTGATGATTGGCCGAACCCCCGAATACCTGGGCAAGAAGTTGCAGGCCAGGGAAGTGCAGTTGCTGGTGGTGACCTTGCTGGTGATGCCGGTAGGCGTGCTGGTGCTGGGCGCCCTGGCGGCCAGCTTGCCCGGCCCCATGGCCACCATCAGCAACCCGGGACCCCACGGCTTCAGTCAGTTGCTCTACGCCTACACCTCCGCCAGTGCCAACAACGGTTCGGCCTTCGCCGGCCTGGGTGCCAACACGCCATTCCACAACCTGATGCTGGGCCTTGGCATGTTGATCGGGCGCTTCGGCTACATCCTGCCAGTGCTGGCACTGGCCGGCAGCCTGGCGCAGAAAAAGGCCGCGCCGATTGGCCAGAACAGCTTCCCGACCCATGGTCCGCTGTTCGTCACCCTGTTGACCGTGACCATTTTGCTGGTGGGTGGCCTGACGTTCCTGCCGAGCCTGGCGCTGGGCCCTATTGCTGAACACTTGAGCCTGGGCTTCTGAGCCACTTTATAGGAGCTGGATGATGAATATGCCCGCAACCAAACCCGTGGCCACCAAGGCCCCGGAACAACCGAAAACCGCGATTTCGGCCCTGTGGCGGCCGGCGCTGGTGCAAGCCTTCGTCAAGCTCGACCCGCGCCAGCTCAAGCGTTCGCCAGTGATGCTGGTGGTCGAACTCACGGCGATCCTCACCACGGTGCTGTGCTTTATCCCGGACACCGCGGTGCCCACCTTTGTCGCCGCGCAAATTGCCCTGTGGCTGTGGTTCACCGTGCTGTTTGCCAACTTTGCCGAGGCCCTGGCCGAAGGTCGTGGCAAGGCCCGCGCCGACAGCCTCAAGGCCGGCAGTGAGGGCCTGAGTGCCCGCCGCAAAAAGGCCGATGGCAGCTTTCAGGTAGTGCCCGCCGCCAGCCTGCGCAAAGGTGATGTGGTGCGCGTCGAGGCCGGGGAAATGATCCCGGGGGACGGTGAGGTGACTGAAGGCATCGCGGCGGTCAACGAGGCGGCGATTACCGGTGAGTCCGCCCCAGTGATCCGTGAGTCCGGGGGGGATCGTTCGGCGGTCACCGGCAACACTCGGCTGGTGTCCGACTGGCTGCTGGTGCGCATCACCGCCAACCCGGGTGAGTCGACCCTGGACCGGATGATTGCCCTGGTCGAAGGCGCCAAGCGCCAGAAAACCCCGAACGAAGTGGCGCTGGATATCCTGCTGATCGGCCTGAGCATGATTTTCCTGGTGGTGGTCGTGACCTTGCAGCCCTTCGCCCACTTCGCCAATGGCAACCTGCCGCTGGTGTTCCTGGTGGCGCTGCTGGTGACGCTGATTCCCACCACCATCGGTGGCTTGTTGTCGGCCATCGGGATTGCCGGCATGGACCGCCTGGTGCGGCTCAACGTGATCGCCAAGTCTGGCCGTGCCGTGGAAGCGGCGGGTGACGTGCATGTGCTGTTGCTGGACAAGACCGGCACCATCACCTTCGGCAACCGGCGTTGCGCGGCCATCTATGCCGCGCCTGGGGTCAGCGCCAAGGAGCTGGCCGAAGGGGCGTTGCTCGCTTCGCTGGCGGACGACACGGCCGAAGGTAAATCGATCGTCGAGTATCTGCGCGGGCTTTATCCACAGCCTGAACCGGCCGCCGAGGCCCTGACCGCTGTGCCGTTCAGCGCCGAAACCCGGTTGTCCGGGGTCGACTATCAAGGACGCGTCTACCGCAAGGGCGCGGTGGATTCACTGCTGGCCTTTGTCGGTCAGGACCGTGCCGACCTGCTGCCACCGATGTCGCGGGAAATTGACAAGATCGCCCAGAGCGGCGGCACGCCGTTGCTGGTCTGCGCCGACGGTCGGCTGCTGGGTGCGATCCATCTCAAGGACGTGGTCAAGCCGGGGATTCGCGAGCGTTTTGCCGAACTGCGCAAGCTGGGGATCCGCACCGTCATGGTGACCGGCGACAACCCACTGACCGCGGCGGCGATTGCGGCGGAGGCAGGCGTCGATGATGTGCTGGCTGAAGCCACGCCGGAGAAAAAGCTGGCGCGTATCCGTCATGAACAGAACGACGGTCGCCTGGTGGCCATGTGTGGCGATGGCGCCAACGACGCGCCGGCCCTGGCCCAGGCTGACGTTGGCATGGCCATGAACGACGGCACCCAGGCCGCACGTGAAGCGGCGAACATGGTCGACCTCGACAGCGACCCGACCAAGCTGCTGGACGTGGTGCAGATCGGCAAGGAGTTGCTGGTGACGCGCGGGGCGCTGACCACCTTTTCCATCGCCAACGACGTGGCCAAGTACTTCGCCATCCTGCCGGCGCTGTTCGCGGCGATTTATCCACAGCTTGGGGTGCTCAACATCATGCACCTGAGCAGCCCGCAGAGCGCGATCCTCTCGGCCATTGTGTTCAACGCCCTGATCATCGTCGCGCTGATTCCGCTGGCCTTGCGTGGGGTGCGGGTGCACGCAGCCAGTGCCGCCCATCTGTTGCGCCGCAACCTGCTGATCTACGGCGTGGGCGGGCTGGTGGTGCCATTCGTGGGCATCAAGTTGATCGACCTGCTGCTGACCGCCTTGCATCTGGTGTAACGGTCCTGCGCCACGCCTGGTGCGTGGCGTTTTAACTGAATTGAGGGGTGTGACATGTCCACAATGATTCGCCCGGCCTTGAGCCTGCTAGTTCTGATGACCCTGATTACCGGCGTCGCTTATCCACTGCTCGTGACCGGCGTGGCCCAGGTCGCCTTCCCGGACCAGGCCAATGGCAGCCTGGTGCGCGATGCTGATGGCAAGGTGCGCGGCTCGTCGTTGATCGCCCAGGATTTCGTCGGTGATGCCTGGTTCCATCCACGGCCTTCGGCGGGGGCCTTTGCCACCGTTTCCAGCAGCGCCAGCAACCTGGCACCGAGCAATCCGGCGCTGGCCACGCGGGTTATCGATGAGGCCAACAAACTCTTGGTCCCAGGCCAGGGCCCGGTGCCATTGGCGCTGTTGACGACTTCCGGCAGCGGCCTCGATCCGCACTTGCCTCCGGCCGCAATTGCCTATCAACTGGCGCGGGTTGCCGCTGCGCGTAATGTGCCGGTGGCGACGTTGCGCCAATTGCTCAACGCGCATATCGAACAGCCGCTGGTAGGTCCGCCGGTGGTTAATGTGCTGCAATTGAACCGGGCACTGGAACAACTGCCGTTGTAGGCGCTGGCGGGCCCGCGAAGAAGAGCTGATCGACACTACCCAACCACCTGAATGAAGAGCCCCCCATGAGCGACTCCGGCCGCGCCGACGCACTGCTAGCCGATCTCCCCCACGACGGGCGTGGCCGGCTCAAGGTCTTTCTCGGCGCGGCACCCGGCGTCGGCAAGACCTACGCCATGCTGCAGGCCGCTCATGGCCAACTGCGCCAGGGGGTGAAGGTCATGGCCGGGGTGGTGGAAACCCACGGTCGCGCGGAGACCGAGGCCTTGCTCGGCGGTTTGCCGCAACAACCGTTGCTGCGCTCGGAATACCGTGGGGTGATGCTCGAGGAAATGGACCTCGACGGTCTGCTCAAGGCCCGCCCAAAACTGGTGCTGGTGGACGAACTGGCCCACAGCAATGCCCCCGGCAGTCGACACGCCAAACGCTGGCAGGACATCCAGGAGCTGCTGGCAGCCGGTATCGATGTCTACACCACGGTCAACGTTCAGCACCTGGAGAGCCTCAATGATCAGGTGCGTGGTATCACCGGCGTGCAGGTGCGCGAGACCCTGCCCGATTGGGTGCTGCAGGAAGCCTACGAGCTGTTGCTGATCGACTTGCCGCCCCGTGAACTGCTTGAGCGCCTGCGTGACGGCAAGGTCTATGTGCCCGAGCAGGCACGGGCGGCGATCGACGCATTCTTCACCCAGACCAACCTCACTGCGTTGCGCGAGCTGGCAATGCAAACCGCAGCGGCCCAGGTCGACGACGACCTCAGCCGTGGCTACCGCCAGTTGGGCCAGGCCGCGCCAGCAGTGCGGGGGCGCTTGCTGGTGGGGGTCGACGGCGATGCCCAGGCCGAACGCCTGGTGCGTCACGCCAGCCGAGTGGCCCAGCGTCGGCATCTGCCGTGGAGCCTGGTGCATGTGGATAACGGCAGCGTGGGCGACGAACAGTCGCGCTTGCGCCTGCAAAGCGCCCAGCAACTGGCCGAGCGACTGGGCGGCGAAGTGGTCTTGCTGCGTGCCGGCGAGGTGGCCAAAACCCTGATCCAGCACGCCGCCGAGCGGCGAGCGAGCCTGGTGCTGGTCGGCCAGTCCCGTGCGCGTTGGCGTCGGCGGTTGTTTGGTGGTGGACTGGCCTCGCGCCTGCTGCGCAATGCCCGAGGCCTGGAAATCAACGTGCTGTACAGCGATGAGCAACAGCACGCGCCGCGCCAGCGTTCGCCCCAGGCCCTGGTCTGGTTCGACTACGCCCTCGCACCGCTGGCTACGCTGCTGGCCTGCGCCCTGGCGTGGGTAGTCTCGAGCCTGCTGCCACTGCCGAACATCTCCCTGGTATTTCTCGCGGCAGTCCTGCTGGTGGCGGTGCGCAGTAGTCTGGGGCCGGCGCTGGTGTGCGCCGCGCTGTCGTTCCTGACCTACGATTTTCTGTTCATCCCGCCCAACTTCTCCTTTGCCATCCAGCGCGAAGAAGACGTGCTGACCTTGCTGTTTTTCCTGCTGATGGCGGCACTCACCGGCAACCTCGCCGCGCGTCAGCGTCGGCAACTGCAGGCCCTGCGTGACACCCAGGAAGAGACCGGCGAGCTGCTCGACCTGTCGCGCAAACTCACCGCCGCCACCGACCGCCAGGCGGTGGTCAGTGCGGCGGCACAGCATCTGGTGGGTTGGAATGATCTGCAATTGTGCCTGGTCAACCGTGACGGGCAGGGCGGCTGGAAGGTGGAAACCGGCGGGCCTTTGCAGTTCTCCGAAGCCGAGCGCGCGGCTGCCGAGTGGGCCTGGCAACACGATCAGCCGGCGGGGGCGGGCACTGGAACCTTGCCGTTCGGGCGTTGGTGGTGGTGGCCGTTGTCGGTCGACGACGGTCCGCTGGGCCTGCTTGGTGTGTGCCCGCGCGAAGGCGAGTCGCTCAGCGGGCAGCGTCGACGCTTGCTGACGGCGCTGAGCCAGCCCCTGGCCCAAGCCCTGGCCCGTGCCCAATTGGCCGAAGACCTGGAGGCCGCGCGCCTGCACGGTGAAACCGAACAGTTGCGCAGCGCCTTGCTGGCGTCGGTGTCCCACGATCTGCGCACGCCGCTGACGTCCATGCGCGGCAGCATCGACAGCTTGCTGGCGCTGGGCGAGGCGATCCCCCTGGAGGATCGGCGCGAGCTGCTTGAAGGCACGCGCGATGAAGCCGAACGGCTGGACCGCTATATCCAGAACCTGCTGGACATGACCCGGCTTGGCCATGGCGCGCTGAAGCTGGCGCGCGACTGGGTGTCGCCGGCCGATATCGTCGGCAGTGCGCTCAATCGCTTGCGCGCGGTGCTGGCGCCGTTGCAGGTCAGTGTCCTGGTGCCCAGTGAGCTGCCGCTGCTGTTTGTGCACGCGGCGCTGATCGAGCAGGCGCTGGTCAATGTGTTGGAAAACGCCGCACGGTTTTCCCCGGCCCAGGGCCATCTGCAACTGAGTGCCGGGACGACGGACACCGAGCTGTTTTTCTCGGTGAGCGACGAAGGCCCGGGTATCCCCGAAGAGGAGCGGGCGAAGATTTTCGACATGTTCTACACCGCCGCCCGCGGGGATCGGGGCGGGCAGGGCACAGGGCTGGGCCTGGCGATCTGTCAGGGCATGGTCGGTGCCCACGGCGGGCGCATCAGCGTTGCCGATGGTCTCAACGGCCGTGGCACCAGCATCACCCTGCACCTGCCGTTGCAGGCCCAACCGGGGTTGGAAAGTGAAGCCTGAGGCGGGCTGCGCTACTCTGTCGCCAGTTCTTTATGTTGAATGGAAACCATGAGCCAGACCACGACCATCCTGGTCATCGACGATGAGCCGCAGATCCGCAAGTTCCTGCGCATCAGCCTGGCCTCCCAGGGCTACAAAGTGCTGGAAGCCGGCACGGGCACCGAAGGCCTGGCCCAGGCCGCGCTGAACAAACCGGACTTGCTGGTGCTCGACCTCGGTCTGCCGGACATGGATGGGCAACAGGTCCTGCGCGAATTTCGCGAGTGGTCGAAAGTACCGGTGCTGGTGTTGTCGGTGCGTGCCAGCGAAGGGCAGAAAGTCGAGGCCCTGGACGGCGGCGCCAACGATTACGTGACCAAGCCGTTCGGCATCCAGGAGTTCCTTGCGCGTATCCGTGCCCTATTGCGCCAGGCGCCCGCTGGCCAGGCGCCGGAAGCGGTGCTGACCCTTGGCCCGCTGACGGTGGACCTGGCGTACCGCCGCGTCCTGCTCGACGGTGTCGAAGTGGCGCTGACCCGCAAGGAGTATGCGGTGCTGGCGCAACTGGCGCGCCACGCCGGACGGGTCATCACCCAGCAGCAACTGCTCAAGGATATCTGGGGCCCGACCCATGTCGAGGACAGTCACTACCTGCGGATCGTGGTCGGGCACCTGCGCCAGAAACTGGCAGACGACCCGACCCGGCCTCGGTTCATCGTGACCGAGGCGGGGGTGGGGTATCGGTTGTTGAGCGACGCTTGAATCGTGCCCCGTCAGCGGGTGCTCAATCGCGCTCACTCTCGTAGCGATCCAGGGTGTCCCGGGCAATCTCCCGTCCCAGGGCGATCAACTCCGGGGCCTTGTAGAACTCGAAGAACCGGCAGACCCGCTTTGGCACGTTGATCAGGATGTCCGGTGGATAACCGGCAATCTTGTACTGCGCCAGGGAGGTTTGCATGACCTCGAAACTCTGGTTGATCAGGTCGAGCAAAGAGGCGGGGCCGACGTTGTCGATGATGAACGAGCCGGTCGCCGACTTGGGCGCTCCTTCGTTTTCCGGAGCGGCTGCGGGTTGCTGGGCCTCGGGTTCGGCACCTTCGAGCCAGGGGTTGATCTCGGCGGCTTCGCTGCGCAACGCTTCCTGCTCCAGCAGGAGCAATTGTTCGGCCTGCTTGCGGCGGAACGGCAGGTGCGAGCCGAGGGAGTTGATCAGGCTGTCGAAGCGGCTTTTGAACGCGGCGGGGCGCTGGATCACTGGCAACTGATAATGCTTCTGGTTGGTGGAGTTGAGGTTGACCGCGATGATCAGGTCACAGTGGCTGGAGACCACGGGGACGATCGGCAGCGGGTTGAGCAAGCCACCGTCCACCAACATGCGATTGCCCTGCATCACCGGGGTGAACAGGCTCGGAATGGCCGCCGAGGCACGCATGGCCTGGTGCAGGCAACCTTCCTGGAACCAGATTTCCTGTTGGTTGGTCAGGTCGGTGGCCACGGCCGTGTAGGGGATGCGCAGCTCTTCGATATTGATCTCGCCAACGATCTTGCGGATCTGTCCAAAGACTTTTTCGCCGCGTATGGCCCCCAGGCGAAAGCTCACGTCCACCAGGCGCAGTACATCGAGGTAGTCCAGGCTTTCGATCCAGTCACGGTAATCGTTGAGTTTGCCAGCGGCGTAGATGCCGCCCACCACGGCCCCCATGGAACAACCAGCGATGCAGGCGATGTCGTAGCCTCGTCGTTCAATTTCCTCGATGACCCCGATATGGGCATAGCCCCGGGCGCCACCGGAGCCGAGCACCAGTGCGACACGCTTTTTCATGTACTTGATCCTTCGCCAAACAGGTTTTAACAATGCACCCTTTCAGGGGCGTGCTTCAATCACACAGACACAAGCAGTCGTTTTTTCGACATTGGATGACGGCGCATGGGTATTCTCGCCGACGCTATAGTTTCCAGCGATGGGCCAAGGCACTTTTAGCCGCGTTGACCGTCATACCCTGCACGATTGTATTTCTACCTTGAGGTGTCATTGATGAAAGCATGGATCTGTCTGCCATTGATTGCGTTGGTCCTGGCCGGTTGCGCAGGCAAGACGGCGTACCGCGACAGCTGCGCCAACCAACTGGATTCGGCATGGAAGGAACTGGACCTGGCCAAGGCCGAAGGGTTTGCTGGCACCGTGAGTTACTCCAAGGCCCTGTCGCTGCTGACCGGGGCCAAGACCCAGCAACAGTTCGAAGCCTTTGAAGGCTGCGCCAACAAGGCCGAGAAGGCGCGGTTCTATATCCGCGAATCCCGCGCCGGTCGCTAAGCCATCCATGACCTGGCGCAATACCGACAGCCGCTATTGCGCCTAGCGTAGAGTGGTGGGGATGAGTGGGTTGACTGGGGAGAACGGGATGTCTGCGTTGGTGGATCGATTGGTGGTTCAAGTGTTGGGCCTGCATGTGCGCTTGCTGGCTTGCCAGGCACGCCTGAGTGCCAGCACTGACCCGGAGGCATTGCATGACTTGCGCACCACGGTGCGCCGGTTACGCAGCCTGTTGCGCCCCTTGCGTGGCTTGCCCGGCGTCGAGCAATTGGAAACGGCGGCGGCGGACGTGGGCACCTTGACCACCCCGTTGCGCGACCGCGAAGTGCTGGCGGCCTATCTGCTCAGCCACGGTCAAGCCACTGCGGCCGAGCAACGCATGCGGCAGATGGCCCGAGCCTATCCGGCGGTGGCCGGTAGTGCCCAATTGGCCAAACTGTTGATGGTGCTCGATGCCTTTCCACGGTTCTTGCGCGCCTCCCAGCGCCAGGGGCTGCTCAAGCGCCTGCGCATCCGCATCGAGAAGCGCCTGGCCAAACAGTGGGATAGCCTGGACAAGGCCCTGCACGATCCGGCCCATGACCGCCATCGCCTGCGCTTGCTGATCAAGCGAGTACGCTACGCCATCGAAGCCTACCCGGAACTGGACCGTTTACCCAAAACCGCCATGCCACGGCTCAAGGCAGCGCAGGCTGCCTTGGGTGATTGGCACGATTGCTGGCAATGGCTGGCCAGGGCCGAGCATGAGTCCGATCTGCTGCCGTGCGTGGCGGTCTGGCAACAGACCATGAGCAAGGCTGAGGCGCGTGCCGATCAAGTGCTCGACAAGTTGAGCACAGCCTGCTTCAAATCCTGAATCCCGCGCCGGTATTTTTGTAGCCGCTGGCGCCGCCTGCGTTGGGTTGCGTAGCTCCCCCAGCGGTATTGCCAAGTCGAATGAGCGTCCTGCGGCCGTTGATGGATGGGCGCAGTGGTGGAGGGCGGCCTATCTGTCGGGCACTTTGGCCGGAATAGGTGCTGTATAGAGCGCTTGGGCTGGTTAAGATCCTGCAGTCCTTTCCCCCTGTCTTGAGGTTGCCATGCGCTTTAGCGAATTACTCGACGCCGTGCGCCGTTCCCCTGATGAGTTGGTCATTCCGGCGCAGTGGGCGCAGGGTCGCGCCAGTTTCGGTGGGCTGGTCGCCGCCTTGCAGTATGAAGCCATGCGCGCCAAGGTCCCGGCAGAGCGCCCGGTACGCTCGCTGGCGATCACCTTTGTCGGCCCGGCCGAGCCTGGTGTGCCGATCCGTTTCGAAGTCGAGGTGCTGCGCGAAGGCAAGGCGGTCAGCCAGGTGCTGGGGCGGGCGGTGCAGAACGGCCAGGTGGTGACGCTGGTTCAGGGCAGCTTCGGCGCCCCACGCCCTTCCGAGGTCCAGGTGCTGGCCGCGCCAGCACCGCCGATGAAGCACTGGGACGAGTGCCAGGAGTTGCCTTACATCAAGGGCGTGACGCCAGAATTCATGCGCCACCTGGCGATGCGCTGGAGTATCGGCGGCTTACCCTTCACCGGCAACAAGTCGCGCGACATGGGCGGCTGGGTGCGCTTGCGCGATGAAGTCAATGCCGAGGCAGTGTCCGAAGCGCACATCCTGGCACTGGTGGACGCCTGGCCCCCAGCTTTGCTGCCGCACCTGAACAAGCCCGCGGCCGGCAGTACCCTGACCTGGACCATCGAGTTCGTGCAGCCGTTGTTGGCACTGAGCACCCAGGACTGGTGCAAGTACTATGTGCAGATCGAACACGCCCGTGACGGCTACGGCCATGCCGCTGCCGCCCTGTGGAGCCCGGAGGGCCAATTGATTGCCCTGAGCCGGCAGACGGTGACGATCTTCGCCTAAGCCTAGCGGCGGTGACGTTCGCGCCAGGCGCGCCACCAGCCGCCGCTCAAGACATAACGCGGGAAGGTCAAGAACTGCTCGACCAAAAGCCGCGAGACGGCATCCTTGCGATCAGTAAAGGGTTCGGCCGCTTGGGCTTCCAGGCGGTGACCGTGGCGTTGCAAGCCCAGTCCGGCCAGCAAACCGATAACGCCGATGGCGACATTGGCCAGGCTCAGGCTGAACACCCCGCAGACAATCAGTAAAAAGCCCAGGATGAACAACGGCACGGCGATCAGGTGCAGAACCAGGTTGGTCGGGTGCTGGTGATTGTTCGGGTACGCCCGCCATTGCCAGGCGGGAAGATTGGGGTGACGTTTGCCCATGAAGGTACTCCTCGATCCGTGTGCAACACATGATTGAAGAATAGGTCGGGTCCTGGCAGGCGGCGAATCAAGGTTGGCTATCGAGGTGATAGCCGCCCCGTGATGGCTTCTAAAGTTTGAGTTGGCCGATAGCCTGGTTCAGCTCGCCAGCCAGTTTCGCCAACTCGTCGCTGGTGGTGGCCGAGTCCAGGGTCTGTGCCACGGTGTTCTCGGTCACGTCACGGATGCTCACCACCGCTCGATTCATCTCTTCAGCCACTTGGCTCTGCTGCTGCGCTGCCACGGCAATCTGCGTGTTGCTTTCGCGCATCTGCGCCACGGCGCTGGTGATTTTAGCCAGGGCGCTGCCGGCTTCCTGCGCCTGCTGCACGCAGTCGTCGGCCTTGAAGGAACTCTCCTGCATGAAATCCACCGCGTCGCGGGTGCCCGCTTGCAGGGCCGAGACCATGCGCGTGATTTCATCGGTCGAGGCCTGGACCCGCTTGGCCAGGTTGCGCACTTCGTCGGCGACCACGGCAAAACCTCGGCCCATCTCACCGGCGCGGGCCGCTTCGATGGCGGCGTTGAGGGCCAGCAGGTTGGTCTGCTCGGCGATGCTGTGGATCACGCCGACCACGCTGTTGATCTTCTGGCTGTCTTCGGCCAGGCGCTGGATCATACCGGCGGTCTGCTGCACACCGGTGGACAGCCCGGCAATGGAGTGCTGCACGCGGCTCACCACCTCCTGGCCGCTGCCTGCCAGGTCGTCGGCGGTTTGCGACAGGTCCCGCGTTGCGCCGGCATGCTGGGCGATGTGGTAGACCGTGGCGGACATTTGATTGATCGCGGTTGCCGCCTGATCGGTTTCACTTTGCTGGCCAAGCATGCCCTGGCGGACGTCGCTCATGCTGTTGGCCAGGCGCGCCGCACCGACATCCAGTTGGCGAGCGGTGTGGGCCACGGTGTTGACCACGCGCTGGTAGCCGGCCTGCATGGCATTGAACGCGCTGGCCATCTGGCCTACTTCATCGGCGCAGGACAGCGGCACGCGGGCCGACAGGTCACCGGTTTTCTCGACATGCAGCATGACATCCTTGAGGGTGTTGAGCTGGCTGAGCAGAAAACGGATCAACAACTGGGAGGCGCCGAGCATTGCCAGCATCAGGATCAATACGGCCGCCGCGTAGTTGACGAAGCGCTCGGCAAACACCTGCGTCAGGCTCGGGCCATAGGCCAGGACGGCAGTGCGTTCGCCAGTGGTCCGGGACAGGACCTCGGCGCCGATCAACAGGTGGTCGCCGAACAACGGCATGGCATTGATCGAGACCCAGCCGCTGGCGTTGCTCAATTGCGGCAGGGGGCGGTCATCGAGCGTGGGAGTCTGCCCTGGACTGAAGCTCAGCAGCGTGTCGTTAGCGGGCAGCGGCTGGTCAGCGGGCCAGGCACGGAGCACTTGCGCTTGAGCACCGGCCGCCTGCCGGGCCGCCTCGTTGCGCGCCTGTTGCTCCAGTTGCACGGCGTACAGCACCAGCAGCAGGGTGGTCACGAAGGCGACGGCATTGACCGCCCAGAACTTGTATTTCAGCGAGATATTGCTAAGCCAGGCACCCATGGAGGTCTTCTCTGATAGCGGAAACAACATTGGCAAGGTGCCATCATTGTGCCGCTATCGAGGCGGTTGGGTGTTGATGTGGGTCAAGTCAGCAGGGGGTAGGGGTGGGCAAGCCGAAAAACGCCCGGGCACAGGCGGTGCTGTGGGCTGCCAGGTCTTCCAGGCTCTCGCCCCGATGCAGCGCCACTTCGCGCAGCACTTCGGGCAAGTAGGCCGGTTCATTGCGTCCGTTCTTCGGTTTCGGTCGCAGGCTGCGCGGCAACAGGTAGGGTGCATCGCTCTCGAGCATCAGGCGGCCGCGGGCAATGTCGCGCACCAGCGGGTGCAGATGGGTGCCACGACGCTCGTCGCAGATCCAGCCGGTAATGCCAATGTGCAAGTCCAGGTCCAGGTAACTGAACAGCGCCTTTTTTTCCCCGGTGAAGCAATGCACCACGGCGGCCGGTAACTGGTCGCGGAAGTCGCGCAGGATCTCCAGCAGGCGCTGGCTGGCGTCTCGTTCATGGAGGAACACCGGCAACTGCAACTCGACCGCCAGGGCCAGGTGTTCTTCCAGGACCTTTTCCTGCTGAGGGCGCGGTGAGAAGTCGCGATTGAAGTCCAGCCCGCATTCCCCCACTGCCCGCACGTTCGGTTCTTTCAGCAAGCTGTGCAGACGTCGCGCGCTGTCGGCATTCCAGTCGCTGGCCGAGTGCGGATGAATACCGGCGGTGCAGAACAGTCGCTCGGTGCTTTCATCCAGTTGCTGGCACAGTTGCAGGGCTTGTTCACTGCCCTCGACGCTGGTGCCGGTCAAGACCAGTTGGCAGACCCCTGCCGCATAGGCGCGGTCCAGCACCGCCTGGTGTTTGTCGGCGAAACTGGGGTTGGTCAGGTTGACGCCGATATCGATGAGTTGCATGGTGCTACCCTGGGGATGCGGCCGGAAAGCATACCAGAGCTCAAGATTTATAAGAAAAACCAAGAACTACAAAGAGTTAACGCTGTCTTTTGATGCCGCAGGAGCACTTCGACTGATGTTATCAGGCACGCAGCCCGCTCTTTCGCTCGTTGCCAGCGCTCCAGGCGCTCTGTTTCTGTCGACCTGCTGCACCTATTGTTGTGCAGCGGGACAGTATTCTTTCCGGAGAACGGATGACGCGACTCCCGGTTTTATTCCTGCTGTGCCTGTCGCTACTCGTGCCTTTGCCGGCAATGGCGCGCTTGGCCGGGCCCGTGGAGGTTGTGCCGACGGGCAAGGTCCGCGACCTGGCGCAAATCCGCAGCAGTCGTGTGCTGCGGGTGTTGGTCAATCAGAGTCGCAACAGCTCCGCGCAAGTCCAGGGCCAGAACATCGGCATGGAATACCATCGCCTGCGCGCGTTCGAGCAATACCTCAATGGCCATGCCCGCGATGGCCAGGACATTTCCCTGAAGATCATTCCCAAGGCCAAGGATCAATTACTCGGTGCGCTGCAACGCGGCGAAGGCGACCTGGTGGCCCCGGGCGAGTTGCTCGACGCCCAGACAGTGCGGGCGGTCAGCGCCAGTGAGCCGATTGTCAGCAATGTGCCGTTACTGCTGGTAGGAATCAAGGGCGAGCGGCGCTACACCCGTCTTGAACAGCTGTCGGGCAAAACCCTGGCACTGCCCACCGGCAGTGCCGCCGGGGAGGCGATCAACCAGATCAACCAGAAACTCGCGCTGCACAAGTTGCCACCGGTGAAGATCGAGTGGGTAGACCCTAGCCTCGCTGTGGAGGATGTGCTGGAGATGGTCCAGGGCGGGATTTTTCACCTGACCATTGTCGAGCAACCCATTGCCGAGCGCTGGGGCAAGGTCCTGCCCAAATTGCGCTTCGACCGGCAGGTGCTGATCAACGAGCCGGGCGAAGAGTTCTGGTTCGTGCACCGTGATGCCTCGATGCTGCGGGCCAGCATCGACCGCTTTCTCACCACCTATAAAGCACCCTCCGACCAGGATGTGGCGTTCCTGCGGATCTATCGGCGCCTGTACCAGGTACGCAACCCGCTGGCCCGCAACGATCGGCAACGTCTGGAGAAAGTGCGCGCAGTGCTGCAGAAACATGCCAACGAACAAGGCCTGGACTGGCTGAACCTGGCAGCCCTGGCGTTCAAGGAATCATCGCTGGAGCCCAGCGCCCGAAGCGGCAGCGGGCCGACCGGGCTGATGCAGATCACGCCCTCGGCGGCGCAACGGGTCGGGGTCAATAACATCCAGTCCCTGGACAACAATGTGCAGGCGGGTGCCCGGTATTTGGCCCTGATCCGCCGCAAGTTTTTCGCCAGTCCCAAGCTCAATGAGCGCGAGCGCATGGCGTTCATCCTCGCCGCCTACAATATTGGCCCGGAGCGGGTCCAGGGAATGCGTGCCGAGGCGCGGCGCCGCGGGCTGAATCCCAACCAGTGGTTCTTCCAGGTCGAGCGCATTGCCATGGAGCAGGTGGGGATGGGCCCTGTCAGCTATGTTAATAGTGTGAACAAGTACTACCTGGCCTACGACCGGGAGCGGGAGTCACTGGAGGCCCCGGGGCAAAAAGTTGCCAGTCGCAAATGATCAACTAAACTGATTGATATGGCGGGTTTTTTGCGCTTTTAACATGGGTTTTACCGATTAATATAGCGACCAACCCACACACACTCACTATGGATGACAGAGCATGAGCACACTGATCAACAAGGTACTTTTCACCCGCGCCGGCTACGGCCTGACGGTCCTGCGGATCTTCGTCGGCATCATCTTCGCCGCCCACGGTGCGCAGAAACTGTTCGGTATGTTTGGTGGCTATGGCATCGCCGGGACTGCGCAGTACATGGAAAGCCTGGGGTTGGCACCGGGGCAGTTGATGGCGATCCTGGCCGGCGGTACCGAGTTCTTCGGGGGCCTGGCGCTGATCATTGGCTTGCTGGCGCGTCCGGCCGCCCTGGGCTTGACCTTCCTCTCGCTGGTGGCGATTTTCTCGGTGCACATCAGCAACGGGCTGTTCATGGCCAACAACGGCTATGAGTTTGCCCTGGCATTGCTTGGCGGTAGCATCGCGGTCTTGTTCGAAGGTGCCGGCAAGCTGTCGGTGGATCGCGCCATCGCCGGCTGAGTGCTCTGGCTCACGACTAAGGCCCGCATACGCGGGCCTTTTTTGTTGCTGCAGATTCTTGACACTGTCCCGTCGGCTTCTCTAGGATGCTGCCATGCGCCGATTTAAACAGCTACTTGCGGGGCGCCAGGTGACTCATTTAGTTGCCGATAGAAGCCTGGAGCAGGCTTTGAAGTACCGCTAAAGCGCTGGTTCGGTGTTGCCTCTCACCTGCCATGCAGATTTTTGAGGCTGAGACACGACAAGATGAATGCACTGCACCCCTCTGTACGCCCCGCGCCGATCACGGCTCACCTGACCCAACGCAACCCGAAAATCCTCCTGGGCGGTAATCACCAGCCGACGCTGTTGCGCTATCTGGATGGCTGGCCACGTCGCAACGGTGGCCCGGCAGCGTTCCTGATCCAGTTTGTCGACGACGGTGAGTCGCTGGCGCGTTTTGCCAGTGACAGCTTTGACCTGGCCGTTATCCAGTCCCCCAGCGCCGAAGAAGCGGGTGAAATGATCAGTCAACTGACCCGTGTCGCCCGCCAGGGGCTGATTGCCCGTCGCTAGCCTTCAGGGGTAGTCGATGGCCGTGATGTACACGAACTGCTCGCCATCCGGCGTTTGCACTCGCACCTCGGCATCCAGCGCTTTACCGATCAGGGCCCGTGCCAGCGGTGAGTCGATGCTGATCAGGCCTTGCTTGAGGTCCAGTTCATCTGGGCCGACGATGCGATAACGCGACGTTTTGCCCTGTTCATCCTCGATGGTCACCCACGCGCCGAAGTAGACCTTGTTCGGGTCGCTGGGTTTTTCGCTGACCACCTTGAGCGCTTCCAGGCGCTTGGTGAGAAACCGTACCCGGCTGTCGATCTCGCGCAGCATTTTTTTGCCGTAGGTGTACTCGGCGTTTTCCGAGCGGTCGCCCTGGGCGGCGGCTTCGCTGACGGACTGGGTCACCTGGGGGCGGCGGACATGCCAGAGTTCGTGGAACTCGGCACGCATCCGCGCTTCGCCCTCGGGAGTGATGAGGGCGGTGCCGGCAGGACGGGGAGGGCGATAGCGGCTCATGGGAATGTCTTTTGCTGGGAAAGCATCGAGTCTATCAACCCTCGCGCAGCACTGTCAGCGGGTTGGCGTTCAATGCCCGGCGCGTACCAAAGACCCCGGCGCCGCCGACCAGCAAGGCACCGATCACCGGCAGCCACAACAGCCACGGGTGGGGATGCCAGGCCAGGTCGAAGGCGTAGCGGTACAACACCAGGCTCACCAGTTCGCAGCCGATGGCCGCGAGCAGGCCGCTGACCGCACCCAGCAAACCGAACTCGATCCGTCGGGCCTTGACCAGCAGTTGCCGTTCGGCCCCCAGCGCACGCAGCAAGGCCCCTTGGCGAATGCGTTCATCGAGGGTCGCCTGCAATCCGGAAAACAGCACGGCCATGCCCGCTGCCAGGACAAACAGCAGCACATACTCGACGGCCAGGGTGACCTGGCCCAGGATGCTGCGTAGCTGCGCCAACAGGGCTTCGACTTGCAGAATGGTTACCGCCGGAAAGGCGCGCGACAGGTCGATGATCTGCTGATCGTGACCGGCTGCCAGGTAGAAACTGGTCAGGTAGGTAGCGGGCAGGTCCTGCAGGGTGCCGGGCTGGAAGATCATGAAGAAATTTGGCTGGAAGTTGTCCCAGTTGATGCTGCGCAGGCTGGTGACCCGGGCTTCGCGGTTGACCCCGCCCACGGTGAACACCAGGTGGTCGCCGAGCTTGAGCTTCAGGCTCTCGGCCACCTTGCCCTCGACTGAAACCCCGGGGATGTCGTCGGACGGCTGGGCTGGCCACCAATTGCCGGCGGTGATGCTATTGCCCGCCGGCAGTTGTGCTGCCCAGGTCAGGCTAAGGTCGCGCTGGACCGCCCGATCACCCTGGGAGTCCTTGCTGACAATCCCCTGGACCGGCTCACCATTGATACTGATCAGGCGCCCCGGCACCACCGGGTACAGCGGCGCGGATTGGGCGGACAGTTCGATCAGGCGATCGGTGAAGGCTTGTTTGTCGGCGGGCAGGATATTCAGGGCGAAATAGTTGGGTGCATTTTTGGGTAACTGGTTCTGCCAGGTGTCGAGCAACTCGCCACGCAGCAGGGCGATCAGTGCCATCGACAGCAGGATCAGGCCAAAAGCCAGGGACTGTCCGGCCGCTGCCAGCGGGTGGCGCAGCAATTGCCCCAGGCCCAGGCGCCAGGGCAGGGAAGCGCGGGCCAGCAGGCGGCGCAGGCTTTTGAGCACCAGCAGCAACAAGCCGCCGAGCACCAGCGCAGCCAGTACGCCACCACCGAGTAGGGCGAAGGTCAGCACCAGGTCCAGGCTCAGGCGCCACATGATCAGGCCGAGTGCGCCGAGCGCGGCGCCATAGACCATCCAGGTGCTGGTGGGGATGGGCAGCATGTCGCGACGCAGCACCCGCAAAGGCGGCACCCGGCCGAGGGCGGCAAGCGGCGGCAGGGCAAAGCCGGCCAGGGCCACCAGCCCGGTGCCGATCCCGGCAATGGCCGGTAGCAGGCCGCCAGGCGGCACGTCGCTGGGCACCAGGTCGCCGAGCAGGGCGAACAACCCTAATTGGGCGAACCAGCCGATGAGGGCGCCGCTGATGCTGGCGAGCAACCCCAGCACGGTCAGTTGCAGGCTGAACAGCACCAGGGTTTCCCGGCGAGACAACCCCAGGCAGCGCAACAATGCACTGGCGTCGAAACGGCGGGTGGCAAAACGGGTCGCCGACAGCGCCACCGCGACCCCAGACAGCAGCACTGCCACCAGGCTCGCCATGTTCAGGTAGCGTTCGGCCTTGCCCAGCGCGCCACCGATTTGTCGATTGCCATCGCGGGCGTCCTGCAGGCGCTGGTTCGCCGCCAGGCCGGGCTTGAGTTGCTCGCGGTAGGTGGCCAGGGCGGCGGCGTCGCCACGCCAGAGTTCGCGGTAGCTGACCCGACTGCCGGGTTGCACCACGCCGGTGGCCTCCAGGTCGGTGAGGTTGATCATCACCCGCGGCGTGAGGCTGTAGAAGTTACCGGCACGGTCCGGCTCGTAGGTCAGGACACGGCTCAGGCGCAGAGTCTTCATGCCGACGTCGATGCTGTCGCCGATCTTCAGGTCCAGTGCAGTCAGCAGCCGCGCCTCGACCCAGGCTTCACCCGGTTGCGGGCTGCCGCCGGCTTCTTCCGGGGCAAACGGTGCGGGCGCGCTTTTCAGCTGGCCGCGCAGCGGGTAGACCCCGTCGGCGGCCTTGATGCTCGACAGCTGGATGCCCTGGTCGGTGGCGATGACACTGGAAAACTCCACCACTTGGGCGTGTTGCAGGCCCAGGTCCTTGCCGCTCTGGATCTGTTCGGGGCGGGCGGGCGAACTGCCTTCGAGTAGCAGGTCGGCTCCGAGGAATTCGGTGGCGCGCAACAGCATTGCGCCATTGAGGCGCGCGCCGAAATAGCCGATGGCGGTGCTGGCGGCCACGGCCACCAGCAGGGCGAAAAACAGCACCCGCAGTTCGCCGGCGCGGGCATCGCGCAGCAATTGACGAATGGCCAGGCTGAACAGGCGCAACAGCGGCAAACGTGCCATCAAGGCTCCAGGGGGGCGACCAACAGGCCGGCTTCAAGGCGGATCAGGCGGTGACAGCGATGCGCCAGGCGCTCGTCGTGGGTGACCAGCACCAGGGTGGTACCGCTTTCCTTGTTGAGTTCAAACAGCAGGTCGCTGATGTGCTCGCCGGTATGGGTATCGAGGTTGCCGGTGGGTTCATCGGCAAACAGCACATCGGGTTCGGCGGCAAATGCCCGGGCGATCGCCACGCGTTGTTGCTCGCCACCGGAAAGCTGGCGTGGCGAATGGCTCAGGCGCTTGCCCAGGCCGACCCGGCGCAGCAGTTCGGTGGCGCGTTCGCGGGCGTCCTTGCGACCGTCGAGTTCCAGCGGCAGCATCACGTTTTCCAGGGCGTTGAGGCTGTCCAGTAACTGGAACGACTGGAACACGAACCCCACATGCTCGGCGCGGATGCGCGCACGCTGGTCTTCATCCAGTTGGCTCAAGGCCTGGCCGGCCAGGGTGACTTCGCCGCTGCTGGGCAGGTCGAGGCCGGCGAGCAGGCCCAGCAGGGTGGACTTGCCGGAACCGGAGCTGCCGACGATGGCCAGGCTGTCGCCCTTGTTCAGTTCCAGGCTGAGTTGGTGCAGGATGGTCAGTTCACCTTCCGCGCTGGGAACCACTTTGCTAAGGTTCCGCGCAGTGAGAATGCTTGCGCCCATGGAGAGTCCGATGCGTGTGTGGTTTTTGAGTGCTGGCCTGGCCTTGATGTGCATGGCCCAGAACGCAGCGGCGGGTACTGTCCTGATCGTTGGCGATAGTATCAGCGCGGCTTTCGGCCTGGATACCCGGCAGGGGTGGGTATCGCTGCTGGAGCAGCGGCTCAAGGACGAAGGTTTCACCACTACGGTGGTCAACGCGTCCATCAGTGGCGACACCAGTGCCGGTGGCCAGGCGCGGCTGCCAGCGCTGCTTGCAGCCCATAAGCCGGCGCTGGTGGTGCTGGAACTGGGGGGCAATGACGGCCTGCGCGGACAGCCGCCCACGCAATTGCAACAAAATCTTGCGTCGATGATCGACCAGTCCCGGGACAGCGGGGCCAAGGTGCTGTTGCTGGGCATGCAGTTGCCGCCTAATTATGGTGTGCGCTATACCCAGGCCTTTGCCCAGGTCTACAGCAACCTGGCGACGGAAAAAAAGGTCGCGCTGGTGCCGTTTTTTCTCGACGGTGTGGGCGGCAAGCCCGAGCTGATGCAGGCCGATGGCATTCACCCGGCCGGCGCGGCACAGGGCAAGTTGCTGGAAAATGTCTGGCCAACGCTAAAACCCCTGCTTTGATGCTTTTCTAGCGGCAGGCTTTCGGCTAATGTGGCGCCCCCCTGATCTGGAGCCCCCGATGCCGCGTCCTGCCTGGTCCCTGTTTGCCTACCAACTGATCGAGCCTGACGAGCAGCTGGATCTGTTCGCCTGCCAGGAAGTCCGGGTGCATCTGGTGACGCGTCAACTGGAGTTGGGCGGCTCGGCCGACCGTACCCTGTGCGGTACGTTGCTGCCGGCGCAACCGCGCTGGTCCAGCGTGGATCGCCGGGTATTCCAGGACCAGCGCCTGTGCTCGTTGTGCCGGGCGATCCTGGAGTCGCAAAAACGCGGCACTTCGCCGATCTGGCCGGAGTTGCGTTTCGAGTTGTAACCCCGGCGCGGCGACCGTCGCCCGGTTCCCCGAATCCCTGGACGGCGGTGTACAATCGCGGTTTTACCCCCTCTGTCGATCATGCAAAGGATTTTCCGGATGTTGTCGCGCTTTCCTGCCGTCGCCCGCTGCCTGTCTCTTGCCGCCCTGTGCGTGGCCGGTCCCGTTGCAGCGTTGGAGCTGCCCTTGCCGCCGCCGGGCGAAGATATCGTCGGCCAGGTGCAAGTGATCAAGGCCAAGTACGAAGATACCTTCGCCGACCTGGGCACCACCTATGACCTGGGTTATTCGGAAATGGTCGCGGCCAACCCGGGTGTCGATCCCTGGTTGCCGGGCGCGGGCACCGAAATCATCCTGCCAACACGTTTCATCCTGCCCCCGGGGCCGCGTGAAGGCATCGTGATCAATCTGGCCGAGTATCGCCTGTACTACTTCCCTAAAGGCCGCAACGTGGTCTACACCTTCCCCCTGGGGATCGGTCGGGAAGGCTGGGGTTCGCCGATTGCCCACACCAGTATCATCGCCAAGACCCCCAACCCGACCTGGACCCCGCCCGCGTCGATCAAGGCTGAGCACGCCGCCGATGGCGACCCGTTGCCGAACGTCGTGCCGGCCGGCCCGGATAACCCGCTGGGACCTTTCAAGTTCACCCTGGGCACGCCGGGTTACCTGATCCATGGTTCGAACAAGAAGTTCGGCATTGGCATGCGGACCAGTCACGGCTGCTTCCGCATGTTCAACAACAACGTGCTGGAAATGGCCAGTATGGTGCCGGTGGGTACCTCGGTGCGCATCCTCAACGACCCTTACAAGTTCGGTATGAGCGGGGGCAAGGTGTATCTGGAGGCGCATACGCCAATCGATGACAAAGGCAACCCGTCGGTGGTCGACAAGCACACGGCGGTGATCAACGCCATGCTCAAGCGTGAAGACATCACCAGCAACATGCGCATGAACTGGGATGTGGTGCGTGACGTGGTCGCGGCCGAAGATGGCCTGCCGGTGGAAATCGCAGTGCCGGGCACTGGCACGCCGCTGGTGTCGAGCACGCCGCTCGAGCTGCAGTAAGCGCTTCACAAGACCCGCCGGGACGCCAGCCCCGGCGGGTTTTTTATGGCCTGCAGAAACTGCGGGCAATAAAAAAGCCGACCCAAAAATGGGTCGGCTTGATAACAATCCCGAAGGACTATTACTTGCGGCTAGCTTTTTCCAGCATGCGCAGAGCACGCTCGTTAGCTTCGTCAGCAGTCTGTTGTGCTTTTTGAGCAGCAGCCAGAGCTTCATCAGCTTTACGGTAAGCTTCGTCTGCACGAGCTTGGGAGCGAGCTGCTGCGTCTTCAGTAGCAGTCAGACGTGCTTCGGTTTCTTTCGATACGCTGCTGCAACCGGTAGCCAGAACTGCGGCCAGAGCCAGAGCAGAGAATTTCAGAACGTTGTTCATCGTGTTCCCCTTCAAGGACTTTCTATTAATTGGCGGTCACCTCAGAGTGAGGAAACAGCCGGCGTACATACTACCCATTACTTTTAGTAAGTAAACTGACGTAGAGCAAGAAGCAAAAAAAATTGTAGGCGCTGATTCTTTTTCGAGCAACTTTTAATCGAGCTGTATAAAAAGTGTACAGCTGCGAAGCCCGTCCTGAGCGAGCTGCTTGAAAGCCGGGGCTACCCTCATGGCTGTTACGCAGTATCAGCCTAAAGTCCTTCTATATTGATTCGTCTACACTTATGTTGAGGAATTGTGCGTCGTTTCACGTCACTTTTGCATGTTAGCGGTGACTTTAACTACCGGCGCACGTCTTAAGTCTCAATATCCGGCAATGTTCAGGTGATCGACCGCTCAAGAGCTTTGGTCGAACCCCCTCGACGTTAACCCGTGCCGAACCCCCGCCACCGACATCGTGACGAGCGCGCCTTGAGCATTTGTGCCTTTGGTGCCTACTATTTGGTACGTGCCAGGCGGCGGGGATCAGGACGGTTTTTCTCGGTGTCCGACCGGCACGGGGTGGCGTAGAGGTTCCTTCGCCGGACAAACATCGGTAAGGTAGGGGTCAGTCAAAGACCCGCGAGGAGTAGTGATGAGCGAGGCGTTGTCCATCCACCATGACCAGGCTGGTCATCAATTCGAGACCAATGTGGACGGTCATCGTGCCTACCTGACCTATATGGACCTGGGTAAGCAGACCCTGGATATCTATCGCACGTTCGTACCCAACGCGCTGCGTGGCCGTGGTATTGCCGCCGCGTTGACCGAGCAGGCGCTCGAGTACGCGGAACAGATGGGTTACACCGTTATCCCCTCGTGCTCCTACGTGGAGCGCTACATGGAGCGTCATCAGCGGCATGCCGCCAAGCTCTGAGCAGGGTTACCAATAAAAACGCCGGGCTGAGCCCGGCGTTTTTGTGTGCGCTGAATGCAGGTCAGGTGCGCTCGCGTTTAGGCAGCACATCCTTGAGCTTGGCATGCATGCTGCGCAAGGTGGTTTCGGTCGCAGACCAGTCGATGCAGGCGTCGGTGATCGACACACCGTATTGCAGCTCGGCCAGGTCCTTGGGAATCGCCTGGCAACCCCAGTTCAAATGGCTTTCGACCATCAGGCCGATGATCGACTGGTTGCCTTCCAGGATCTGGTTGGCCACGTTCTCCATCACCAGGGGTTGCAGGGCCGGATCCTTGTTGGAGTTGGCGTGGCTGCAGTCGACCATGATGTTCGGTTTGATTTTGGCCTTGTTCAGCGCCTGCTCGCACAGCGCCACACTGACCGAGTCGTAGTTCGGCTTGCCGTTGCCACCGCGCAGGACCACGTGACCGTAGGCATTGCCCTTGGTGGTGACGATCGATACGCCACCTTCTTGGTTGATCCCCAGGAACCGGTGCGGGCTGGAGACCGACTGCAGGGCGTTGATGGCAACGGTCAGGCCACCGTCGGTGCCATTCTTGAAGCCGACGGCCGAGGACAGGCCAGAGGCCATTTCCCGGTGAGTCTGGGATTCGGTGGTACGCGCGCCGATCGCCGACCAACTGATCAGGTCCTGCAGGTACTGCGGGGAGATCGGGTCAAGGGCTTCAGTCGCGGTGGGCAGGCCCATCTCGGCCAGGTCCAGCAGCAGTTGGCGACCAATGTGCAGGCCATCCTGGATCTTGAACGAGTCGTCCAGGTAGGGATCGTTGATCAGGCCTTTCCAGCCGACCGTGGTGCGTGGTTTCTCGAAATAGACCCGCATGACCAGATATAGGGTGTCGGACACTTCAGCGGCGAGGACCTTGAGGCGCTCGGCGTATTCGTGTGCGGCCTTGAGGTCGTGGATCGAGCAGGGCCCGATTACGACGAACAGGCGGTGGTCGGTGCCATCCAGGATATTGCGAATCACTTCGCGGCCCTTGGTCACGGTCTGCAGGGCAGCGTCACTCAGGGGGATATCACGCTTGAGCTGGTCAGGGGTGATCAGCGTCTCGTTGGAGGCGACGTTTAGGTCATTGATCGGTAAATCAGCCATCGTGTTACTCGTCAGGTCACGGGTGCCGGCCGCCAGCGATCCCCGCGCGGCGGAGCACAGCATGATTTAAGCGCAGCGGGGAGCCGAACCTTAGCGCGTTAGGCGGTGGCTCGACAATGGGCAGGCGCGGGTTTAATCCAGCGTGGGCGTGGCAAAAGCCTGGCGAACGGTCTCGTGGGAGTACTCGGTGGCATGTTGATCGACCCATTGCAGGGCCAGCGCCTGGACGCCTTGTGGTTCGCGCTGCTGCTCCTGCTGGCGGCAATAACGCTCGATCTGGCAGACCTGCTCGCCCATGCGCGCCTTGAACAGGGTCTGCTCGTCGATGAAAGCGATGCCCACCAGGTAACCACGCTTGCGTCGCAGGCACCAGGCCACGTAACCCAGGTAGCAGACATGTTCGCTGAGGGTCGGCATGCGCACTTCCAGTGCCGTTCCCTTGCGCCAGGCGCGGTGGTAATTGCAAGCCACGCCGCCGAGACTGATAGTGTGCAGCTCTTGCCGAGAAATACACTGGTGCTTGCGCAACGTTAACTCGACGGGCACATCGTCAGGATGAGGAATAAAACGCCCCATGAACGCGGACTCCAAGTGTCGGTCATTCGACAGTGTTTCCCCCAGTATAGTGGTCGAATGCGAGCTGACCGATTTCGACGCCGACCAACGGCTGTTGGCGATGAGTGGTGTCTCGCTGGTGATTTTCACCAGTGTCGGCTGCTCCAGTTGCCGTTGGGCACGTGTCCAGTTGCCCGCCCTCGAGCTGGCTGTCGACCGCCTGTGCTGGATCGATGCCGGCAACAACGGGGGCGCCGTGGCGCGTTATCAGGTCTTTCATTTGCCGGCGCTGTTTGTAGTGCGCGACGGTGAGTTTTTTGGCGCAGTCCAGGCGCGCCTCACCCGCACTGAACTGAACGCGGCGGTGGGGCTGGCGCTGAGTCGGGAACCAGAGGAATTGCCATGACAGTAACCGCAGAACAACCGCCGAGAATCGGCATTATCGGCACCGGGGCGATTGGTGGGTTTTACGGCGTGATGTTGGCGCGGGCCGGATTTGACGTGCATTTTCTGTTGCGCAGCGAATTCTCTGCGGTGGCTGAGTGTGGCCTGCAG
Source organism: Pseudomonas sp. RA_35y_Pfl2_P32 (assembly GCF_963970735.1). Lineage (NCBI taxonomy): Bacteria > Pseudomonadati > Pseudomonadota > Gammaproteobacteria > Pseudomonadales > Pseudomonadaceae > Pseudomonas > Pseudomonas sp. RA_35y_Pfl2_P32. The sequence continues at coordinate 336,471 of NZ_CAXAQF010000001.1, forward strand.
TTGCACAGTGCCCCGTTCGGTGCCCTGGCCTTGAACCCGGTCCAGGCCTACAACACCGCTGAAGACATGCCGCCTTGCGACTGGCTGCTGGTAGGCGCCAAGACCACCAGCAACCGCGAGCTGGCGCCGGCGATTATCCAGGCCGCGGCAGCGGGCGCCAAGGTCCTGCTGCTGCAGAACGGCCTGGATGTCGAGGACGGCTTGCGTGAGTTGCTGCCCGATTCGCTGCACCTGCTCGGTGGCCTGTGTTTCATCTGCGTGCATCGCGCAGGCCCCGGCATCATCGAACACCAGGCGCTGGGCGCCGTGCATGTGGGTTATCACAGTGGCCCGGTGATGGCCGATGTGGCGGCACGCCAGCAGATCGTCGAGCACGGTGCTGGGCTGTTTCGTACCGCTGGTCTCGATTCCCAGGCCATGGCCAATCTTCAACAGGCGCGTTGGCAAAAATTGGTCTGGAATGTTCCTTATAACGGTTTGTCGGTGCTGCTCGGGGCGAGCACCAGCCCCTTGATGGCCGACCAACACAGTCGCGAGCTGGTGCAGGCGCTGATGGCTGAGGTGGTGCAGGGCGCACAGGCCTGTGGGCACAGCATGCCACCGGGATATGCCGAGCACCTGTTCAAGGTTACCGAGAAAATGCCCGACTACTGGCCGAGCATGTACCACGATTTCCTGCAGCAGCGGCCGCTGGAATTGGACGCTATCTACGCCCGGCCCTTGGCGGCGGCTCAGGCGGCGGGTTGCCCGATGCCGAAGATCGAAGCCCTGTATCAGGCCCTGTGTTTTATTGATGGGCGTAACCGCTGAAGTTTTAGTCCGGGGGGACACATGGCAAAAGGCATCGACGACAAACTGGTCCTGGCGATTTCCTCGCGAGCGTTGTTCGACCTCAGCGACAGCCACAAGGTCTACCTGGCCAGCGGCGTCGAAGCGTACCGGCAGTACCAGATCGAACATGAAGACGAGATCCTCGAGCCGGGCGATGCTTTTCCCCTGGTGCAGAAACTCTTGAACCTCAATGCGCACCTGGGCAAGGCTCGGGTCGAAGTGGTGCTGGTATCGCGTAACAGTGCCGACACCGGGTTGCGTGTGTTCAACTCGATCCATCACTACGGCCTGGCGATTTCCCGGGCGGCGTTTGTCGGTGGCCGCAGTCCCTATCCGTACCTCAAGGCATTTGGCTGCGACCTGTTTCTCTCCACTCACGCTGAAGATGTACGCAGTGCACTGGACGCCGGCTTCGCCGCCGCGACCATTCTGTCGGGAGGCGCCAGTCGGGCGGCCAGCGAAGAATTGCGCATCGCCTTCGATGGCGATGCGGTGCTGTTTTCCGATGAGTCGGAGCGGGTGTACCAGGCGGGTGGTCTTGCAGCCTTCCAGGCCAGTGAGCGGCAGGCCGCGCGTGAACCGCTGCGCGGGGGGCCGTTCAAGGGCTTCCTGGCCGCACTCAATGCCTTGCAGCGCGAGTTCCCCGAAGACCAGTGTCCGATCCGTACCGCCTTGGTGACGGCACGATCGGCGCCGGCCCATGAGCGGGTGATCCGCACGCTGCGCGAGTGGGATATCCGCCTCGATGAGTCACTGTTTCTCGGTGGCCTGACCAAGTCGGCATTTCTCGAAGCCTTCGCCGCCGATGTGTTTTTCGACGACCAGGCTGGCCACTGCGAACTGGCCCGCGAAGTCGTGGCCACTGGGCACGTGCCCCACGGCATCAGCAACGAACTGAAGGTTTAGGCCGTCCGTTGAGCAGCTTGCGCGGTACGTCGAACTGCGCGCAGCACTGCTAAGCTCAAGCAATCTCCGCCATTCAGGCACTCGAGGAGGTCACATGATTCATTCGATGCTGTATGCCACTGACCTCGGCCTTTACGCTCCTTTTGTGATGCAACATGCACTGGCATTGGCCCGAACGTTCAAGGCCGAGTTGTATGTGGTACACGCGGTTGAACCGATGGGTCTGTTCGCTGAATCGGTGTTGCAGAGCTACCTCGACGAACAGGCCCTCAACGAGTTTCATAGCCAGGGCCTGAGTACGGTGATGGCCAATATCGAGCAGCGGGTGCTGGACAGTTTTCGTGAAGAGTTGGGGGAGGGGCAGCAGGACCTGGAGCTCATTCAATCGGTTCGGGTGTTCCAGGGCGATCCGTCGCAGGTGATTCTCGAACAGGCGCAGAAACTCTCGGTGGATTTGTTGATCCTAGGGAGTCACAGTCATGGCAGCGGAGGGGAAACCCCCTTGGGGCGCACGGCCGCGCGGGTGTTGCAGTTGTCGCAGGTGCCGGTGTACCTGGTGCCCCTGTCACAGCGCCGGCGGCACGGGGACATTTGAGGCGAGAATGCTGGCCTTTTGATAAATAAGTTCTAGATTTATTCTTCAAACCATTAATATAGTTATATACCGTCGCTGATGCCCGTGGCGTCTATCTGCTTTGAGGGATTCATATGAAGCTTCAACAATTGCGCTACATCTGGGAAGTGGCGCACCACGACCTCAACGTTTCGGCTACTGCCCAAAGCCTGTACACCTCGCAGCCGGGCATCAGCAAGCAGATTCGCCTGCTGGAAGACGAATTGGGCGTCGAGGTTTTTGCACGCAGCGGCAAGCACCTGACCCGCGTCACGCCGGCGGGTGAGCGCATCATCACCACCGCCGGCGAAATCCTGCGCAAGGTCGAGAGCATCAAGCAGATCGCCCAGGAATTCTCCAACGAGAAGAAAGGCACCCTGTCGATTGCCACCACCCACACCCAGGCCCGTTATGCCCTGCCGCCGGTGATCAGCAATTTCATCAAGCAATATCCTGATGTCGCCCTGCACATGCACCAAGGCTCGCCGATGCAGATCGCCGAAATGGCCGCCGACGGCACCGTGGACTTCGCCATTGCCACCGAAGCCCTGGAATTGTTCGGCGACCTGGTGATGATGCCGTGCTACCGCTGGAACCGTTGTGTGGTGGTGCCCCAGGGGCACCCGCTGACCAAGCTGCCGAAGCTGAGCCTCGAAGCCCTGGCCGAATACCCGATCGTGACCTACGTCTTCGGTTTCACCGGCCGTTCGAAACTGGACGAAGCCTTCAGCCACCGTGGCCTGACGCCGAAGGTGGTGTTCACCGCCGCTGACGCCGATGTGATCAAGACCTATGTGCGCCTCGGCCTGGGCGTCGGGATCGTGGCCAAGATGGCGGTCGATACCAAGCTCGATAACGATCTGGTGGTGCTCGATGCCAGCGAGCTGTTCGAGTCCAGCGTGACCAAGATCGGTTTCCGGCGCGGTACTTTCCTGCGTGGCTTCATGTGCGACTTCATCGAGAAATTTGCCCCGCACCTGACCCGCGAAGTCATGGCCAAGGCCATCCAGTGCCACAACAAGCAGGAACTCGAAGAACTGTTCGACGGCGTTGAACTGCCGGTTCACTGAGTCCTTCAGACGACCTCGGTGACAGTGAACTGTTGCCGAGTGCCCGCCACCACGATCTCCACCTCATCGCCCTCGAACTTGCCCCGCAGGCTGTTGCCCAGTGGCGAGCGCGGGGTGATGACGGTAATCAACTGCCCCACCAGATAGACCTTCAATCCTGCCGCATCCGGCGCCAGGAACAACCACTGCTGGCGCCCTTGCTCGTCCTCCAGGCCCAGCAGACTGCCGATCTGGATGCCCTGCTGCGCGTCATACGCACCCAGGGGCATGTTCTGGCACAGCGTCAGCGCCTGGCGAATTTCCTCGACGCGCTTGGCCTGGCCCGCCGCCAGGTAGGAAGCTTCGAGCCCCAGGGTGTCGTACTTGTTCTCGGCGATGTTTTCTTCGTGGGTCGCGGTTTCATAAGCGGTCTGCGCCGCTCGCTGGGCGACGTCGAAATCGATCGCCAGCTTTTCCAGCAGCAACTGGTGTACGTTCTGTTTATTCATGATCAATTGCAGAACTGCAGCACGTTGCTGCGGCTTTTGTCACTGGGGACGGTGCGGTCTTGTTGCAACCAGAACTGGCAGGTGGGATTGGTGTGATTGCGCGGGTCGTTGCGCGCCTGATCCAGGACTTCCTGCTGCGCCTGTTGGTTGAGGAGGCTCTTGTACTGCTCAAACATCTGGTTATCCGTTGCCGGTTGCGCCGCCACCGGCTTGGCTTGGGTGGCCGGGCGCACCACGTCAGCCAAGGGGGCCAACTGTGCAGCGGGCAACAGTTTGGACAGCAGCCAGGCCGTCAGGGCGATAGCGACAAACCCCAGCCACAGACCCAGGGCAATGCTGCCGATCAATTGCAGCGGGTTGAGGGTGATGGACACTGTGCGGCGAGTGGGTGGGCGGTACGGCATCGTTGCCTCCTGGCGGGGCAAATGGGCAAGCGTGGATTGTCGCATGAAGATTAATCGCCGTCGGCCCTTCTGCGCGCAACGATTTATGCGGACAATCGACGTCTTTGCCCACGGAGCCCGGCATGAAAGTCGACTGGGATATTTTCTGTACGGTCGTCGACAACTACGGCGACATCGGCGTGACCTGGCGCCTGGCCCGCCAACTGGTGGCCGAGCATCCCTGCACGGTGCGCTTGTGGGTCGATGACCTGCGGGCGTTCGAGCGCCTGTGCCCGGAACTCGATGTCGGCGCGAGCCAACAATGGCAGCAAGGGGTGGACGTGCGTCACTGGCCGGCGGACTGGCAAGCGACGGGCGCCGCCGACGTGGTGGTCGCCGCCTTCGCCTGTCAATTGCCGCATGCCTACATGGAGGCGATGGCGGCTCGCGAGCAGACTCCACTGTGGATGAACCTCGACTATTTGAGCGCCGAAGACTGGATCGTCGGCTGTCACGGCCTGCCGTCGGTGAAGTTCCAGCATGTGCAGAAGTACTTTTTTTTCCCAGGGTTCCAGCCGGGCACGGGAGGGTTGCTGCGCGAACGCGAGTTGCTGGCACGGCGCGAGCGGTTTCAAGCCAACCCGCTGGCGCAGCGTGAGTTCCTGCAAGGCCTGGGAGTGGAGCGCACTGAGGGGGCACGCCTGATCTCCCTGTTTGCCTACGAGAATACCGGGCTGGCCGATTGGCTGGACGTCATGGCGAACGCGTCTCAGGCCACTCATCTGCTGGTGCCAGAGGGGCGAATCCTCGGGGATGTGGCGCGCTGGTTGGGGCTGCAGGAACTGTCAGTCGGGGCGGTACAGCAACGGGGAGCCTTGACCGTGCAGGTGTTGCCGTTCGTCCGCCAGGACCAGTACGACCTGCTGCTGTGGTGCTGTGACTTCAACGCGGTGCGTGGCGAAGACTCGTTCGTCCGTGCGCAATGGGCCGCTCGTCCGATGCTGTGGCATATCTACCAGCAGGAGGAAGAGGCCCACCTGGACAAGCTTGACGCCTTTTTGACCCTGTATACCAAAGCCCTGTCACCCGCGGCACGCGCGGCGCTAGAGGGGTTGTGGCGAGCCTGGAATAGCGGTGAGGGGATGGCTCCTGCCTGGATCAGCGCCCAGGAGCACTGGCCTGAACTACAAAATCACGCCCGCGCCTGGTGTCTGGAACAGTCGTTACAGGCCGATCTTGCCTCAGCGCTGGTGCAGTTTTACCTAAATTGGATATGATACGCGGCCTAGATTTTTGTAAATCCCATCCAAATTCGGATATTCGCAATGAAAACTGGTAAAGAACTGAAACCCGGTACGGTGATCCGTCTCGAAAACGACCCTTGGCTGGTTCAGAAAGCTGAATTCACCAAGTCCGGTCGTAACAGCGCGATCATGAAGACCAAGCTGAAAAACCTGCTGACCGGTTACAAGACCGAGATCGTTTACAGCGCCGACGACAAACTGGACGACGTGATCCTCGACCGCAAAGAAGCGACCCTGTCCTTCATCAGCGGCGACACCTACACGTTCATGGACACCACTGACTACACCATGTACGAGCTGAACGCCGAAGACATCGAAAGCGTTCTGCCATTCGTTGAAGAAGGCATGACCGACGTCTGCGAAGCCGTGTTCTTCGAAGACCGTCTGGTGTCCGTAGAGCTGCCGACCACTATCGTGCGTCAGGTTGACTACACCGAAGGTTCCGCTCGCGGTGACACTTCCGGCAAGGTGATGAAGCCTGCCAAACTGAAGAATGGTACCGAGCTGTCGGTTGCTGACTTCATCGAAATCGGCGACATGATCGAGATCGATACCCGCGAAGGCGGTTCTTACAAAGGCCGTGCTAAATAAGCGCAGTCCTTGTAGGCAAAAAAAGCCCGACCTTGTGTCGGGCTTTTTTCTGCGCGTCTGGAAAGTACCAGGCACTCAGACGGTGACGTGCAGGCGTACATCGACATTGCCACGGGTGGCGTTGGAGTAAGGGCAAACCTGGTGCGCGGCGTCCACCAGCGCTTGTGCCTGCGGGTGTTCCAGGCCAGGCAGACTGATATGCAGGTCGATGTCCAGGCCAAAACCGCCGGGGATCTGGCCGATGCCGACGTGGGCGGTGATCGAGGCGTCATCGGGGATTTTGCGCTGGCTCTGGCTGGCGACGAATTTCAGCGCACCGATGAAGCAGGCCGAATAACCAGCGGCGAACAGTTGTTCAGGGTTGGTCGCTGCACCGCCAGCACCGCCCAGTGCTTTGGGGGTGGCGAGTTTGACGTCGAGGATGTTGTCGTTGGAGACGGCGCGGCCATCACGGCCACCGGTGGCGGTTGCGACTGCGGTGTAGAGCGTTTGCATGGAAGGGACCTCGCTGGATGTGATTTGCGCTAAATGTTTGCGCGCCAAGTAACTGCGAAATAAATTTATCGCGTTAATATTTTGCGCGCAAGATATAAAGCAAAACTACATGGCCCGTTCGTCTGTACGCCGCTCCACCTGCCAGCCCAGATCCTGTAGGAGCAAGGCTTGCCTGCGAAGGCTATCCAACAAGCGACACGGGACAGGCCAGCTACAAACTGTCCTGCAAATGGCGGCGCAGATTCTGCAAGTCTTCCTGCAGCTTGCGCATTTGCGCCAGGGTCTGGCCGCTGGCGCCGAGGATGCACGGTGGGACTTCCCGGGCCTTCTGTCGAAGGGCGCGGCCTTGCTCGGTCAGTTCGACAATCACCACTCGCTCGTCCTCGCGGCTGCGAGTGCGGCTGAGCAATCCTTCGGCCTCCAGGCGCTTGAGCAATGGCGTCAGGGAGCCGGGGTCGGTGAGCAGGCGGGCGCTGATCTCGCCGACAGTCAGCCCGTCCTGTTCCCACAGCACCATCATTGCCAGGTATTGCGGGTACGTCAGCCCCAAGGCTTGCAGCAAGGGTTTGTAGACTTTGGTCATCAGCAACGAAGTGGAATGCAGGGCAAAGCACAGTTGGTTGTCCAGCAGCAGGTTGTCGCAGTTGTCCGGAGTGGCGCTTTGGCGGGTCATGTCTGAACCTTGATCGATGATGGTCATGAATCTAGCGGGCGAGTCTTTAATGCGCCAGATAATTTTCGGCTAGAGCCTGCTGAAGTCGCGCTGCAAGGCCAGGTCCCACGGCGGGATCGGGCTGAAACGGCTCTTGAGGTATTCCAGCAATAGACGTGTGCGGGAGTTGGCTTGCTGCTCCAGGCGCAGGGCATAGATGCCGGTGTTCTCCGACTTGGGCAAGCCGCTGTCGCAGAACAGCGGCAGCAATTCGCCACGCAGCAGGTATTCGCTGCACAGCCAGGTCGGCAGGTGCGCAATGCCCAGGCCGGCGAGGGCGCCGTAGAGCAGCGCTTCGGCATTGTTGGCGCTCAGGCGGATGCGCTGCGGACGATGCAAGTGCAGTTGGCCGTCCTGCTCGAAGCGCCAGGCGAAGGGCGGTGCCAGGCCATCCCAGTCGAGTCCGTCGTGGCTGCTCAATGCCTCGGGATGCTTGGGAACGCCGCGCCGCTTGAGGTAGGCGGGGCTGGCGCAGGCAATGCGCACCATGCTCGCCAGGGGGGTGGCCACCATGCGGGTATCGGCCATTTGCCCGGCGCGCAGCACCAGGTCGACCTTGCCCAGGTTCAAGCCCTGCATGTCGACGAAGCTGTCGATCAAGTGCAATTGCACGTCAAGCCCCGGATAGACTTGTAGAAAGTCGGCAATCACCGGTGCCAGGTGGCGCCGCCCAAAGGCTGCAGGCGCATCGACTCGAATCAGGCCCTCTGGCGCGCTGCTCAAGGAAGCCGCCTCGGCCCGGGCCAGGCGCAATTCACTGACTATCCGCCGGGCCCGCTCGGCAAACGCCAGGCCCGCGGGTGTGGCGCGAACGGCATGGGTGGTGCGCACGAACAGCTGGCTGCCCAAGGCATGCTCCAGGCTGTCGATGCGCCTGGCGACAGCCGAGGGCGTCAGTGGATGGCGGCGGGCCGCCGCGGAAAAACTGCCGGTTTCCACGACGTCGAGGAAAAGCCCCAGTTGGTCGGTGAGCGCGTTGGGATTCATGAGGATCTACTTATGCAGATTTGGCACAGCCATTGTGCGTTGCTGTGCGTTTCCCCGCTAGGAGCGACTGCGTAGGATGCACAGCCTGATGGGGAGGAGATGAATTGTGATTGAGTTGGCGATGTATCTGGTATTAGGGGCTGCCCTGGGCACTGTCGGTGGATTGTTCGGGATCGGCGGTGGATTGATCGCGATTCCGGTGCTGGGCATATTGTTCGGCCTGGATCAGCAGATTGCTCAAGGGACAGCGCTGGTGATGGTGGTGCCCAATGTGATGCTGGCGCTGTGGCGCTACCATCAGCGCACTCGCATCGAACTGCGTCATGCCCTGCCGCTGGCGTCGATGGGCTTCTGTTTCGCCTGGCTCGGCTCCATCTGGGCGGTGGGCATTGATGCCCAGGCCATGCGTATCGGTTTTGTGGCCTTTCTGGTGGCGCTGTCGAGCTACAACCTGCTGCGCATGTTCATGGCGACCGCCACACCCAGTGCACAGATGCGCTACCCATGGCCCTGGTTGGGTGTCCTGGGAGCGGCCTCGGGCGCCATGGGCGGGTTGTTCGGCGTGGGCGGTGCCGTGGTGGCGACGCCGGTGCTCACCAGCCTGTTTGGCACCACACAAGTGGTGGCCCAGGGCCTGTCGCTGGCGCTGGCCTTGCCCAGCACCGGCGTGACGCTGGTCACCTATGCCCTGCATCAGCAGGTGAACTGGAACATTGCGCTGCCCATGGCGGCGGGCGGTCTGTTGAGCATCAGTTGGGGGGTGAAGATCGCCCACGCCATGCCGGAACGCCTGCTGCGCGGGTTGTTCTGCGCCTTCCTGGTGCTGTGTGCGGTGATGCTCGCCTTTAAAGTTTGAAGCCTTCGACAATGTGCTCGGCCAGGCACTCGGTGATGGGTGAGGGGTTATGCAGGTTGCGCAGCAGCATGATGCTGGCCTCGGGCAACTGCGGCAGACCTTGCGCCTCGCCGAGAATACGCATGTCCTGGGGGATCAGGCTTTCCAGTTGGGCCGTTACCGCCAACCCGGCACTGACCACCGCCATGATCGCCGACAGGCTTGAGCTGTTATAGGCGATCCGGTACTCGCGCTCGCTGGCGTCCAGCGCGTTACAGGCCCAGCGCCGGCAAAAACAGTCACTGTTGAACATTGCCAGCGGCAGCGGCACTTGCTCGTTTGGGTTGAAGCACTGCGCCTGGGCCCAGACAAATCGCTCCTTGCGCAGCAATTGCCCGATCTCGCTGCCGGGTTCGCGGGTGACAATCGACAGGTCCAGATCCTGGCGCTGCAGCAGTTGCTCAGAGGAGTCGCAGTGCACTTCGATCTGGATCAGCGGGTAAGACTGGGCGAAGCGCGACAGGATGCCCGGCAGGAAGCGCATGACATAGTCGTCAGGCGTGCCGATCCTGACCATGCCGACCATGTGCGGTTCGCGCAGGGTGTTGAACACTTCACTGTGCAGCTTGAGGATTCGCCGGGCGTAACCCAGCAACACCTGGCCCTCGGCGGTCAGCTTCACCTGGCGGCCGTCGCGCTGGAACAGCTGGCGTTGCAGCACGTCCTCTTCCAGGCGCTTCATCTGCATGCTGACCGCCGATTGCGTGCGGTTGACCAACTCGCCCGCACGGGTGAAACCGCCCTGGTCGGCGATGGCGACGAAGGTGCGCAGGACATCAGTGTCAATGCTGGGGTAGGCGCTCAACTCATCAATCTCCGAGATGTGTTGCATAAGAAACATTCGTTGGATTGATCTTAGTCCTGGCGCGAGACTTGAGCCATCCACAACGGAGGGCAAGACGATGAAAGGTCAAAAGGGTTATGTGCAGTTGAACCATTTTTCACTCCATGGCTTCTCTCACCATCTGCTGGAGAAACTCGTGCGCTGGTATCAGTTGCATCGTGAGCGGGCAGTGCTGGCCAGTCTCAGCGATGACGCCTTGAAAGACATCGGCTTGAGTCGGGCGGACATCCAGCAGGAAGTGCAGCGGCATTTCTGGGAAGACCCCATGGGTAAGGGCAAGTAGCCAGCGCCGAGCGATCCATTGGCGTTTTGCCAGCCTGGCATTAAGGTGGAGCAAACCTCGATCAAGGACGGTGCATGACCAGCTCCCTGAGTTTTTCCCTCAAACAGGCCAGGCGCCTGGCCCTCGCGGCCCAAGGCTTCTCTGGGCGGCAGCCGCCAGCGCCGGTCAAGGCGAGCCAGCTCAATCGGTTGATCGAGCGCCTGGGTGTGCTGCAGATCGATTCGGTCAACGCGTTGGTGCGCTCGCACTACTTGCCCTTGTTCTCGCGCCTCGGAGATTACCCAGCCGAGTTGCTTGATCAGGCTGCCTGGGGCCAGGGGCGACGCCGCACTTTGTTCGAATATTGGGGGCATGAAGCCTCATTGCTGCCGTTGTCGATGTATCCGTTGCTGCGTTGGCGGATGCAGCGGGCGGCGCAAGGTGAGGGGATCTACCAGCAACTGGCGCGTTTCGGGCGGGAGCAACAGGACACCATCCGCCGGGTCCTCGCCTCTGTGGAGGAGCTGGGTGCGCTGGGTGCTGGCAGTTTGTCGACGCGTCAGGAGCGGGCGGGCCCCTGGTGGGACTGGAGTGTGGAGAAACATGCATTGGAGTGGTTGTTCGCGGCCGGGGAGGTCACGGTGGCGGGGCGACGCGGTTTTGAGCGGCTCTACGATCTGCCGGAACGGGTGATACCCAAGTCCGTGCGCAGCGTTGCTCTGCAAAGCGAGGCCGAGGCGCAACGGGGGCTGCTCCTGCATGCCACCGCTGCGCTGGGCGTGGCCACTGAGAGGGACCTGCGCGACTATTTTCGCCTGGAGTTGGTGCAGTGTCGCAGCGCGTTGGCAGAGCTGGTGGAAGATGGCGCGTTGCAGGTATGTGAAGTGCAGGGCTGGAAGCAGCCGGCGTACTGTTTGCCTGAGCCGAAAGTGCCGCGCCGGGTCAGTGCCAGTGCCTTGCTCTCACCCTTTGATTCGTTGATCTGGGAGCGCAGCCGGACCGAGCGCCTGTTCGATTTCCGTTACCGCCTGGAAATCTATACGCCCCCGGCCAAGCGGGTATATGGCTACTACGTGTTGCCGTTTCTGCACCATGAGCGGATCGCCGCGCGGGTGGACTTGCGGGCAGAACGGGCGTTGGGCCGGTTGGCCGTGCACGCAGTGCACGAGGAGCAACCGGGGCTGGATGAGGTGGGCATGCAGGCGCTGGCGGACAGCTTGCGCCGGATGGCGGGCTGGTTGGGCCTGGCGCAGATTCAACTCAATTGCCCCCGCGCCAGTGCGGCGCGCGGTTGCGGGTGGCGTTGGCGGGTTGCACCCCGATTTAGCGGCGAACCTGCTTCAGGGTTTCGGCGATCAGGAACGCCAGCTCCAGCGACTGATCGGCATTCATCCGTGGATCGCAGTGGGTATGGTAGCGGTCCGACAAGCCGTCCTCGGTGATCGGGCGTGCGCCGCCGATGCACTCGGTGACGTTCTGACCGGTCATCTCGATGTGAATACCGCCAGCGTAAGTGCCTTCGGCCTGGTGAACCTGGAAGAACTGCTTCACCTCACCGAGGATCTGCGCGAAATCCCGGGTCTTGTAGCCGCTGCTGGCCTTGATGGTATTGCCATGCATCGGGTCGCTGCTCCAGAGCACTTTCTTGCCTTCACGCTCCACGGCACGAATCAGTTGCGGCAGGTGATCGCCGACCTTGTTTGCGCCCATGCGGGCGATCAGGTTCAGGCGGCCCGGGTCGTTGTCCGGGTTGAGCACGTCGATCAGGCGAATCAGCTCATCGGTGTTCATGCTCGGGCCGACCTTGACCCCGATCGGGTTGTTGACCCCGCGCAGGAACTCGACGTGGGCGCCGTCGAGCTGGCGGGTGCGGTCGCCGATCCACAGCATGTGGGCGGAGCAGTCGTAATAGTCGTTGGTCAGGCTGTCGCGCCGTACGAAGGCTTCTTCGTAATTGAGCAGCAGGGCTTCGTGGGCGGTGAAGAAACTGGTCTCGCGCAATTGTGGCGACGAATCCATACCGCAGGCGCGCATGAAGGCCAGGGTTTCATCGATACGGTTGGCCAGGTGGCTGTACTTTTCCGCCAGCGCCGAGTTGGCGATGAAGTCCAGGTTCCACTTGTGTACCTGGTGCAGGTCGGCAAAACCGCCTTGGGCGAAGGCGCGCAACAGGTTCAGGGTGGCGGTGGACTGATGGTAGGACTGCAGCAGGCGATCTGGGTCCGGCACCCGGCTTTTTTCGTCGAAGCCGATGCCGTTGACGATGTCACCCCGATAAGCCGGCAGGGTCACGCCATCGATGGTTTCGTCGTTGGCCGAGCGCGGCTTGGCGAATTGCCCGGCCATGCGCCCGACCTTGACCACCGGGCAGCCGGCAGCAAAGGTCATGACGATGGCCATCTGCAGCAGTACCTTGAAGGTGTCGCGAATCTTGGCCGCCGAGAACTCGGCAAAACTTTCCGCGCAGTCACCGCCCTGCAACAGAAACGCACGACCTTCGGTCACCTCGGCAAACTGACGGCGCAACTCCCGGGCCTCTCCGGCAAACACCAGGGGCGGATAACTGGCCAGGCTTTGCTCGACGGCGTGCAGGTGCGCCGCGTCCGGGTAGTGGGGTTGTTGCTGGATCGGCAGGGCGCGCCAGCTGTCAGGACTCCAGGGTTGGCTCATCACGGTCTCTAGTGTTTACGCACGGGACCTCATGTTATCAGCAATTAGTACGTGACCTGCTGGCGATGCTTGGTCGACAATCGCGCCTTTGCCGCGTAACGCGGAACGAATGATAACGTTGCCCCGGGACTGGCCGGGCAACGACCAGGAGACGAAATGACTGAGGAGCGCGTCGAGCATCTGCTCGCCGAAGTGCACGATGAGTTCGGCATGATCCGGGTGCTGGAAGTGGCGGATTATCGCTTCCTCGAATTTGGCGACGCCATCGAGCAGAGCTGCGTGTTCACCGCTGACCCGAGCTGGCTGGAGTATGACTACACCCGCGCCATGCTGATTGGCGCGCTGTGCCACGAACAGCCGGACAGCGCGTTGTTCCTTGGTCTGGGCGCTGGGACCCTGACCCAGGCGTGCCTGAAGTTCCTGCCCCTGGAAGACGTAGAAGCCATCGAACTGCGCCCGGATGTACCGCGCCTGGCCATCGAGTACCTGGGCCTGGACGATGATCCGCGTCTGTATATCCGCATTGGCGATGCGCTCGAACTGTTGGAAACCGCCGAGCCGGCGGACTTGATCTTCGTCGACCTCTACACCGATGTCGGGCCGGGTGTCGGGCACCTGGCGTGGAATTTCCTGGAGAATTGCCAGAAACGCCTGAATCCGGGCGGTTGGCTGGTGATCAATCAATGGGCCACTGATGACGGCAAACCATTGGGCGCGGCGCTGCTGCGCGGGCTGTATCACCGTCACTACTGGGAGCTGCCGGTGAAGGAGGGCAATGTGATCCTGATCGTGCCCGCGGAGCTGGACCAGGAACTGGACATGCACGGGTTGACCGCTCGCGCCGAAGCCCTGGCCCCGCGCCTGGGGTACTCGTTGCAGAACCTGATCAAGGCCATTCGTCCCGCGACATAACGAGTAGTTGACCGGTCATACCCTCGTCCCGTGGGCGAGCCCGCTCGCGATTGCCTAGAGGCCTTTGAACACTCCCGCTCGTTTTTCGATCAGCGACCTTACGCCTTCCCTGGCGTCCTCGCTGTTGAGCAGTGCCTTGGCCAGCGCCGGCAAACTCGCCGCTACCGCCGCTTCACCCTCAATGTGGGCCTGGCGCGCCGACTGCAATGTCGCTCGAACCCCCAGCGGTGCCTGGCGGGCGATGCGTTCGGCCAGTTCAATGGCGCGCGGCAGCAGATCCTCACTGGCCATGACCTCCTGCACCAACCCCAGGCGCAATGCTTCGTGGGCGTCGAACTCGTCACCGGTCAACAGCCAGCGCATGGCATTGCCCCAGCCCGACAGTCGAGGCAGGCGCAAGGTGGCGCCGCCGAAGGGAAAGATCCCGCGCTGGACTTCCATCTGCGCAAAGCGGGTATTGCTGGCGCACAGGTTGATGTCCGCCGCCAGCATCAGCTCGATACCAATGGTCAGGCAATAGCCGTGGGCAGCCACAATCACCGGTTTACTGACCCTCGGCCCGACGAACACCCCCCACGGATCGCAGCCGCCAGGCGGAACCTGCCAGCCCTTTGCCAGTGAGCCGCTGGCACTCATCAGGTCCAGGCCGGCGGTAAAGTGTTCGCCATGGGCAAACACCACTGCGACCCGGGCCTGGGGGTCGGCTTCGTATTCGCCATAAGCCAGGCTCAGGGCGTTCAGCAGGTCCAGGTCAAATGCGTTGCGCTTGGCGACCCGATCCAGCCCGATCAGCAGGACATGCCCCCGTCGTTCTCGGCTGACACGACTCTTATCCGGTTGATTCATGGGGTAAATCCTCGGGAGGGAAGGAGGTATCGGACCAAAGGTCCCGGCCTGCAAGATGAACCGTTTTAGCGTGATGACCAGCAGGGCCGGGCCTTTGAAAAATAGACCGTCGCGCGAATATCCACAAAAGCTGTGACACTCCTGCGTTCACAGGCGTTTGCCGATAAAAAAAGCTCCCTTTTTGAGGGAATTCCGGTATAGTGCGCGCCGGCCTTTAGCCGGGCCGCGTTTAGGCAGAGCAATTCCCCGAAGTCAGCTTCGGCTGCACGTCCGCACTGCGGACTCTTCCTTGACGATTCTTTTCATTCATTCGTTTTCGCAAATCCCCGCCGACAAAGCTGCCAGGGCGACTCTTGAGTCTCAACACGGCACGCGCAGCTTTGGAGCATGGGTCTTTGCGGATGCACTTAGAGGCAGACCCATGACCCAGGAAACCGGCGGCTTCGCCGCTTTTAATCTTAATCCGAATATTCTGGCAGCCGTCATCGCGACCGGCTACGAAGAGCCTTCGGCTATTCAGCAGCAATCGATCCCGATCATTATGGCCGGTCACGACATGATTGGTCAGGCGCAAACCGGTACGGGTAAAACCGCTGCGTTCGCCCTGCCAATCCTGCATCGCATCGATCCTGCAAAGCGCGAGCCGCAAGCCCTGATCCTGGCGCCAACCCGAGAGTTGGCGCTGCAAGTTGCAACCGCTTTTGAAACCTACGCCAAGCAAATGCCAGGCGTAACTGTTGTGGCTGTCTACGGCGGCGCGCCGATGGGCCCACAATTGAAAGCAATCCGTAATGGCGCACAGATTGTTGTCGCCACTCCGGGCCGTCTGTGCGACCACCTGCGTCGCGACGAAAAAGTACTGGCGACCGTGAACCACCTGGTTCTCGACGAAGCCGACGAAATGCTCAAACTGGGCTTCATGGACGACCTGGAAGTTATCTTCAAGGCCTTGCCACCGACCCGTCAGACCGTACTGTTCTCGGCCACCTTGCCGCAATCGATCCGTGCCATTGCCGAACGCCATCTGCGCGATCCGCAACACGTGAAGATCCAGACCAAGACCCAGACCGTTACCGCGATCGAACAGGCTCACCTGTTGGTTCACGCTGACCAGAAGACCTCGGCTGTATTGAGCCTGCTGGAAGTGGAAGATTTCGACGCACTGATCATGTTCGTGCGGACCAAGCAAGCGACCCTGGACCTGGCCAGCGCCCTGGAAGCCAAAGGCTACAAAGCCGCTGCGCTGAACGGTGACATTGCCCAGAACCAGCGTGAGCGCGTGATCGACTCCCTCAAGGATGGCCGTCTGGACATCGTTGTGGCGACCGACGTTGCGGCTCGTGGCCTGGACGTTCCGCGCATCACTCACGTGTTCAACGTTGACATGCCGTACGATCCGGAATCCTACGTTCACCGTATCGGCCGTACTGGCCGTGCCGGTCGCGAAGGTCGTGCACTGTTGCTGGTGACTCCGCGTGAGCGCCGCATGCTGCAAGTGATCGAGCGTGTAACCGGGCAGAAAGTGGCTGAAGTTCGCCTGCCGGACGCTCAGGCCGTTCTCGATGCGCGCATCAAGAAACTGACCAACAGCCTGGCGCCGCTGGTGGCTGATGCCGAGTCGACCCACGGTGATCTGCTCGATCGCCTGACCGCCGACATCGGTTGCAGCCCACGTGCCCTGGCCGCAGCCCTGCTGCGCAAGGCTACCAACGGTCAAGCGCTGACCCTGGCCGCGATCGAGAAGGAACGTCCTCTGGTGCCGAACAATGCACCGCGTGGCGACCGTCCAGAGCGTACCGGTGATCGTCCGGACCGTGGTGATCGTGAGCGTCGTGCGCCGATCCCGCTGGCCGAAGGTCGTGCTCGTTGCCGTACCGCGCTGGGTGCGCGTGACGGTATCGCCGCCAAGAACCTGCTGGGCGCCATCCTCAACGAAGGTGGCCTGGCGCGCGAAGCAATCGGTCGCATCCAGGTGCGTGACAGCTTCTCGCTGGTAGAGCTGCCGGAAGATGGTCTGGAGAAACTGCTGACCAAGCTGAAGGACACTCGTGTTGCCGGTAAGCAGCTGAAACTGCGCCGCTACCGCGAAGATTGATCCGCCCTCGGGCTGATTGATCTGCGATAAAAAATCCCCGACTGGTTCGGGGATTTTTTTTGCCTGCTGTTTGCCGGCGAGGTTCAGTGGTCAACCAAACCGATAGATGTCCATGCCCAGCGCGCCCAGGGTGAAACCTGTGTGCGCCACGCTGAACGCCCCCCCGGCACCGCGGGCAAAATACAGCGGTAACAAGTGTTCGTCACTCGGGTGACTGCGTACCGCGTTCGGCGCCTGTTGGCGGTAGTCATGCAGTGCCGCTTCATCGTCGGCCGCCAGCTTGTCGATCATCCAGTCACGGAACTCACGGGCCCAAGGCTCGATGCTTTCGGGGCCGGCATGCCAGTCCAGTTCCCGCAGGTTGTGGGTGATGCTGCCGGAGCCGATCAGCAGCACGCCCTGTTGGCGCAGGCTGGACAGTGCGCGGCCAATCCGGGTCTGTAGCACCGGGCCGGCGTGGCTTGGCAGCGATACCTGCACCACGGGGATGTCGGCACGCGGATACATCAGCGACAACGGCACCCAGACCCCATGATCGAACGGGCGCTGCCCGTCGAGCTGCGCCGGCAGGCCGTCAGCCATGATCCGTTCGGCGACCTGTGCCGCCAGCTCGGGCTGACCGGGTGCGGGGTACTGCACGGCGAACAGGGCGGCAGGAAAGCCACCAAAGTCGTGCCAGGTTTCTGGCTGTGCGCCGCTGCTGACCCGTATGTCTCGACTTTCCCAGTGCGCGGAGACGATCACTATGGCCGTGGGGGTTGGCAACTCGCTGGCCAGGCGCGCGAGTGCCGGTCCACTGGCGCCGGGCTCCAGCGCCAGCATAGGTGAGCCATGGGAGATAAACAGGCTGGGGAACATGGGAGAGATCCTGAGCGGTAAGATGGCTGCATCTTCAGTCAGATCATTGATCTAAATCTAATATAAGTTTTAGGGCAAATTGATCGAATTTTCAGGGTGATTTATGCAGCCGGAGTTTTGGCACAAGAAATGGGCTTCGAACCAGATCGGTTTTCACCTGCCACAAGTCAATCCGTATTTGCAGCGCCACTGGCCGGACCTGGCGATCCCTGCGCGGGTGCGGGTGCTGGTCCCGCTGTGTGGCAAGAGTCTGGATCTGCTATGGCTGGCAGGGCAGGGGCACCAGGTGCTCGGGATTGAAATTTCGCAGAAGGCCGTCGAAGACTTTTTCAGCGAGCAGCAGCTGGCGCCTGAGGTGAGCGAAGTGGGGGCGTTCAAGGTCTATCGTGCCGGGGCCATCGAGCTGTGGTGTGGCGATTTTTTTGCACTGGCGGCGCACGATGTGATCGATTGTGCCGCGCTGTACGATCGAGCGGCACTGATTGCCTTGCCGCCGCCGATGCGCGAGCGTTATGGCGCGCACCTGCAACAGATCTTGCCGGCCGAGTTTCGGGGATTACTGGTAACCCTTGATTACGATCAGGCACAGCTGCCAGGGCCACCGTTTGCCGTGAAGGATGACGAGGTGCAGCAGTCGTTGGGTCGCTTCTGGTGCCTGCAGGTGCTGCAGGAGCAGGATGTGCTGGGTGAAAGCTGGAAGTTCCTGCAGGCCGGGGTGACACGGCTGGTGGAGCGGGTGTACCGGATCTCTCCTCGTTAGCTTTGTGTTGCCTGTGCCGGCCTATCGCGAGCAGGCCCCACATTGGACGGGACACCCGCCAGGGTGGGAGCGAGCCTGCTCGCGAAGGGCCCTGGCAAGCAACCCTGTCCTCAAGGCAAACAAAAAAGGCCCGCATCGCTGCGGGCCTTTTTGTTGTTACGCTGGTCTGATCAACCGCGACGACGCAGTGCGTCGATACGTTCTTCCAGCGGCGGGTGGCTCATGAACATGCGAGCGAACCCTTGCTTGAGGCCACCGTTGATGCCGAAGGCATTCAGGGTGTCCGGCATGTGCACTGGCAGGCCTTGTTCAGAGCGCAGGCGTTGCAGGGCGCCGATCATGGCGCTGGTACCGGCCAGGCGGGCACCGGCTTCGTCGGCACGGAACTCGCGTTTGCGCGAGAACCACATGACGATCGAACTGGCCAGGAAGCCCAGCACCAGTTCCGCGAAGATGGTCGCGATGTAGTAGGCAATGCCTTGGCCTTCTTCGTTCTTGAAAATCACCTTGTCGACAAAGTTGCCGATGATCCGCGCAAAGAACATCACGAAAGTGTTCACCACGCCCTGGACCAGCGCCAGGGTGACCATGTCACCGTTGGCTACGTGGCCGATCTCGTGGGCCAGGACCGCTTTCACTTCGTCTGGCGAGAAACGTTCGAGCAAGCCCTGGCTGACTGCGACCAGTGCATCGTTCTTGTTCCAGCCGGTGGCAAACGCGTTGGCCTCGTAAGCCGGGAAAATACCGACTTCAGGCATCTTGATCCCGGCTTCGCGGGACAGTTGCTCAACGGTTTGCAACAACCATTGTTCATGGCGAGTGCGCGGCTGGCTGATGATTTGGGTGCTGGTGCTCATCTTCGCCATCCACTTGGAGATGAACAGCGAGAACAGGGAACCGGCGAAACCAAAGACCGCACAGAAAATCAGCAGCTGATTGAGGTTGAGATCAACCCCGTTGGCCGCCATGAACCCGTTGAAGCCGAAAAGGCTCAGGGTGATGCTGGCAATCAGCACGACCGCCAGGTTAGTGGCCAAAAACAGCAGGATGCGCATCATGGTTGTAGAAATCTCCTCATGCTAAAGATGTAGCTTACTGCGGGGTATATAAGGTGCTGCACCGGGCTATTCAACCGAGTGACTATTTCAAACTGTGTCCTACAGCCAGATTCTAGTGGGTTGCAGGACATTTCTCGTATCACCTCACGCAATATTGGGCCGGTTTTTCCCTGCGCAATGCCCGTGGCTATTGGGTTGCAGCCACAATTGAGGCCGCGCCAGCACACAAGGCGCAGAGGGTAGTCGAAAGGCGGGGGATATGTTGCTGAATCAATCACCGAGGACGGGTGAGTACCCGCCTCGGCAGCAGGTCGGTTACTGGCGGTAGGATTTCAGGAAGTTGCCGATCCGGCCGATGGCCATGTCCAGGTCGTCGAGGCGGGGCAGGGTCACGACGCGGAAATGGTCAGGCCATGGCCAGTTGAACGCCGTGCCCTGCACCACCAGCAGTTTTTCCGAGAGCAGCAGGTCGAGCACGAATTTTTCATCATTGTGGATCGGGCAGACTTTCGGGTCGATCCGCGGGAAGGCGTACAGCGCCCCCATCGGCTTCACGCAGCTGACGCCCGGAATGTCATTGAGCAGCTCCCAGGTCCGGTTGCGTTGCTCCAGCAGACGCCCCTGGGGCAGCACCAGGTCGTTGATGCTCTGGTAGCCGCCCAGTGCCGTCTGGATCGCATGCTGGCTCGGCACGTTGGCGCACAGGCGCATATTGGCCAGCATGTCGATGCCTTCGATGTAGCTCTGGGCGTGTTGCTTGGGCCCGGAGATGGCGATCCAGCCCGAACGGAAACCCGCCACCCGGTAGGACTTGGACAGGCCGTTGAAGGTCAGGCACAGCAGGTCCGGCGCCAGCGAGGCGGTGCAGATGTGCACAGCGTCGTCGTACAGGATCTTGTCGTAGATTTCGTCGGAGAACACCACCAGGTTGTGCTGGCGAGCCAGTTCGAGCATGCCCATCAGGACTTCGCGCGAGTACACCGCGCCGGTCGGGTTGTTCGGGTTGATGATCACCAGGGCCTTGGTGTTGGGGGTGATCTTGGCCTTGATGTCCGCCAGGTCAGGGAACCAGTCGGCCTGTTCGTCGCACAGGTAATGCACTGGGTTGCCGCCGGCCAGGCTCACCGCGGCAGTCCACAGCGGGTAGTCGGGCGCTGGAACCAGTACTTCGTCGCCATTGTTGAGCAGGGCCTGCATCGACATCACGATCAGTTCGGAAACGCCGTTGCCCAGGTAGATGTCCTCGATACCGACACCTTCGACCTGCTTCTGCTGGTAGTACTGCATGACGGCCTTGCGAGCGCTGAACAGGC
This sequence comes from Pseudomonas sp. RA_35y_Pfl2_P32, assembly GCF_963970735.1. Lineage (NCBI taxonomy): Bacteria > Pseudomonadati > Pseudomonadota > Gammaproteobacteria > Pseudomonadales > Pseudomonadaceae > Pseudomonas > Pseudomonas sp. RA_35y_Pfl2_P32. The sequence continues at coordinate 357,364 of NZ_CAXAQF010000001.1, forward strand.
CTTTGGAGTCGCTGTAGCCCTGGGCGGTCGGCAGGTTGCGGATGACGTCCTGGAGGATTTCATCAGGCGCTTCGAAACCAAAGGGCGCCGGGTTGCCGATGTTCAGCTTGAGGATGCGATGGCCTTCCTCTTCCAGGCGCTTGGCGTGCTTGAGCACCGGGCCGCGAATGTCATAACAGACGTTGGCGAGCTTGTTCGATTTGCTGACCTGCATGGCGATGTGTTCCCGAAAATGAACGATCCAGACGTTGTATGCACTACCGTACTGGGAATCCTGCGTTCTCACACGAGCCCGGCGCCTCGGAGCGGTGCACCAAAATCCGTTTGAATGCGTGTAACGCGGCTGCCAGACTGGCGTTTGACGAGGCGCAATCATACGTGCCGCCCGATCCGTGGAAAAGGTACAGATCGGGCTTTTTCAGTTGCTGAGGTAGGACGATGGAAAAGATCCAGAAAACCCTGGAAGAGTGGCGGGCCATGCTCGATCCGGAGCAGTACAACGTGTGCCGTCTCAAGGGCACCGAGCGACCGTTCTCGGGCAAGTACAACGCGACCAAAACCGCGGGTGTCTATCATTGCATCTGCTGCAATGAACCGCTGTTCGACTCCCGGGCAAAGTTCGATTCCGGCTGCGGCTGGCCGAGTTTCTATGAGCCGATCGGCGCCAGTGCCATGGTCGAAATCCGCGATGTCAGCCACGGCATGATCCGCACTGAAGTGGTTTGCGCCAAATGCGAGGCGCACCTGGGGCATGTGTTCCCGGATGGCCCGCCGCCTACTGGCCTGCGTTATTGCATCAACTCCGTGTGCCTGGACTTGGTCCCGCGCGAATGAGGTAGACGCTGGCTGGCCGGCGAAAGTCTGCCCCAGGCAACCAATGCTCGCTAGCCAGCCGGTAGTGCCGGTCGGCTTTCGGTTAATTAAATTGCACGCAATCCAATTGATCGCTATGTTTATTGTCACCGCCTACTATCCGGAGCCCCCCATGACCGACAACCTGCTCAACATCCCATGCACTACGATCAAGGGGGAGCAAAAGACCCTCGCCGACTACGCCGGCAAAGCGGTGCTGGTGGTCAACACCGCCAGCAAGTGTGGTTTCACCCCGCAATACAAGGGACTGGAAGCGTTGTGGCAGACCTATAAGGATCAAGGCCTGGTGGTGCTCGGTTTTCCCTGCAATCAGTTCGGCAAGCAGGAGCCGGGCAACGAGGAGGCGATCTCCGAGTTTTGCGAACTGAATTTCGGCGTCAGCTTTCCCCTGTTCAAAAAAATCGACGTCAATGGCCGTGACGCCCATCCGTTGTTTGTCCAGTTGAAGCAGCGCGCACCCGGGGTGTTGGGGTCCCAGGGCATCAAATGGAACTTCACCAAGTTCCTGATTGGTCAGGACGGCAAGTTGGTCAAGCGTTTTGCCCCCGCGACCAAACCCCAGGACCTGACGCGCGAGATTGAAGTCCTGCTCAAATGAATGACCTGTCCGTTGATTCGCTGGCGCTGGATAACCAGCTCTGTTTCAAACTGTACGCGGCCTCCAGGGCGGTGATCCGGGGCTATAAGCCCTTGCTCGAGCCCCTGGGCCTGACCTATCCGCAGTACCTGGTGATGCTGGTGTTGTGGGAGTGGCAGCAACAGCCGCCTGAGCAACCCACCGTCAAGGCGTTGGGCGAACGCCTGGCGCTGGATTCCGGAACGCTGACGCCCTTGCTCAAGCGCCTGGAGCATATGCAGTTCGTGCAGCGCCAGCGCTCGGCGCGGGACGAGCGTGAAGTGCACCTGAGCTTGTCGCCAGCCGGTGTTGCCCTGCGAGAGCAGGTCGGGCCGCTCAAGGCCAGGTTACTGTGCGACAGCGGCATCGACCTGCAGCAACTGACGCAATTGCGCGCGGGCCTCGATCAGTTGCTGGCGCAGATCAAGGGGCTTTCCTGAGCGGTATCCACAGGTCCAGCAACGCGGCCAGTTCCTCGCGGCGAAAGGGTTTGGCCAGGTAGTCGTTCATCCCAGCCGCGCGACAGCGCTCCCGTTCCTCGGGCATGGCATTGGCGGTCAAGGCGACGATCGGCAGGTCCGGCCAGCGGCCGCTGCGCCGGATATGCCGGCTGGCTTCATAGCCGTCCATGACCGGCATGTTGCAGTCCATGAGCACCAGGTCGAAGTGGCCGAGTTCCAGTTGGTCGAGTGCCTCGGCGCCGTGGGACACCACAATCACGTCGCTGCCCAGTTTGCTCAGCATGCCTTTGGCCACCAGTTGATTGACCGGATTGTCTTCCACCAACAGGATTCGCCCACGACGTGGAGGTGATGGCGGGTGATCGGGCGCAGGGCTATCCCCGCCGCTTGCCACATTCAAGGCGCGACGCAAGGTCTGGTACAACGCATTACGCGCCAGCGGGCGGGCTTGTTGTTGCAGGGGGGCGAGGGCAGCGCTTTCTTCGCTGGGCATGAAGTTGCCGTAGGCCGTCACCAGCAAGATGGGCGCCTTGACGGTCGGACGCAATCCGAACAGGCATTGCGGGCAGTCGGTAATCAGTACATCCGGGTCGAGTCCATGCAAAGCGTCATCGAGGCTGCGCTGCTGGTAGTCCAGTCCCCATCCGGGCAGCAGGCTGCGCAACAATTCGGCCAGGCCGCTGCTGGCCGGGGTGATGGCCACGACGTTACCGTGCAGGCGGGCCACAGGGCTGGCGTGCGTGTGTAGGGGCAGTGGCAGGTCGGCGCAGAACTGGCTGCCAAACCCCGATTCCGAGCTGATGCTCAGGCGTCCCTGCATGGCATTGCACAGGTTGAAGGTCAGGGCCAGCCCCAGCCCGGTGCCGCCGAACTGGCGGGTAATGCCGGCGCCGGCCTGGGTAAAGGGCTGGAAGATCTTGACCTGGGCATCCTGGGCAATGCCGATGCCGGTGTCGCAGACTTCGATCCTGACGCCATCTTCCCGTGTACTGAGGCGCACATCGACTCGGCCAAAGCGGGTGAATTTGAGGGCATTGGACAGCAGGTTGCTGACGATCTGCCGCACCCGAGTCGGGTCGCCGATCACCTGGGCGGGGAATTGCGGATCGATCAGGCAGGTCAGTTCGACACTGGGCGCAGCGTTCTGCGAAAGCAGGTTGGCGGTGTCTTCGATCAATGAGCCGAGGTCGAAGGGAATGTGTTCGAGTTCTAGTTGGCCGGCATCGAATTTCGACAGGTCGAGAATATCGTTGAGCAGTTCCACCAGCACTTTGCCGGAGTCGTGGGCAATCGACAGTTGTTGGCGCTGCTCGGCATTCAAGGGGCTGTCCAGGGACAAGGCGATCATGCCCAGCAGGCCGTTGAGGGGCGTGCGGATCTCATGACTCATGTTGGCCAAAAACACCGAGCGAGTCTGCGCCATGTCCAGGGCGGTCTGGCGGGCAATCTCCAGTTCCTCGTTGGAGGACGTCAGGCGCTGATTGATCGCTTTCAGCTCGGCGGTCCGCGACGAGACGATGGACTCCAGTTGCCCCAGGTAGTCGGTCAGGCGATTTTCGGCGGCGCGCCGCTGCTGGATTTCCGTGGTCATGCTTTCGAATTGCTGGTTGGCCACCTTGACCAGCACCCCGATTTCATCGTTCTGGTGGTGCGTCGGGCATTCCAGTGGCGGTTGCTCGGGGAGGCGCGGGTCACGCGTGCTCAGTTCGCGAATGACCCGTACCAGCGGCTTGGTCAGCATCACATAGAACAACGCCAGGAGAATGCCGCTGAGGATCAGGCTGCGGGCGAAACCATTGAGCAGGGTGACTTCGGCCCGGCGCAAAAATCGGCTGCCGAAGGCGTAGGTGTCGACCTCCAGTTCCAGGGTACCGAGGGACTCATCGGGCAAGTGCTCGAGGAACAGCCGCTCCTTGAACTGGCGATCGGCACCAAACAGGAAGTCGCTGATCACTCGGTAGCTACTGGCTGAAGGGGCACGTTTGACGTTGGCCAGCACGGTATTGTTATTGTCGGTCAGGCGCGCGCCAATCACCGCTGGGGAGCGCAACAGGCCGAGGGTCAACTCCTGGGCCAGTTCCGCGTCGATGTTGTAGGCGATCCGGGAGGCGGGACTGTGGCTGATTTCCAGCAACGACAATATTTCCCGGTTGATGGAAGCATCTTCGCTGGCATAATCGATGCCTATTTGCAGCAGACTCAGCAGCATACCCAGGACAAAACCGACCAGCACGGTGAGCTTGGCTTGCTTATAGGACAGGCGGTTAGTGAACGTGATATCCATCGGGTGCTGAACCACTTTCGTTTCCCTTCTGGGCCAAGCATAGCTGATCGTTACCGGGTTTTGCCCACGCGTGCAGCGCTCTGGCTCGCGACTCGGGGCGGCTGGCGCCAGGACCGGGTCGGTCTGCCCATCATTACTGTGAACTGCCTTGAGGAGAAGACGTGGACTCTCGATTGAATGCCTTTCTTGAACGCGCTGATGCGGTTCTGGCTCGTATCGAGCCGCTGCTGCCAGCGCCGCGCAGTGCCATCGACTGGACACACTGCCTGGCTGCCCGCTGGCAGCGCGAGGGGCGCAGCGGTTATCTGCTACCGCTTCAGGTCAGCCTGGACATGCGCCTGAGCGACCTGATCGGGGTCGACAAGCAACTGGAGCAGTTGGGCCGCAACACGCGCCAGTTCCTCGATGGCCTGCCTGCTAACCATGCGTTGCTCTGGGGCTCGCGGGGAACGGGCAAGTCTTCGCTGGTGCGCGCGCTGTTGGCCGAGCACGCCAAGGGCGGGCTGCGCTTGATCGAGATCGAGCGTGATCACCTGGCGGACCTGCCGCGGGTGGTCGAGCAGATTGCCAAGTTGCCGCAACGCTTCGTGCTGTTCTGTGACGACCTGTCCTTCGAGGCGGGCGAGGGCGACTACCGGGTGCTCAAGAGTGTGCTCGACGGTTCGCTGGAGCAGGCCCCGGACAACGTCCTGCTGTATGCCACCTCCAACCGCCGCCACCTGGTGCCGGAAAAGGAAAGCGATAACGAAAACTGGAAAAGGGTCGACGGCGAACTGCACCCCAGTGAGGCGGTGGAGGACAAGATCGCACTGTCGGATCGTTTTGGCCTGTGGCTGTCGTTCTATCCCTTCACCCAGGAGCACTTCCTCAACGTGGTCGAACACTGGGTTGGCGAGTTGGCCGCCAAGGCCGGGCTGACCTGGCAGCGTGATGAAGAGCTGGATATCCTCGCGGTGCGCTGGGCCACCGGCCGCGGTAACCGCAACGGGCGTTGTGCCTACCAGTTTGCCCGCTATTGGGTTGGCCTCAAGTTGTTGGAGCAGCAGGCATGATCGATTTGCAAAAGAGCGGTGCGGGCCTGGAGGGTTATGGCCTGCTGTGCGCACAGCTGGAGTCCTTGCTGGCCGATGAGCGAGATTTTATCGCCAACGCCGCGCAGTTCTCGGCGTTCCTGTTCCATCAGCTCGATGATCTGAACTGGGCGGGGTTCTACCTCAACCGCAATGAAGAGCTGGTGCTCGGGCCGTTCCAGGGCCAGATTGCCTGTGTGCGGATCCCCTTTGGGCGGGGTGTTTGCGGCACCGCTGCGGCCACGCTCACGACTCAACGGGTGGAGGATGTGCATGCCTTCGCCGGGCATATTGCCTGTGACAGCGCCTCGAACAGTGAACTGGTGGTGCCGCTGGTCAAGGACGGTCGACTGATTGCCGTGCTGGACCTGGATAGCCCCTCTCTGGCGCGCTTCAGCGTTGCTGACCAGGTGGGCATTGAGCAACTGGCGGCGATCTTCCTGCGCCTGACCGACTGCTGATCAAGTAGCCAGGCCTGCTTTGGCGAGCAGGCTTTGCCGGTCCACGGCATCGATTTGTGCCGGCTCAAGGTATCTGTCGGCGTACTGCTGATAGATCTGCTCCTCGAGAAAAAGCGCAAAAAGCTGTGGGTCGATATGGGCATCACGGCACATGAACGCCATGATGCCCAAGGCCTCACTGAGGGTCTTGGCCTTCTTGTAGGGGCGATCTGCGGCGGTCAGCGCTTCGAAGATGTCGGCAATCGCCATCATCCGCGCCGGCAGGCTCATCTGTTCCCGTGTGAGTTGCCGCGGATAACCAGAGCCGTCCATTTTTTCGTGATGCCCGGCGGCAATCTCCATGACGTTGCTCAGGTGGCCGGGGAAGGGCAGGTGGCTGAGCATCAGGATCGTCTGCACCATGTGATGGTTGATGATGTAGCGTTCCTCGCGGGTCAGCGTGCCGCGGGTGATGCTCAGGTTGTACAGCTCGCCGCGGTTGTATTTGTACGGCGGTACGTCGAGTTTGAAGCCCCAGGGATTGTCCGTGGGCATCAACTCGGCACTGTTGCGCTCGAACAGGTGCTCGGGTTTATCAGCCAGCAACGGCTCGCTGACCGGCAGCATGGGCGCCGGGGTGCGCGCCTGGCGGCGGTTTTCCTCCCAGGACAGCCCCAGCCGGTCATCCAGCGTGCGGGTCCAGGTGCGTTGAGCAATGGTGTGCAGGCGTTGCAGATCGGCCTCGGCCATGGCCTCGCCCCCCAGGTTGGTGCGGGCGATAAAGGCAAAATCGTCGTCAAGGGTGGCCAGGTGGGTGTCGCGCGCATCGGCCAGTGACTGCCCGTCACCCCCTTGGGCGAGGCCCTGCCAGTAGTCGATCCAGGCATCGCGCTTGAGTACCTCGAAGCGGGTGCGGATCTCATGCAGGCGGTCGGTGAGGGTCTCGAGCTTGGTGGCTTTGTCGACCACGTATTCGGGAGTGGTGACTTTGCCGCAGTCATGCAGCCAGGCGGCAATGTGCAAGGCTTCCCACTCATCATCGGTGGGATTGTAGCGCTCGAACTCCGGTGCCTGGCTCGCGGCAGCTGCCTGGGCGAGCATCAGGGTCAGTGCGGGCACCCGTTGGCAGTGGCCGCCCGTATAGGGACTCTTGGCATCAATCGCCCCTGCCAGCAACTGAATGAAGGCGTCCAGCAGCTGTTTTTGCTTGTGCTGCAGGCGCTGGCTTTCGATGCTGACGGCCGCAGCGCCGGAGACCGCCTGGATAAAGGCGATCCGGTCGGGGCGCAGCTTCTCCTGGTCCGCTTGGGCGCCGCTGTCGGCCAGCAGCAGGACCAGAGCGCCGACGGTTTCGTTATGGCGGTTGTGCAGGCGAATGCCGATCAGGTGCACGCTGGGGCACTGCAGTGCCAGCAGTACACCTTGCAGGTCATCTGCCTGCTCGAATCCCAGGGTCGTCACCAGGGCGTTCTGGCTCGCCAGTGGGTGCAGCCAGGCAGGGGCGTGGGTGTCGTCGGGGTCGTGCCCCTTGATGTTGAACGCCGAAAGGTCGCGGGATTCACCCTCGATGAACAAGCCATGGGGCTCGAGGCGGTTGCCTTCATTTTCCCGCAGGTAGATCAGCCCCGCCTGGGCCTGGCCAATCTTCACGGTCTCCGCCAGGACTCGTAGCAGCAGCGGCTCGAAGCGGGTTTCTGCCGACAGGCTGTCGGTGATTTCAAAGAAGCTGGCCAACGTTTCTTTCATGCGGGCCATGGAAACGCTGAGCTGGTCGACTTCCAGCACCGGCGAGCGGCGCGCGACCGGGTAGTTGAAATCAAAACTGCGGATCGCATCGGCTTCCTGCACCAGTACGCGCAGTGGCTTGACCAGGATGCGGGAGGTCAGCCAGCCCAGGGGGACACACAGCAACAAGATGGCCAGGGTCAGCAGGGCGCCCTGCCAGCGCATTCGATAGGCATTGACCAGCAACTCCTCTTCAGGAACCATCACCGCCAGATTCAGCCCGCGCGGGCCACCTTCCTGAATGCTGCTGCGGGCGAAGATCCATTGGCGATTGCCGGCCTCGAGGCGATTGCCGCTGGCCGGATGCAACCACAGGGCTGCCAGGGCCGGGCTCAAGTCCTTGACCTTGGCCAGATGGGCCTTTTGATCATCGACGATCAGCTTGCGGCTGTCGGGGTAGGCGACGGCATTGCCGTCGCCGTCGAACAGGACGACTTCGGTGCCGGGTGTCACCTGGTGCTTGGCCAGGGTGGCGGATAATTGGGCCAGGGTCAGGTCGGCACCCACTACGGCGTTGGGGCCGCTGTGGCGGGCGAGCGTAGTACCGATGTTGTGGGTCGAAAAGAAGATGTAGGGCTCGGTGGTGATCTGCTCGTCGCTGCTGTTGGCCCCGTCGAACCAGGCCCGGGTGCGCGGGTCATAGGCCTCCTGCGGATTGTCCAGGCGCCCGATCTGGTTCAACGTCGCGTCATAGAACAGTGATTGTGAGCGGGTTTGCCCGGTCAGGCTGTCGCGATCGATGCTCCAGACCTGAAAGGCGGCGGCATCCGGTGCCCGCAGGTTTTTCTTCAGTTCATCGCTGCGCAATGGCCGGACCATGAAAAAATCGCCGTCGGCGTAACCGACGTAGAGGGATGCCAGCTCGGTGTTGTCCCTGAGGGACTGGCTGAAGGGTTTGAGCAGGGGCAATCGGTGCGCCAGGTCCGTCCCCTGAATCGCGGCGCCTTCCGCTAACAGGCTCAGCAGTCGCCGAATGGGCTGGTAGGTGGTTTGCAGGTCCCTGCGCACATCCTGGTCGATGCGTTCGAACAACTTCTCGCTGCTGGAGAGGATGATCTCGGTGGTTTGTCGATAATTAAAAATCCCCAGCACAACGCCCGTGAACAGCAGCAACAGGGTGAACATCACGCTGATATGCACGTGTAATGGCAATCGGCGCTCGTCCGGGCGTGGTGGGCTGGGCATTGCGGGCTCTCCTTAGTCGATACGCACGGCTCAGCGAATAAGCATAGTTAATGGTGCAACGGTCTGCCGTGAATCCTTGAGACTGCCCAAGGGCCAGGGCTGCGGCCCGGGAAGTGTCAGGCCGGTCATTGCTGAGCAATCTCTCGTTGCAGCGCTTTCTCCAGTTCCAGCATGGCCTGGTGTATCGCTTCGGTGCAGGTCGCCAGTCTGGCCTCGGCGAATGCTTCGTGACACATCCTTTCAAGCGCCTCGCAGCTGTCCATCAGTCTTGCCGCCTGGACGATGCGTGCCGCGCCTTTGATTTTGTGGGCAATGTCGATGAATGACTCGCGCCCGCTGGTTGGCGACAAATCGAGCAGTTCTTGTCGATCGAGGCGATTGCTGTTGAGCAGTTCGGTGAGCAGACGCCGCACTAGCGAGGGGTCGCCACCGGTCAGTGCTTGCAGGCTCTGCAGGCTGAAGGCCGGTTCTGCATTGAGCGGCCGCAGGGTCTCCAGGCATTGGCTGAGTGTCGCCAGGCTGATGGGCTTGAACAGGCAATCGTTCATTCCCGCCTCGCGGCATCGAGGCTTTTCCTCTGGCTGGGCGTTGGCGGTGAAACCGAGCACTGTGCACGGTGGACGTTGCTCATCGAACTCGATCCTGCGGATGGCCTGGGCCAGTTCATAGCCATTCATCACTGGCATGTTGCAGTCGGCGATCACCAGGTCGAAATGGCCCTCCTGCCAGGCCAGCAATCCTTCTGCACCATTGTTCGCCGTGACCCATCGATGCCCCAGGAACCCCAGTTGCTGGCTCATCAACAGGCGGTTCGCCGGGTGGTCATCGACCACCAGCACGCTCAAGCTGTCCTGGACCGGTGCGACCAGCGCCGGTAGCCGTTCCTGCGCGGATGCATCGGGCAGTGGCGTCATGGGCAGTTCAACCCGCACCTCGGTGCCGACGCCTGACTGGCTGCTCAGTTGCAGGTTGCCACCCATCATTTCGCACAGGTTGCGGCAGATCACCAGGCCCAGGCCCGCCCCACTCCTGGCCATTTGCCCGGGGTGTTGCGCCTGGGCAAAGGGTGCGAACAACAAGCGCTGGTCGTGCGCACTGATGCCGACCCCGGTGTCGGTGATGCACATGACCATCTGTCGGTGCTCGGCCCCCTCGACCGGCAACAACCGGACACTGATGCTGACGTCTCCCTGTTCGGTAAATTTGATGGCATTGCTGATCAGGTTGGACACTATCTGTTTCAGGCGCAGAGGGTCGGTCAGCACATCCGGCTGCGCAATCGCGTCGGGAAAGTCGAGGCTCAGCGCGAGTTTTTTTTGTCGTGCGAGTCCGTCAAAGACCCGTACCACCGCTTCCAGGGTTTCGCCGAGATTGACCCGTTCGGGCGCCAGGCTCAAGTGACCGGATTCGATTCGGGCAATGTCGAGAATGTCACCGATGAGCTCCAGCAGGTCCTTGGCCGAGTTGTAGGCCACTTCAATGGCGGGACGATTCTGCAGGTTATGCTCGTCACGTTCGAGGGTCAGTTCGAGCATGCCGATTACTGCATTCATCGGCGTCCGGATTTCGTGGCTCATGGTGGCCAGGAAGGTACTCTTGGCGCGGTTCGCTTCATCGGCGCGTTCTTTGGCGGACCTGAGATCATCGAATAGTTGGCGTCTGTCGCTGATGTCGATCCAGCCGCCGATAATGCCCTGGACCTCTCCCGTGGAGTCCCGGTAGGGCAGGATCCAGTGATAGATCGTCAGCTTGGTGCTGCCAATATGCAGGGTACGATCGAGCAGCATCGGCACGCCTTCGGCCACCACACGCTGATAGTCCGCCTGGTATTCCTTGGCTTCAAAGGCGTTGCTCATGGCGCCTTGCATGACGGTTTTGCCGATCACCTCCTCGCGCTTGGCGCAGAAGGTTTGCAGGTAACTGTCATTGCAACTTTGCAGGACCCCCTGGCGGTCACGCACGTAGATGGGGTGGGGCGTTCCGTTGACCAGCGTGTGCATGAACTCAAGCTGGTCATTGAGGGCCCGCTCTGCCTTTTGTCGCTGCCTGATCTGCCGGCGCATGTGGGCATTCCAGGCCAGGAGCATCAGCAGTACCAGGCTGCTGCCGATCACCAGTTGGGACAGTTGGCGCTGGTAGTTGTGCCAGGTCCCACTGGCGGGACCCATGTAGCCACGCCAGCGGCTGTTGATGATCCCCAGTTCGTCCGGGGCGATGCTCAGCAGGGCCTTGTCGAGGATGGTGCTCAACTCGAGTGCACCGCGGGCGGTGGCCAGGGAAACCGTGGCTTGTTGTGTGCCGACCGTTGCGCTGATCTGCACTTGGTCCTCGAACAATTGCGCAGCGATGAAGTAGTTGGCAATGATCAGGGATTCAACCGCGCCTTCCACCTGGCCCTTGGCAAGCAACTCCACGGCGCTGAAGGCGTCCTGCGTTTGCACCAGGTGGATGGCTGGGTGCTCACGCTGCAGGTAGTCGCGCAATGGATTGTTTTCGGTGATTGCCAGGCGCTTGCCGCGCAGTTGCTCGAGATCCGTCGGACTGCCGGGTTTCTTGCTGCTCAGCAGTACATAGGAGCTCTCCAGGTAGGGCCGGGTGAAGCTCAGGCGTGCCTCGCGCTCGACACTGGGAGCAATGGCGGCAATCAGGTCGACGCGGTCCTCCTCTATCAGGTTGATCATGGCGCGTTCGCTTGGGCTGCGATGAAGCTCGAAACGCAACCCGGTACGCAGCCTGATCAGTTCCAGCAAGTCGGCGGTTATCCCCCGCAAGCTGCCATCGGCATTAAAGAAGGTCAGTGGTGCAGCCCCATCGTTGACGGCGACTCGCACCACTGGATGTTGCGCCAGCCAGCGTTCTTCACGGTTGCTCAACTGCAGTTTGCGGTCCGTCAGCAGGATGTCACTGCCGGCGCTCCAGCGTTTGGCGATGTTTTCCCGCTCGCGGGCCGGCACCCTTGCCAGGACTTCGTTGATGAGGTTCAGCAAATCCTGGTTGTCCTGCTTGACGGCAAAGCTGAAACCGTAGGCCTCGTGTTTGCCGAAGTTGGCCATCCTGACGTTTTTCAGATAGCCCTTGTTGATCGTGAAGTGAGTGGAAATGGTATCGCCCAGAAACACGTCGGCCTGATCGAAGGCCACCGCATTGATCGCATTCTGAAAGGACGGGTAGGGTGTGATGATGGCCTTGGGGTACAGGGCCGTGACCTCTTCCAGAGGGAGGTAGTGATAGACCATGCTCAAGCGCATGCCTGCCAGGCCCTCGGTCAGCGAGCGGGTTTCGGTCTCCCGGGTGACCAGGACCGGTTGGTCAACGGCGTAGGGGATCGACAGGGCGATGTTCGATTGTCTGGCTTCATAGCCGTTGGCCGTGCCCAACAGGTCGACCTCGCCGTTTTCCAGTGCCTGGATGGCTGCTTCCCGGGAAGGGTAGCGCCGGATCTTGATAGGCAGGCCCAGGCTTTTGCCGATGATGCCCGCGTAATCGGCGGTGAATCCTTCATAGTCCTGGCCACGGGTCGTCAAGTCGAACGGCGGATAGTCGGGCGCCGAAGCCCCCAGGATCAGTTCGGCTCTGTCCTGGATCCACTGTCGTTGCGAAGGCTCCAGTTGCACATCCGTGGGGCTGGCGGTCGAGCGACTGAGCAGCGAGTAAATTCCGGTTTCGGGGTCTGCCAGGCAGACAGAGGTACTCAGACAAAAGCCGACACTCAAATACAACAAATAGTCCTTTAAAGACCTGGGCATCCTGTCTCTCACACTAAAGCGTTTCGTTTTGCCATTTCGATGAGTTCCACCAGGGATTTTGCCTTGAGTTTCTGCATGAGCCTTTTTTTGTAGGTGCTGACAGTCTTGTTACTGAGAAACATCCCTTTGGCAATTTCCTTGTTGCTGCGACCTTGGGCAAACAATTGCAGGACCATCAGTTCGCGGTCATTGACGGACCTGAACAAGTCGAGTTCAGCGCACAATTCGTCATTGCTGCGAGATGGGTTCAATGCCTGGCTGGGAAAGTAGTGATAACCGGAAAATACGGCATTGATGGCGCTTACCAGTTCACTCAGGTCTTCCTGTTTGCAGACGTACCCGCATGCGCCGGATTGCATGCAGCGAATGGCGAAAAGTTCCGGACTCTGTGCGGTCAGTACCAGGGTTTTGAGGGGCGTGTTCATGCTGTTGAAGCGCGAAAGAACTTCCAGGCCATCCAGTTTAGGGATGCTGATATCGAGAATGATCAGATCAGGCATGCATTCGCGAACCATTTGCATGGCATCGACGCCGTTATCAGACTCCCCGACGACTTTGTAACCTTCATGTTCTAGCAACATACGAACAGCGAGGCGAATGACGGGGTGATCGTCGACAATAAAAACGGTGTTCATAATCAAGTCCCATACGTGCGCGAATAAAGCGAGCACATTAGCTCAGATAGCAGGAGCGACGTATGAACCGAGGGGGGAGAGAGTGCAATATAGGACGAGTCCTACATAAGAGAAGGCGAGGGATTACGCGGCGGGGAGGAATATCAGGAAGAAGTATGCTGTCGGTGGCCAATGTTTATCCTTGTAAGTTGCAATAGGAGGGATTTCAAATAGGCGGGGAAAGTCCGTGCGGTGTACTGCCCGTGCTGAAGATGCTCAGCGGTTCCTCGGGTCTGGCGCCAGCAGGTTTATAAGTTCGGTTTTTTGTAGCGGTTTCGCCAGGTAGCCGAGTAAGGGCAAGCGCTGTTCATCGGCGGCTTTTTTCAACGTGTTTAATTCGTGGCTATTAAGGCTGCTCAGGAGTATGGCTTGCTGTATAAGCCCCTGCAGGCTCGCAATACCAATCAGTTTCAGGCCAGTGAGATCCGGAAGGCATTGGTCGCAGAGTAATAGTTCGAAGGGCGGATGTGCCTGGTTCATCTTTTGCAGGGCATTGTCGGCAGTGTCTGCGGTAGTCACTTGGGTGAAGCCGTAACTGTTAAGTAGGCAGAGTGTAGCCATGAGTTGAAAGGGGTGGTCTTCCACCAGGAGGATGCGCAAGTTGTAAGTGAACATTTAACTTTCCTGGGCGACTGAAGGGGCTTGGGGGCTACAGCGTTGCGCTTTAATAGGGTCAGGATTATCTTTTTTTTGTTGCTGAACATCTACCGTTGAATAATCGCTTGATCATAGTCTTCAGCGTAGAAGTGAAGTTGTATGTATGCCGATGCCTCAACGGTCATTCGATTCAGTGCAAGTTGTAGGAAGATTCTTCGAATAAGCCAGCGATTGTAATCACCCGTCGCGGCCCCATAAGCGGGCGCGACGGATGGAAGGGATTACGGTCGGCTAGAGCGTCCGGTCATTTCCATGGCCATTTCGCTGGCATAGCTGTCGGTCATGCCGGCAATGAAGTCGATCATGCGTAGAAACGAGGCGTGTAGTGGACCGTGTGGGTCAGGCGCGTTGTTTCCCAGCAGGTCGAGTATGCGTCGGTTCTTGAACGAGGCCGTACCTCCGCCGTGTTGCTCCAGCGCGGCGCCACAAAACCCGTTCAAGAGTATCTCCAGCGTGGTGTAGGCGCCGATTTCGTGCAGGGTCTTGCGTTTGTCCTGGAAGATCTTCTTGCGGGCCATGTCCTTGGCATTCAACACGCAACGTTTGGCCGGGCCATGCATGTGCTCCACCAGGTCACCTTGCAGCGTTCCCGCCAGCAGGGCGTCCTGTTGCTCGACGAAGGCCTGCGCCGCGGCGTTGGTCAGGTGTTCAATGGCCTTGCCGCGCAATATCGCCAGCTTGCGCCGACGTGAGTCATTGGGGCCAAGTTGACGGTAGGTTTCAGGCAGGTCATCGCCCACCAGCCCCAGCAACAGCGACTCGACCTCGGCGTACTCGAGCAACTCCATTTCCAGGCCGTCTTCCAGGTCGATCAACGCATAGCAGATGTCATCCGCGGCCTCCATCAGGTAGACCAGGGGGTGCCGGGCCCAGCGTTGTTCCTCCAGTTGCGGCAGGCCCAGCTTCTGGGCAATTTGTTCGAGCAGGGGCAGTTCGCTCTGATAGCAGCCAAACTTGTGTTTCTTGTAACCCAGTGAATCGGCATGCCGCGCGGTCCAAGGGTACTTGAGATAGGTCCCGAGAGTGGCGTAGGTCAGTCGGGTACCGCCATCGAACTGGTGATACTCCAGCTGGGTCAGTACCCGGAAGCCTTGCGCATTGCCCTCGAAATTGAGGAAGTCGTTGCGTTCGACTTCAGTCATTGCATCCAGCCAGCCCTTGTTGGCGGCCTGCTGGAACCAGTAACGAATGGCGTCCTCGCCGGAGTGGCCAAAGGGTGGGTTGCCAATGTCATGGGCCAGGCAGGCCGATTGCACCACCATCCCCAGGTCACTGGGCTCGCACCAGTCGGGCAGCGCACTGCGGATGGTTTCACCGACTCGCATGCCCAGCGAGCGGCCCACGCAGCTGACTTCCAGCGAGTGGGTCAGGCGCGTGTGGATGTGATCGTTGCTGTGGACCGGGTGGACCTGGGTTTTGCGGCCCAGGCGACGAAAAGCCCCGGAGAAAATTACCCGGTCATGGTCTTTGTGGAAGGGGCTGCGACCGAGCTCTTCCGGACTGTGCACCGGTTTGCCAAGGCGTTCACGGTTAAGCAGGGTCTGCCAATCCAAGGCTGATCTCTCCGTAGGTGACTGATGCGCTAGCTTCCCGGTTCAAGCGCCAGGCTGCAAGCCCGAGCGACCCTCTCGGGGGAGAGGGTCGCTCGGGACGCCGATGGAGTGCCCATCAGTTTTTGCGCGAGGCGCCCTGTAGCACCAGTCGGATCAGCGGCAGAAGTGTAGTGCCCAACCTGACCAGCCGGGTGGCACTGCGGATGCCGCCGCCCTTGGCGCCCTTGCCCGTGAGGAAGCCCAGCAGTGTGACCGCGGCGACCCCCCACAGTGGCGCATGCTTGATGCCCAGGCCGTCTTGAAAACTCTGGCCCATCCCGCGTACACGCTGCAGGGGCTGCAACAATTGTTGCGACTCGTGACGGATTTCCTGGCGATGCATTTCCATGCGCAGGCGTAGCAGGGCCTTGCGCATTTCCTTGCGCGAACTGTTCTTCGGGATTTCAGGCAGGTTCATGGCAGCAGGCGCTCCCGGTCATTGGCCAGTTCTTCGAGGGTCGCGTGGAACGGCGAGGACTCGTCAAAAATCGCCGCTTTCAGGCGCATCCCGCAAAACAGCGCGGCCGCCGCATAGAACACGCACAGGCCAATGATCGCGGTCAGCCGGTAAGTATCCCAGAGCAGAATCATCACCAGCGCCGAAATTCCCACCAACAACAGCAGGGCGAACACCAAGGCCAGGCCGGCAAACAGCAGCAGGCTGACTGTGCGGGCTTTCTGCTCCTGCAATTCAATGCCGAACAGCTCTACGTGGCTGTGCAGCAAGCCCAGAAAAGCCGCGCCCAGGCGTCGCGGCGAGGAGCCAGTACCAGTCTCGGACGAGCCGGATTCACCGATAGCCATATCAGCGCCGTGTCGCCAGCAGACCGATCAGGAAGCCGACACCGGCGGCAATCCCGACGGACTGCCAAGGGTTGGCCTGGACATAGTCTTCGGTGGCCGTGACCGCGGCTTTACCGCGTTCGGTCAGGGAGTCCTGGGTCAGTTGCAGGGTTTCACGGGCACGCAACAGGCTCTGATGAATCTGGCCACGCAATTCGTCGGCTTGATCGCCTGCCAGGGTCGCGGTGTGCTCCAGCAAGCGTTCGGTGTCGCTGACCAGAGTCTGAAAATCATCCATCAGAATTTCTTGAGCAGACTTTGCTGTTTTGCTGACCATGGTGATCTCCATAAGTGGCGTGTCAAAGGTTCGAGTATGGGCCCTGCACTAAGGTTCAGTGCAAATGACTGGTACAGCTTTTGCTATGTCTTGGTGCGCCGGCCGCTTCCATTGTCCTGAAACGGGCATGCCTGGCGAAAACCATAACTCAAATAATCGAAACTCGCGGCAACATCTAGGCAACGATTGATCGCGTTGAAGTCTTTGCGCCAAAACGGTTCGCCGTCATACCGGGTCCAGACCCGGAAAGGTATCAACTTGGTGCATGCCCAGGCTCGACGAACTGCTTTGGTGCTATTTGCGGTTTGAAGGTCAGCCAACCCCATGGAAAATTTGCAAAGTGCAGTGGACACCCTGGTCCATAGCTCCAATACCCTGTTCATTCTGATCGGCGCGGTGATGGTCCTGGCCATGCATGCCGGCTTCGCCTTCCTTGAGGTGGGTACGGTTCGGCAAAAGAACCAGGTCAATGCCTTGTCGAAGATCCTCAGCGACTTTGCGGTCTCGACACTGGCCTACTTCTTTATAGGCTACTGGATTTCCTACGGCGTCAATTTCCTGCAACCGGCCGCCGTGCTCAGTGCCGATCACGGGTATGGCCTGGTGAAGTTTTTTTTCCTGCTGACCTTTGCAGCGGCCATTCCGGCGATCATTTCGGGAGGGATTGCCGAGCGGGCGCGTTTCGTTCCGCAACTGTGCGCGACGGCGTTGATCGTGGCGTTTATCTACCCGTTTTTCGAAGGCATGGTCTGGAACGGCAATTTCGGCCTGCAGGCCTGGTTGCTGGAACAGTTTGGCGCCAGCTTCCATGACTTCGCCGGTTCCGTGGTGGTGCACGCCATGGGCGGCTGGCTGGCCCTGGCGGCAGTGCTGCTGCTCGGGCCACGCAACGGGCGCTACCGCGAGGGTCGACTGGTGGCGTTTGCGCCGTCGAGCATTCCGTTCCTGGCCCTTGGCTCGTGGATTCTGATCGTTGGCTGGTTTGGCTTTAACGTCATGAGTGCGCAGACGCTGCAAGGGGTCAGTGGCCTGGTCGCGGTCAACTCGTTGATGGCGATGGTCGGCGGCACCGTGGCGGCCTTGGTCGTCGGGCGCAACGACCCCGGGTTCCTGCATAACGGTCCGCTGGCCGGGTTGGTGGCGATCTGTGCTGGCTCCGACCTGATGCACCCGGTCGGCGCATTGGTCACCGGAGCCATTGCCGGTGCCCTGTTTGTCTGGTGTTTTATTGCGGCGCAGAACCAATGGAAGATCGACGATGTGCTGGGTGTCTGGCCGCTGCACGGCCTGTGCGGTGCCTGGGGTGGCATCGCCTGTGGGATCTTCGGCCAGACAGTATTGGGCGGCCTGGGTGGCGTCAGCCTGATTAGTCAACTGATCGGTACGGCGCTGGGCATCGTCATCGCGTTACTCGGCGGGCTGCTGGTGTACGGCGTGATCAAGCGCCTGCACGGACTGCGCCTGAGCCAGGAAGAGGAGTACTACGGTGCTGACCTGTCGATCCACAAGATCGGCGCGGTCAGTCAGGACTGATGGCGGACGCCCTGCGCTCGACGGTTTGGGGTGGCCGGCCTAGAATGAACACCCATTCTTTCGTGGTCCGTCTGTCATGCCCCCTGAATGCCAATTGTTCGGCACCCTTGGCTGCCACCTGTGTGAAGTCGCCGAAGAGGAACTGATGCCGCTGGTGGAGCACGGCCTGTTGGTGGAGCTGGTGGACATCGCCGACAGCGACGCACTGTTCGAGGCCTATGGCCTGCGGATCCCGGTGCTGCGCCGGGTCGATACCGGCGCGGAGCTGGGCTGGCCCTTCGACGCTGATCAAGTCGTCGCCTTCCTGGGCTGAACCCTGGCGCCAGGCGCTCCGTTTGTCGTGTCACCCCCGTCATGGATTGGCGTCAGTCCTGAATTTCGTTTACTGTATGCGCATACAGTTATTCGGGAGGCCGCCATGTCCCTCACCTTGCTCGCCAGTACCCAACGCCTGCACTTGCCCGATGCCGATGAGCTAAGCCTCAGCGCCGTGCATTGTGCCGTCGAAGATCGCGGCCAGAGTTTCTCCCTCGACCGGATCGTCGGCCTGGACGCGCCCCAGGTACGTGCAGTGCTGGTGGAAGACGACAGCTTGCTGGGCTTTGGTATCTATCCCGGTGACCGCCTGATCGTCGATCGTTCGATCAGGCCGGTTCAGGATCAATACGTGGTGGCTCACCTCGATGGCGACAACGAATATTGCGTACGCTTGCTGGCAGCCGATCCCAAGGGTGGGCTGCTGCTCAAGGCCGCCCGGCCCTCGGTGGCCTCGGTTGCCTTCGACGATCTCGATCCGGCCCCGATCTGGGGCGTGGTGCTCTGGGTGATCAGCTATGTGGGACGTGGCTGAGGGCGGCCCAGCAGGCTTTTGCATAAAGCGTCAGGCATCAGCGGGCGCAGACGAAACAGGAGTGATGCAGCATGGTCAATGTTGAACAATTGAAAGCCAGCGTGAACCGGATGTCGGCTGACGTGGTGCGTGAGGCGGTCCTGGAGCTACGGCTCGATGGCCTGGTGACAGAAGGGAAGACCCCGTTCAACAAATTGCATTTCAATACCTGCTTCGCGGAGATCGAAGCCTTGTTTCAGCGCGCTGGCTATCACCGGCAACTGGATGTGGTGGGTTATCAGGGGTTGCTCTACGCACTTTATGACCCCGGGCGCTGGGAAGCGGTGGAGGTTCTGCGCTGGTTGAAAGAGTTCACCGAGGCTGCGGCCTTGCGCGAGTCGGTGGCAGCCTGTGGTGCCTGATCCGGGACGGCATGCAATCTCCCCTAGGTAGGTTCCGGCGGTTATTGGATAATGCCCGCCTGCATTAACGGCCAGAGCTTGTGTATGTCCTCTTCATCGTTTTCCGCCGCCCACAGCCAGGCCAGCACGCTGTACCTGCCTCCGGGGTCCTGGGCTACCGTGCTTGACTGCCTGTGCGAACACTTCAGTGCCATCGGGCGCGAACAGTGGCTGGACCGGATCGCCCGTGGTCGTGTCCTGGATGCTCAGGGCCAGGCGATTGCCCTGGACCTGGCCTACAAAGAAGGCCTGCGAATCCACTACTTTCGCGAAGTGCCGGACGAAAAGGCCATCCCGGTGCTGGAAACGATCCTGTATGCCGATGAACACCTGGTCGTGGCGGACAAACCCCATTTCCTGCCGGTGACACCTGCAGGGGAATACGTCGAGCAGACCCTGCTGCGCCGCTTGATTCGTCGCCTGGACAATCCCCACCTGGTGCCATTGCATCGCATCGATCGACACACCGCCGGGTTGGTGCTGTTTTCCGCCAATCCGCAAAGCCGCTCGGCGTATCAGTCGTTGTTTCCAACCCGGCAGATCGACAAATACTACGAAGCCATTGCCCAGGCGTTGCCCCAACTGACATTCCCTTTGGTACACAAAAGCCGGCTGGTGGATGGCGAACCCTTCTTTCGCATGCAGGAAGGCCCCGGGGCGAGCAATACTGAAACGGCGGTGCAGGTCCTGGAAAAGAACGGCGACCTTTGGCGATACGGCTTGTCCCCGGTCACCGGGAAGAAGCATCAGTTGCGGGTGCACATGACGGCGCTGGGGGCGAGCATCTGTAATGACCCGTTCTATCCACAGGTACTGAAGGATGTCGAGGACGACTACGCCAACCCGTTGAAGCTGCTGGCCAAGGGGTTGCGCTTCAGCGATCCGCTGAGCGGCGTGGAGCGGGTTTTCGAAAGTCGGATCAGACTGGCCTGGTGAAGCTTCGCCACATTTGTCGCGCAGCAGGTTTTTCCTCCTCCCAGATACGACAACGCCCGCGCAGGGCGGGCATTGTCGTGCAACCCGTATAGGCCGAGGCTTACAGGTCTTTAACGGTGCGAACCTGATCCTTGTTAATGCGGGTCTGTTTGCCGTCCAGCTGTTCGAACTCGTAGAAGCCCGAGTCGGAATCGAATTTAGGGGTATCGACAGACTGGATTTCGCGACCGTCATTCAAGGTGATGACTGCAGGCGAGGAGCAACCAGCAAGGGTGGCCAGGCCCAGAGCAAGCATGAAAGTGGCGAGGGTCCGTTGAGTCATGAGATATCTCCGCAAATGAATTCTTTTAAATACTGAAGTTGAGACGTGTTGCACGTCGGCAAGTTCCTTGGCGCCGTCATTCTGGTATGCGGGCGTGCAGGCTTAACAGCTCAGGCGTATTGAGGTTGGCCAGGCGCTGATCCTGCTCCGGGCACTGCAAGGCCAACGCGCCCAGATTACGCATGATACGCCCAGGACTGCGTTCGCCGGTATTCCAGGCGCGTTCAAACGCCTCGGCAAGCGCTACCGGGATCACGCACAGCAACGGCTGCCAGTGTTCACCCTGGCGCAGCATCAAAGGTGTGGCCGGATTCTGACTGGCGACTTCGCGCATGTCGTACAGAAGCTCGGCATCAATGCGCGGCACATCACACGGCAGCACCAGCAGATGGGGGTGCCGGGCCGCCGCCAGACCCGCGCGAATGCCCGCCAGTGGGCCCGGGAAGTCGGCAATCTCGTCCTGCACCAGTTGGTCGGCATAGGCCGCGTACTGCTGCCGATTGCGGTTGCAGGAGATGATCAGGTCATCGGTCAAACCGCGCGTCAACTGGTGCAGATGGGCGATCAATGGCCGGCCCTGCCACTCCAGCAACCCCTTGTCCTGGCCACCCATGCGCTGGCCGCGTCCGCCCGCCAGCAACAGGACGGAGCAGGGCGGCAACTGAACAGTCAAGGGCATGGCGCTACTCCATCGGGGCGGCAAAAAAAGGGGGCGCTGTGATATAACACCGGGCTGTTTCTCCTACAACTGGACGAGCCTATGAAAGCCAAGGCTGATGTACCTTTCGCCCCGCTGAACATCGCGGTGCTGACTGTCAGCGACACTCGCACGCTGGAAACCGATACCTCGGGACAGGTCTTTGTCGACCGTCTGGGCGCTGCCGGCCATCATCTGGCTGCACGGGTGTTGCTCAAAGATGACTTGTACAAAATACGTGCGCAAGTGGCTACCTGGATTGCCGACGACGTGGTGCAAGTGGTGTTGATTACCGGCGGGACGGGCTTCACCGGACGCGACAGCACCCCGGAAGCTGTCAGTTGCCTGCTGGACAAGCAGGTCGACGGTTTCGGCGAGTTGTTTCGCCAGATATCGGTGGCGGACATCGGCACCTCGACGGTGCAGTCCCGCGCGCTGGCCGGCCTGGCCAATGGCACCCTGGTGTGCTGCCTGCCGGGTTCCACCAACGCGGTACGCACTGGGTGGGATGGAATCCTTGCTGAGCAGTTGGACGTCCGTCATCGGCCGTGCAACTTTGTCGCCCATTTGAAGCAGGCGGCACCTTGTGAATCCCGTGGGTAAGCCAGGCAAGACCGGCAGCTTGATGCCGGTCGAGGTGGCATTGGCGCGCCTGTTGGAGATGGCCGAGGCCTCACCGATTGTCGAGTGCGACCGCCTGCCGCTGGCGGCCGCCGAGGGGCGTGTGCTCGCCGAGGATCTGCTTTCGAGCCTCGATCTGCCGCCGTGGCCCAACAGTGCCATGGACGGCTACGCCTTGCGCGTCGCCGACTGGACAGGCGAACCCTTGCCCGTCAGCCAGAAAATCTTTGCCGGGATGGCCCCCGAGCCGCTTGCCCCCGGCACCTGCGCGCGAATCTTCACCGGCGCCCCGGTGCCGGCCGGCGCGGATTGCGTTGAAATGCAGGAAAACACCGAGGTCCTGGCTGATCAGCGTGTGCGCTTTCGCGAGCCCCTGCACGTCGGGCAGAACATCCGCCCACAAGGTCAGGAAACCACAGTGGGCGAACAGGTGCTGAGTGCCGGTACTCGCCTGGGGCCGATCGAACTCGGCCTGGCGGCCTCATTGGGCAATGCCGAGCTCAGGGTCGTTCGCAAAGTGCGGGTCGCAGTGCTGTCGACCGGGGACGAGTTGGTGGAGCCGGGGCAGGCGTTGGGGCCTGGGCAGATCTACAACAGCAACCGGGTGCTGCTGTGCAGCTGGTTGCAGCGTCTGGGTTGCGAGGTGCTGGACGGGGGCATTCTGCCGGACAACCTGCTGGCCACCCGCGAGCGCCTTGCGCAACTGGGCAGCGTCGACCTGATCCTCTCCACGGGCGGTGTGTCGGTCGGCGAAGCGGATTTTCTCGGCATCGCACTGCGCGAGGCGGGAGAGCTGGCGTTATGGAAACTGGCGATCAAACCCGGCAAGCCCCTGACGTTTGGGCACTTTCAAGGTGTGCCGGTGATCGGTTTACCGGGCAATCCGGCGTCGACCCTGGTGACCTTCGCCTTACTGGCGCGGCCCTACCTGTTGCGGCGCCAGGGCGTGAGGGATGTGACCCCGCTGCAGTTCCAGGTTCCGGCTGGGTTTGCCTGGCCCAAGGCCGGCAACCGTCGCGAGTACCTGCGCGGACGCCTGGAGCAGGGGCGGGCGATTATCTACCGCAACCAGAGCTCCGGCGTCTTGCGCAGTGCCGCGTGGGCCGAAGGGCTGGTCGAGGTGCTGGAAGAGCGCACTCTGGTCGAAGGTGATTGGGTGAACTTCATTCCATTGAGTGAAGTGCTTGGCTGAGCAGCCACCCGGCCCAGGCAGCAGCCTGGGCCGGGTGGCTGCTCAGTTGAGCCGCGTCAGCAGTTGATCGAAACGGCTGTTGGCAATCCAGCTGACGAGGCCGATGATCGCGATAAGGGTGCCGGTCGAGTAGGCAAGCCTGTACCTGATGGCTTGTAACTCGCCCCGAGCCTGGTGCAGGTCCTTGTGCAGGGACTTGAGATGGGTCTCCAGTTCTGCGATACGAGGTTCCATGTCGCTTCCTTTGGCTTTTATGGACGTGCAGCGGGTCGCCGTAGAGGCCGGCGATGCAGGTGTTTTTGCAGTGGAGCGGGTCAGAGCCTGGAGGACGGGGCCATTCATAAGCATTCACTTCCTTGTGTATTACCAATCTGTTCCTGAGGTGCCTGGACACAAGGTGTTCCAATATCAATTCAGCGTCAATTAGGCTGATTCGTCACAGGCTGTAAGAAAAAACTCGAAACCTATCGCGTCCCAGGGCTCTTTCAGTCGCGTGTGCGGTCAACATTGGCCAGAGGCCTTTGATCAACCGGAGAGATGACGATGAGTGAGCGCAAGGCGCTATTGATTTTGCATGGTAAGCAGGCACTCAACGAAGAGGTCCGCTCGGCGGTTGAGGAAAAGCGCGAGCAAGGCTGGGAGTTGGCGGTGCGCCTGACATGGGAGGCCGGTGATGCCCAGCGTCTGGTGCAAGAGGCGCTGGCTGCGGGCTATACCCGGTTGATTGCCGGAGGGGGCGATGGCACCTTGCGCGATATCGCTGAAGCCCTGGCGGCGCAGGCCGATCAAGCCAGCCTGGTGCTGCTGCCGTTGGGCACCGCCAATGACTTTGCGCGGGCGGCCGGGGTTTCCCTGCTACCGCGAGAGGCTCTGGCGTTGCTGGACGTACCGGCGCAACCAATCGACCTGGGGGAAGTGAGTGGTCAGGTGTTTCTCAATATGGCGACGGGCGGATTTGGCAGCCAGGTGACGGCGAACACCTCTGAAGACTTGAAGAAGATGCTGGGCGGGGCGGCATACCTGTTCACCGGACTCTCGCGCTTCAGCGAGTTGCATGCCGCCTATGGCGAGTTGCAAGGTCCCGATTTTCACTGGCACGGCCAACTACTGGCACTGGGGATCGGCAATGGCCGGCAGGCCGGGGGTGGGCATGAGTTGTGTCCGCAGGCGCTGGCCAACGACGGCCTACTGGATGTCAGCATCCTTCCGGCCCCGCAGGATGTCGTGGGCACGCTCAAGGACCTCCTGGCGGACGGTTGGGGCATCGACAACATGTTTGTCCGCGCACGCCTGCCATGGGTCGAGATCAAGGTCTCGGAAGGGCTCTACATCAATCTTGACGGTGAGCCACTGGAAGGCGAGAGCCTGCGCTTTTCGGTGCGTCCTGGCGCCTTGCGTGTGCATCTACCTGCGGATTCGCCGCTGCTCAAAGCGTGAGAGCCGGGTCAGTCGTCGAGGCTGATGATGCGCTCGCGCACGGCAAACAGCACCAGCCCCGCCACCTCGTAGATCTGCAGGCGCTTCATGATTTGCGAGCGGTGGGTTTCCACGGTCTTGATACTCAGCCCCAGGCCGGAAGCAATCTCGCGAGTGGATTTGCCGCGCACGATCAGCCGCAGGATTTCCAGTTGCCGCGCGGTCAGGTTATGGCTATCGACGGTGGCTGCCTGAGGGCTGTGCGCCCGTGCCAGCGCCTGGTCGATCACAGTGTGGGCGATGGCCGGGCTCAGGTAGCGCTCGTTATTGCGCAGGGCTTCAAGGGCGTGTGCCAGCTCCGTGGCCGTGGTGTCCTTGAGCAGGTAGCCATGAGCGCCGGACTCCAGGGCGCGCATGATCAGCGTCGGGTCGGTATGCATCGACAGGATCAGCACCTTGCTCTTCGGATGAACCACCTTGAGCCTTTGCAGCGCGTCGAGCCCGCCAACCTGCTTCATCGAGAGGTCGAGGACAATGATGTCCGGGTTCAAGACCTCCACCATCTCGAGCACCTGGGCCCCATCGTCGGCTTCACCAATCACTGCGTAGCCGGGAATATCCATGACCAGCGCCCGCACGCCGGCCCTGATCAGCGAGTGGTCATCCACCAGTAGCAAGTTACAAGTCAATGGGGAACCTTATTCGTGGCCGCTCGTTCGAGTGTGCGGGGTGCCCAGGGGAAAAGGGCGTCGATCCGTGTCCCCTTGCCCGGTTTGCTGGTGATGTTCAACTGGCCGCCCAACTGCTCGACCCGCTCCGCCATGCCCGCCATGCCGCGTTGTCCTTCGCGGCGGGGACACGCGGCAGGACAAAAGCCCACGCCATCATCACTGACCAACAGTGCCAATCCCTGAGGCGTACGTTGCAAACGGATCAGCAGATTCTCGGCCTGGGCGTGGCGTAGCACATTGGTGATGGCTTCCTGGCTGACGCGAAACGCCGCGACCGCCATTTGTTCTGGAATGCCTGCCAATGGCTGTTGGCATTCCAGGCTCCAGTGCAGGTTGTTGTTGGCCAGCGTCTTGAGCAGATGGGCGCGCAAACTGGCTTCCAGGCCCAGGCTCGACAGTTGCCGAGGGTTGAGTACGGCGGAGATGTCGCGCACCTTGGCCAGGGTGTCCTCCAGGGTTTCGCCGAGCAGGCTGCAGTGACTGTGCAGTTCTGGCGGCAGGCGGCGCTTGAGCCATTCGTTTTGCAGTTTTGCTGCGGTGAGCAACTGGCCGATGTCGTCATGCAATTCACGGCTGAGGCGATGACGTTCGTTTTCCTGGACCTGCAGCAAGCGGTCCGCCAGCTCCTGGGGCTGAAACTTGATGGCGCTGCGCAAGCGCAGGTATTGGCGCAATACGCCGATTGCCGCCACCAGGCTCAACACCAGCAAGGTCAGTGGTACCGGGCTGGACAGGGAGTAAGCCAGCAGGCAACCCAATGCGGTGCCCAGGCAAAGCAGCAGGGTCAAGCGGTGTATTGCCTGTCGGGAGGGGCGCCAGTTCATGACTGATTTGAGGCTGGCGTGCATGGCGCAGGGAACCCATGAATGTTCGCTGTGGGCTGGCCGGTCAGGGTGATTGACTGGAGCGGGCGGCTGCAAATCAGAGCAGTCTGAGGGGCAAAGTAGAGCCTTGCACTTCCCGCCGCCAGGGGCCGGGGTTCAGAGTGTCATTTCTGTAGCGTCAATTAATTGGTGCGCATGTTACCACCTCAGGTGCGGTTGGTCGCGCTTGCGCATGTCATCCCGACGTCATCTTGATGACGTACCTCAGGCCCGCCTGGCAGCCATGGGGGGGTAGGCCAAGCCGCTGGTCGGCGCGCCGAGCGGAACGGGCACGCAGTCGATTTGCGCCACGAAAGCCTCGAGCAAAGACGCCTGCTCGGTGCTGTCGAGGCGCAATTCGCCGGTATGCAGATCGACCAGTTCCAGCTGCCAGGCGATCAGCGTCAAACACGCCTTTAACGTACCAAGTGCCTGGTCATGCAGTTCGATCTGTCCTTGTCCCCGGCTGAGCACGGCGTGAATGGAGCGGGCGAATGCACAGATGGCACCCAGCGCCAGGACGTCCGCGCGATTGGCCAGGGTGAGCAAGGTGCCAAGTAGGCAATGGATGGCGTCCGGGTCGTTTTTGATCAACTGCAGGTGCGCCAGGCACTCTTCCGATTTTGCCAGCAGGGTTTCGGCTTCAATCAGGAACTCAGGCAGACGGGGGTTCCAGTTATTCCGTTCGATCAACATGCTTTTCTCCACGACTTCGAGTCAGGTAGGGCAATCGGGCGTCTGGTGAACGGGGCTAAGTTACTGTCTGCAAATGCACAGAGTCTGTAGGACGGTTCCGGTTTTTCCGGCAAGTCCCTATTAATTGCACACAGGGCCGCAGCGTTGACGGGAGGGGGGGCACAACGAACAACGGCGGCACGGCGTCGTGAGGCTCTCGCTGAATGTTTTGACGGGGGGTAAAGAGGGCCTGGCGGTGGCTCCGCAATCAACAACAAAAGCCTGACTCCATTCATGCAATGAGAATGCCGTCACATTAATGGCTAATGGATATCACGAATATCAGGCGAGTCCTGATTGCATCTAGGGGTTTCCCTGATGCGCGGCAGGGAAGGCTGATGGGCGCGCGCTAGTCTCTGAGCGTCTGGCACCGGCGAAGGCTCGTTCAGTAGAGCATGATGTCAATGTGGCATCAAATTTTTCACCAAGCCCGATACGCCAGGGTCAAGAAGTGCTGGCAGCCGCCGATACCTTGCCTGAGTGAATTCATCGGTAAAACCCAGGAGTCATAATGGCCGGCATTCTCGACACGGTAGATCAACGCACCCAACTGGTGGGTGAGAATCGTCTGGAAATCCTCATGTTCCGCCTGGCCGGTCGGCAGTTGTTCGCGATCAACGTCTTCAAGGTGCAGGAAGTCCTGCAACTGCCCAAGCTGACGTTGATGCCCCATCGTCATCCATTTGTCTGTGGCGTGGTCAATCTGCGTGGCCAGACTCTGCCGGTGATCGACCTGTCCCAGGCCATTGGCATGCGTCCTCTGGTACCTGGTCCCAACAGCACCATTATCGTCACCGAGTACAACCGTTCGGTGCAGGCGTTCCTGGTCGGCGGCGTGGACCGCATCGTCAACATGAACTGGGAAGCCATTCTGCCGCCACCCACCAGCGCCGGTCGCCAGCACTACCTGACCGCCATCAGCAAAGTCGACGAGCAGTTGGTGGAGATCATTGACGTCGAAAAAGTCCTGGCCGAGATCGTGCCCTACAGCACCAAGGTCTCGCGCGCGAAGCTCGAGGATCCGGTGCTGGAACGAGCCCGTCATCGTGAAGTGTTGCTGGTGGATGACTCCAACGTGGCACTGGCGCAGATGCGCGACACTCTCAGCCAGTTGGGGGTGAAAATGCACATCGCCAGCGATGGTCTGAAGGCCTTGAAGCTGCTCAAGACCTGGGCCGACAGTGGGGTGGACATGACCGAGAAGCTGCTGATGGTCTTCACCGACGCGGAAATGCCGGAAATGGACGGCTACCGCCTGACCACCGAGATCCGCAACGACCCACGTTTGCGGGGGCTGTACGTGGTGCTGCACACCTCGCTGTCCGGCAGTTTCAACGAATCGATGGTGAAGAAGGTCGGTTGCGACAACTTCCTTTCCAAGTTTCAGCCCGACAAACTGGTGGACGTGGTGCGCCAGCGGTTGATGCTCGACGAAGTCCCGGCCTGATAAGGCCAAGGCCCAGGGCGCGCGCGCCTGCTGGTGATGCAGGCGCCACGAAATCAGTGCCTACAAGGCATTGGCAGCCGCCCGGCCTTTGATTCGGCGATCAAGCTCGTATAGGGTGGCGTTTTTGTCCATCAGGGAGCTGGCCATGTTGCGTCTGAGCGCGCTGTACCGTTATCCACTCAAGTCCGCCAAGGGTGAAGTCCTGCAACAGGCGCACCTGGACAAGCTGGGGCTGGCCGGTGACCGCCGCTGGATGCTGGTGGACGAGGCCAGTGGGCGGTTTCTGACGCAACGGGCGGTCGCCGAGATGAGCCAATTGTCCGCCCTGTGGAATGCCACGGGTGGCCTGACACTGGCGGCGCCCGGGCATTCGCCGATTGACGTGGCCCTGCCGGTGGACGACGCCGAACGGCGTGGCGTGACCATCTGGCGCGACACCTTGCGGGTCCCTGACGCCGGTGACGCCGCGGCTGCCTGGGTCAGCGCGTTCATCGGCAAGCCGACGCGCCTGGTGCAAGTCCCCGAGGCGTTGGCCCGCACCACCCAGGCCGGCTATGGCAAGGAGGACGATAAAGTCGCCTTCGCCGATGGCTTCCCTCTGCTGTTGATTGGCCAGGCTTCGCTCGATGACCTGGTGCAACGGGTCGGCCGTCCCCTGGAGATGCTCAGGTTCCGGCCCAATCTGGTGATCGAGGGCGGCGAAGCGTTTGCCGAAGACGGCTGGAAACGGATTCGCATTGGCGATGTCGAGTTCCGGGTGGTCAAGTCGTGCTCGCGCTGCATCCTGACCACCATCGACCCGCAGACCGGTGAACGTAGTGCTGACCGCGAGCCGCTGGCAACCTTGCAAAAGTACCGCGCGCAAGAAGATGGCGCGATGTTCGGGCAGAACCTGGTCAATGACGGCAATGGTCGGCTGGAAGTCGGCATGCCAGTGACGATTCTCGAGTAATCCCCTGGGTGCACAACGAAAAATGCCCGTGTCGCAGGACACGGGCATTTTTTATGGTGCCGCGATAACGCTTAGCCGCGGTATTCGCACAGGTAGGCGCTGTCGACCGCCACTTTGAGCTGGAACTTGCTGTTGGCCGGAACATTGAACTGGCTGCCGGCGGCGAAGGTTTGCCAATCGTCGCTGTCAGGCAGTTTGACGGTCAGGGCACCGGAAACCACGTGCATGATTTCGCGCTGGCTGGTGCCGAATTCGTATTCGCCCGCCGCCATGACGCCGATGGTGGCCGGACCTTCGGCAGTGCCGAAAGCAATCGACTTGACGGTGCCGTCGAAGTACTCGTTGACTTTGAACATGGGCGATTCCTCGAAAAGGGCTAAAAAGGCCGGTCAGTATGCACAAGGCCTTTTCGCCCGTCACCTGTTGCTCTCACGGCGTGGCGGGCAGGGTCAGCGGTAACAAACGGGCAGTATTGCGCGCATCCTCCAGGGCCCGGTGCTGTTGCCCGCTGAACTGCAGGCCGGCCAGTTGCAGGGCCGCGTTGAGGCCCAGTGGCCGCTCCAGGCGGCGGGCCTTGGCGAAGCGTTGCTTGAGGTTCATGTGCGGCACTCGGGCCAGGGCGCTGTCGAGTTGCAGGCGCTGCCATTCCTGGAGCAACTGTTTGCGATCGTAGTCGCCCCAACTGACCCAGCCCTCCAGGCGAGTGTGATGCTGGCCCAGCCAGCGTTCGAACTGCAGCCAGACATCTGCCAGCGGTTGGGCCGCGTCGATGTTGGCCTGGGTGATGTGGGTCAGCTCTCGACAAAAGGGGGTCAACAAGGGCCGTCGCAACGGCCGGACGAAGCGCTGGAAGTGGTCCAGCTCGCGGCCCTGGCGGTTGACCAGGGTGGCACCGATTTCGATGATTTCCATCTCTTCGATAGGCCAGCCGCCGTCATCAGTTGTCGCTTCGAGATCAATTACCAGCCAATGAGGCATCGCAGCTTTCCTGATATCCGCGTACTGATGAGGCTGAGCGTAGCCAACCCCGGCGGATCCGCCTAGAGGCTTATTCAACCTCCAACAAAATCTGACGATTTTTCACCTGGTCGCCGGGGCTGACCTGCAAGCATTTGATCACGCCATCGATGCCGGCCTTGAGCGGGTGTTCCATCTTCATCGCCTCCAGCACCAGGAGCAATTGGCCTTTGCTGACCTGTGCGCCTTCGCTGACCAGCACGTCGACGATCGCTCCGTCCATCGGCGCTTTCAGGGTTCCGCAACTGGCAGTGGCCTGGCCCCGCACCGGTGCCAGGGTCTGGTCCTGCAGCAGCAGGGCGCCGGGGCGGGTACCCAGCCAGAGTTGGCCATCGACCAAGGCATAGGCACAGCGCCGGCGCAGACCATCGAGTTCCAGATAGGCTGAGTGCGGGCTGATCTCCAGCCGCTTCACGTGCAGCGTTTGCCCGGCCACCTCAATGCGCAGTTGGCCCTCGGCCAGCACCGTTATTTGCGCAGGCCAACGGGCATCCTGCAGGCCGATCTGCTGTTGCAGTGGGGCACTGGCATTGTTGCGCCAGCCCGTGAGCCTGGTGGAGTGTACCTGGGCGGACTGTTGGTAGAACAAGGCCGCGGCGATCGCCAGCTCTTCAGCGCTGGGGGTGTGGGGGTGCAAGCTAGGGTGAGCGCTGAAATGCTCGGGGATAAAACCGGTGCTGAACTCGCCGGCTATGAACTGCGGATGGTCCAGCAAGGCGGCGAGCAAGCGCTGATTGGTCTGCACCCCCAGCAGGACCGTGTCTTCGACGGCCCGCACTAGTTTGCGCCGGGCCTCTTCGCGGGTCGCGCCATAGGCGATGATTTTTCCCAGCATGGGGTCGTAGTACGGGCTGACCTGCTGGCCTTCGAGCAGGCCATGGTCAATGCGCACGCCTTCTTGCAGCGCTGGCAACCAGTGGTGGATGCGCCCGGTCTGCGGCATGAAAGCCTGCGCCGGGTCTTCGGCATACAGGCGCACCTCCATGGCATGCCCCTTGAGTTCGACCTGCTCCTGGCGCAATGGCAGGGGCAATCCGGCGGCGACCTGCAGTTGCCAGGCCACCAGGTCCAGGCCGGTGATCAGTTCGGTGACCGGGTGTTCGACCTGCAACCGGGTGTTCATTTCCAGGAAGTAAAAGTGCCCACGGCTGTCGAGTAAAAACTCCACGGTGCCGGCGCCGACGTAATTGACCGCACGCGCCGCCGTGAGTGCGGCTTCCCCCATGGCCTGGCGCAACGGCGGGGTCATCACCGGGCAAGGCGTCTCTTCGATGACTTTCTGATGGCGGCGCTGGATGGAACAGTCACGCTCGCCAAGATAGATCAGGTGGCCGTGCTGGTCGCCGAACAACTGGATTTCAACGTGACGCGGAGCAACCAGTGCCTGTTCCAGAATCAGCTCGGCACTGCCAAAGGCATTCAGGGCTTCGGAGCGCGCAGTGCGCAGTTGCTCCGGTAGCTGGCCGGCCTCGTGCACCAGGCGCATGCCGCGCCCACCACCGCCAGCGCTGGCCTTGATCATCAACGGATAGCCGATGCGCTCGGCTTCGCGCACCAGGGTCTGATCGTCCTGCTCGGCGCCCTGGTAGCCGGCGATGCACGGCACGCCAGCGGCGAGCATGGCGATCTTCGACAGGCGTTTGCTGCCCATCAGTTCGATGGCCTCGGGGCTGGGGCCGATAAAGGTCAGCCCGGCGTCGGCGCACGCTTGGGCGAACGGGGCGTTTTCCGAGAGGAAGCCGTAACCGGGGTGAATCGCGTCGGCCCCGCTGCGCCGTGCGGCGTCGAGGATTGCCTGGGCATTGAGGTAGGACTGGGCCACCGCTGCGGGGCCGATGTGCACGGCTTCGTCGGCCATCCGGACATGCAGGGCGCCGGCGTCGGCATCGCTGAAGACGGCCACCGTGCGATAGCCCAGGGCCTGGGCGGTACGCTGGATACGGCAGGCGATTTCACCGCGGTTGGCGATGAGGATTTTGCGCAGGGTGGGCATGGTCGGGTTCCCCTTGGTGAATGCGGCGTCTTTGAGGGCGTTATCGCGAGCGGACGGAGCGCGATGTGTTCAGGGCGCCCAACCAGGTTTGCGTTTCTGTACAAACGCCAGGGTGCCCTCGACACCTTCTGCGCCTGTCACCGCAGTGCTGAACCACTCGGCAGCCTGGTCGAGCAGTGGCCCCAATGGTTGTTCGGTGCTGGCCAGCAGCAGGGCCTTGGTCGCGGCATTGGCCCCCGGCGCGCAGCACAGGACGTGTTCGAGTACGGCGTCCAGGCGTTCGGCCAGGGCTTGCGCATCCTGCTCGACAAAATGCACCAGCCCCAGGCGCCGTGCTTCATGCCCATCAAACCGCGCTGCCGTCAGGGCCAGGCGCCGGGCCTGGGTCAGGCCGATGCGCTGCACCACAAAGGGCGCGATCTGCGCTGGCAGCAGCCCCAGGCTGGTTTCCGGCAGGCCGAACTGCGCCTTGTGGTCGGCCAAGGCGATGTCGCTGACACAGGCCAGGCCCAGGCCGCCGCCGAGCACCGCACCCTGCAACACGCAGATCAGCACCTGGGGCGCGTGCTGGGCTTCTTCCAGTAGCGCGCCGAAGGCTCGGTTCAGTTCACGGTAGGCGTCTGCGCCCTGGGCTCGGGCGTTGGCCATGTCCTTCAAGTCACCGCCGGCACAGAAATGCCCGCCGGCGCCGCCCAGCACCAACGCGCGTACCTGGCGGTCATCGCGGACCGCCGCCAGCACCGCATGCAACTCGGCGACCATCTGCAGGCTCATGGCGTTGCGGCAATCGGCGCGGTTCAAGGTGATGTGCAACACGCCGCTGTGCAGTTCCAGCAGCAGGGTCTGGCAATCGGGCAGGGCGGTCATTTTTTCTTCCCGGGCAGGGTGCCCATCAGTTTGCAGATGATCCCCAGCATGATTTCGTCGGCCCCCCCGCCGATCGACACCAGGCGCACATCGCGGTAGGCGCGGGCCACCGGGTTGTCCCACATGAAGCCCATGCCGCCCCAGTACTGCAGGCAACTGTCGCTGACTTCCCGGCCCAGGCGACCGGCCTTGAGCTTGGCCATGGACGCCAGGCGGGTGACGTCCTGGCCTTTGACGTACTGTTCGGTGGCTTGATAGACCAGCGCCCGCAGGCACTCGATCTCGGTGGACAGTTCGGCCAGGCGGAAGTGGATGACCTGGTTGTCGATCAGGGCATTGCCGAAGGTCTTGCGTTCCTTGCAGTACTCGATGGTGCTGTCGACGCAATACTCCAGGCCCTTGATCATGTTGGCCGCGCCGAACAGGCGTTCTTCCTGGAATTGCAGCATTTGCATCATGAACCCGGCGCCTTCGTGGCCGATGCGGTAGCGTTGCGGCACGCGCACGTCATCGAAGAACACCTGGGCGGTTTCCGAGCTGCGCATGCCCAGTTTGTCCAGGTGCGAACCGAGGCTGACGCCGGGCGTGTTCATCGGCACCATGATCAGCGACTTATTGATGTGCGCCTTATCGTCGGAGGTGTTGGCCAGCAGGCAGATGAAATCGGCACTCGGCGAGTTGGTGATCCACATCTTGCTGCCGTTGATCACGTAGTCGTCGCCGTCCTTGCGTGCGGTGGTCTTCAGCCCGGCGACATCGGAGCCGGCGCCGACTTCCGAGACGCCAATGCAGCCGACCTGTTCGCCGCTGATGGCCGGGCGCAGGAATTGCTCGCGCAGCTCATCGGAGCCGAAGCGCGCCAACGCCGGGGTGCACATGTCGGTCTGCACACCGATGGACATGGGAATCCCACCGCAATGTATGGTGCCGAATTCTTCGGCCGCGACGATCGAATAGCTGTAGTCCAGACCCATGCCGCCGAATTTTTCCGGTTTGCTGATACCCAGCAGACCGAGCTCGCCGGCCTGGCGAAAAATCTCGTGGATCGGGAAACGCCCGGCCTTCTCCCACTCATCGACGTAGGGGTTGATCTGGCTGTCGACAAACTGGCGTACGGTGCGGCGCAGGGCTTCGTGTTCCTGGGTAAAGATCATTGTTGTTGTTCTCCTTTGGCCGGACTAGAACCGGGCGACACCAAAACTGTTGGGTTGTAGCTGACGAACCGCGGCCTCCTGGCAAATATCCAGCAGGTAGCCCAGCAGCGTGCGGCTGTCCCGTGGGTCGATCAGCCCGTCATCCCACAGGTTGGCACTGGCGTAGAGGGCGGTGGACTGGCTGTCGAGTTTCTGCGCGGTGACCTGCTCCAGCATGTCGAGCATTTTCGGGTCCGGGACCAGGCCATCCTTGAGCTGCCTGGCCTCGGTGACGATGCGCAACACCTTGCCGGCCTGGGCGCCGCCCATCACCGCAGTACGGCTGTTGGGCCAGGCGAAGATAAAGCGCGGGTCGAGACCGCGGCCGCACATCGCGTAATTGCCGGCACCGTAGGAGCCGCCGACCACCAGCGTCAGTTTCGGTACCCGGGCGTTGGCCACGGCCTGAATCAACTTGGCGCCATGCTTGATCACCCCTTGCTGCTCCGACTCGGTGCCGACCATGAAGCCGGTGGTGTTGTGGAAAAACAGCAGGGGGGTCTGGCTCTGATCGCACAGCTGGATGAACTGCGCCGCCTTGCTCGCGCCTTGCGGGGTGATCGGGCCGTTGTTGCCGATCAAGCCACAGGGCCGCCCCTGGATTTTCAGATGACCGCACAGGGTCTGCTGATCGAACTCTCCCTTGAACTCCAGGAAGCGCGAACCGTCGGCGATCCGCGCGATGATTTCACGTACGTCGTAGGGTTTTTTCGGGTCGGCGGGAATCAGCCCCAGCAGGTCCTCGATGGGGTACAGCGGTTCATCGAAGTCGGGGCGGGTGGGCTGCGGCAGGCGGGCATTCCACGGCAGCAGGCTGACGATCTCGCGCACCAGGCGCACCCCATCGGCATCGTTCTCGGCCAGGTACTCGGCGGTGCCGGCGGTCTGCGCGTGCATTTCGGCGCCGCCCAGGGCTTCATCGGTGGCGATTTCCCCGGTGGCGGCCTTGAGCAGCGGCGGGCCGGCGAGAAACAGCTTGGCCTTGCCGCGCACCACCACCACGTAATCCGACAGTCCGGGTTGGTAGGCGCCGCCGGCGGTGGCGGAGCCGTGCACCACGGTAATTTGCGGCAGCCCCATGGCCGACATCCGCGCCTGGTTGGCGAAGCTGCGTGCGCCTTCGACAAAAATCTCGGCGGCGTAATTGAGGTTGGCGCCACCGCTTTCGGCAAGGGTGATCACCGGCAGTTTGTTTTCCATGGCGATCTGTTGCAGGCGCAGGGATTTTTTCAGGCCGCTGGGGGAAATGGTCCCGCCCTTGATCGCGCTGTTGTTGGCCACCACCAGCACCCGGACCCCGGACACATAGCCAATCCCGGCGATCAAGCCGCCGCCGGCCTGGCTGCCGTCCTTGTCGTCGTGCAATTTATAGCCGGCCAGGCTCGCCAGTTCGAGAAACGGCGCGCCGGGGTCCAGTAACAGGTTCAAGCGTTCGCGCGGCAGCAGTTGCCCGCGCCGGTCGAATTTCGCCTTGGCCTCGGCGGCCTTGGCCAGCAGATTGCGCTCCAGTTGGCGGACCTGCTCGATGCTGGCCAACATTGCCTCGCGGTTCTGCGCGAACTGCGGGCTGTGGGGGGCGAGTTGGGATTCGATCATGGGCATTGCTCAGTCCTCATCCTTGAGTACATCGGGCAGGAAGGCGCGGTGAAAGCCATTGAAGGACTCGCTGTGCTGGGCCTTGTGCAGTGGCCACGCCCGACTGCCGAGACTGGCCGCACCGTCGATGCGCAGGGTGCTGCCGCTGACAAAGGCCGCTGCCGGACTGAGCAGGAACACGATGGCGGCGCTGACTTCCGATTCGCTGCCAATGCGCTTGAGTGGCACATGTTCGCGCAGGGTCGGGATCACCGCCTTGAACGCGCCTTCGTAGGTGTCCATACCACTGGAGGCAATCCAGCCTGGGGCCACGGCATTGACCCGGACTCCGGCGTAGCCCCATTCGAAGGCGGCGGTCTTGGTGAAGTTGTCCATGCCCGAGCGCGCCGCCCCCGAATGGCCCATGCCCGGCATGCCGCCCCACATGTCGGCGAGCATGTTGACGATGGCGCCGCCGGTCTTGCACATGGACTGGTTGAACACCTCCCGGGCCATCAGGAAACCGCCCACCAGGTTGGTGCGCATCACCGTCTCGAAGCCTTTCTGGGTGATCGACGCCAGTGGTGCCGGGTATTGGCCGCCGGCGTTGTTGACCAGGCCGTGAATCGGGCCATGGGCCTTGATCAGCTCGCTCACCAGTTGCTTGACCGCGTCTTCCTCACGAATGTCGCAGGCTTGCCAGCTGGCTTGGCCACCGTCTGCGGTAATTTCAGCGGCGACCTGCTGCAGTCTTTCCGCCTTGCGTCCCACCAGCAGCACGTGGGCGCCAAGGGCTGCCAGTTCGTGGGCGGTGCAGCGGCCGATGCCACTGCCGCCACCGGTGACAATGATGGTTTGACCGGCAAACAGCTCGGGTTTGAAGATCGAATCAAAAGCCACGGCGACAGCCCTCTAGTTGACTTGGTCAGCGATGCTTTGCGGCACCGGAATCTGGATTTCCAGCAGTTGCTGGGCGAACGCCTTGCCTTGTGGATCGATCCGCAGGCTGGCCACGCCACCGCCGCCAAGGGCGTTTTCCAGAAGGAAATTGAGGCTGTGGCTGCCTGGCAGGTACCAGCGCTCGACTCGCCCGTGGAGTGGGTCGAGCACGTGGCTCATCCAGTCGACGACCACCTCGGGTGTCAGCGCTTCGGCGATCCACGGCAGGTATTCGGGCGCGCGGGCCATGACCCCGATGTTGCTGTGATTGCCCTTGTCACCGGAGCGCGCCACCGCCAGCTTCACCAGCGCCACGCTGGCATCGGCACGGCCCTGGGGTTTAGGCGCAGCAAAGGGCAGGGGGAGGGCGGTGCTATCGAGGGGGTCTAGGGTGGGCAGGACGCAAGGGTGGCGCTGGCCTTGCAGGTCGACCTGCAGGGTGCAGGCGTTTTTGTCGATCAGGAACGAGAACAGGCGGATCAGCGGGTAGACAGTAGGGCGACCGCCGACAATGCCGGTCAGGCCCGGCGCCATGCCTGTAGCGGCCTGGGCGATTTCCCGGGAGAACAGGATCAGTGCCTGTTTGTTCGGATGCCGCACCGCCAGTTTGATCACCACTTCGCGGCTGTCCTGGCGGCGCCCGTGGGGGCCATAGGTGGCCTCGCTGCCGAGCAGTTCGATGTGCACTTCGCTGTAGGGCGCCCAACCGCGCTGGCTGAACATTTGCCCGGTCTTGTTGATGATCGCCTCGCTCACGCGGCGCGCCTTGGCCACGGCGTCGATTCCGGCAATCAGGCAACTGGCGGTGCAACGGAAACCATCCGGGTAGGTGGCGCTGACCTTGTACTGCGCCGGTGCCGGCAGGCCTTTGGCGCCGTGGACCTGGACCCGGTTCGGGCCCTGCTGCTGCTGGAGTTTGACCTGACTGAAATCGCAGATCACGTCCGGCAGCAGGTAGGCCCGTGGATTGCCGATCTCGTACAGCAATTGTTCGCCCACGCTCAAGGGCGTGACCAAACCACCGGAGCCTTCGGGCTTGCTGACAGTGAACTGGCCGTCGGCGCTGACCTCGACCACGGGAAAGCCGATGTGCTCGTAGTCCGGCACCTGCTGCCAATCGGTGAAGTTGCCGCCGGTGCACTGTGCGCCGCATTCGATGATGTGCCCGGCCAGTGCTGCCTGGGCCAGGCGGTCGTAGTCGTGCCACGACCAGTCGAACTCATGCACCAGCGCCGCGCTGACCACTGCACTGTCCACGACCCGGCCGGTGATGACGATGTCCGCCCCCAGGCGCAGGGCTTCGACAATGCCGGGAGCACCGAGGTAGGCGTTGGTCGATACACAAACGGGCGGCAAGGGCGCGGCGCTGAACATCTCCCGCACGCCACTGGCGGCCAGTTGCTTGAACTGCGGTTGCAGGTCATCGCCCAGCAGCACGGCGATCTTCAGGGGTACACCGGCCTGGTCGCAGGCGCGCTGCAAGGCGGCGGCACAGGCCAGAGGATTGACCCCGCCGGCGTTGCTGATCACCCGAATGCGCTGTTCGGCAATTTGCCCGAGCAACGGGCTGAGGACCTCGACGAAGTCGCTGGCGTAGCCGGCCTGGGGATCTTTCATGCGCCCCCCGGCCAGCAATGACATGGTGATTTCTGCCAGGTAGTCAAAGACCAGGTAGTCCAGGGCGGCGCCTTCCACCAGTTGGGCGGCAGCGGTCGAGGTATCCCCCCAAAAGGCACTGGCGCATCCGATACGAACCGTCTTGTTCATGGCAAGCCTCCGACAGAAGTGGTTCGAGACTACCAAGCAAGCGCTTGGTTTGTAAATCCCGGGCGGGACTTTTACCCGAGCGCTTGCTTGGTTTCCTTCGGCGGCTTAAATTGCCCGCGCCAGCCACGGCATTTGTGGTGTGTGCACTGGGTTCGAGCGACTGTAGGAGAGATTGGGTGGACGAGCAAAAAGCTCTGCTGGTAATGCGCGAGTTGGTCGACAACGGGCAATTGACCGATCCGGACAGTGCTCGCGGCAAACTGCTGCAGATGGCGGCCCACCTGTTTCGCAACAAGGGTTATGAACGCACCACCGTGCGCGACCTGGCCAGCGCGGTGGGGATTCAGTCCGGGAGCATTTTTCATCACTTCAAGAGCAAGGACGAGATCCTGCGTTCGGTGATGGAGGAAACCATTCGCTACAACACCGCGTTGATGCGCGCCGCCCTGGCGCAGGCAACCAGCGTTCGCGAGCGGGTACTGGCGCTGATCCGCTGCGAGTTGCAGTCGATCATGGGCGGTAGTGGCGAGGCGATGGCGGTGCTGGTCTACGAATGGCGCTCGTTGTCCGAAGACGGGCAGGCCCAAGTGCTGGCGCTGCGGGACATCTACGAGCAGATCTGGCTGCAGGTGCTGGGGGAGGCCAAGGACGCCGGCCTGATTCGCGGAGACTTGTTCATCACCCGACGTTTCCTGACGGGGGCGTTGTCCTGGACCACCACCTGGTTTCGCCCTGATGGCAGCATGAACCTCGACCAGTTGGCCGATGAGGCGCTGATCCTGGTGCTGACGCAAGCATGATGATTTGGGCAAAATGCATTAAATAGCCACCATCGCGTTGTCTTAGTGGGCGAAACCGCCTAGCTTAATTCAGGTGGGTCTATTTTCAGGGGTGGTGTGGGTTGATGTATTCGCCAGTTCGGATGGCTTCGCGGATGTTGTTGATGGCGCTGGGTGTGCTGTCGGTAGCGCCGAGTTCGGCCGCACAACTGGTGCGCATCGGCGCGGCGCATTTCCCGCCCTACACCATTCG
Source organism: Pseudomonas sp. RA_35y_Pfl2_P32 (assembly GCF_963970735.1). Taxonomy (NCBI): domain Bacteria; kingdom Pseudomonadati; phylum Pseudomonadota; class Gammaproteobacteria; order Pseudomonadales; family Pseudomonadaceae; genus Pseudomonas; species Pseudomonas sp. RA_35y_Pfl2_P32. Next base: position 396,985 of record NZ_CAXAQF010000001.1, read on the forward strand.
CCCCGAATCCGGTGCCGACACCGGCCTACTCGCGCAACTGATCGTCGCCCTCAATCAGTTGCAAAGCGACTATCAATTTGTCCAGGTGCCTACCTCCATTCCGCGGCGCTTCGGTGACTTCAAGCAGGGCCGGATCGACGTGGCGATCTTCGAGAATCCCCAGTGGGGCTGGAAGGATGTCCCGCACACCGCCGTCGACATGGGCCTGGAGGATGCAGAGATTTTCGTCTCGCAACGGCGTCCCGAGCGTGAGCAAAGTTATTTCTCCGACCTGCGGGACAAACGGCTCGCCCTGTTCAACGGCTATCACTATGCCTTTGCCGACTTCAATTCCGACACTCGCTACCTCGCCAGACACTACAACGTGACGCTGACGTATTCCCACGACAGCAACCTACTGATGGTGCTGCGCGGACGTGCCGACATTGCCCTGGTCACCCGTTCGTTCTTGAGCGACTACGTGCTGCGCAATGACCAGGTCGCCTCCCACTTGCTGGTGTCCGAGCGGGTCGATCAGGTCTATCACCATTACGCCCTGATCCGTCCGCAGGCACCGCTCAGTGGCGAAGCGTTCGGCAAGATGTTGCAAGGCCTACGGGGCAACGGCCAGATGCTGAAGATATTCCAGCCCTACAAGATCGCACTCGTCGATGTGCCGCAGGGCTGAGCTCGGTCCGGACGGGCCAGGCCTTGCGCCTGCTGGGGGCTGGTAAAAGGCTAGCGGCGGGCGAAGGTATCGCCGGGGGTGTCCGAGACCTTGCGGCAGTGCACCAGTGCATCGCGGATCATGAAGTTCACCAGGGTCGGCGAGACCTCCAGTTCCTTGGCGATGTCCTTCTGTGGCACGCCGTGCAGGCGATACATCTCGAAGGCGTAGCGGGTTCGGCTGGGCAACTCGCCAAGGGCATCGGCGATGTTTTCCAGGACGCGGAAGTTGATGTGCGAGGTCTCCGGTGAAGCCCCCTGGATGACCACATTCAAGCCTTCCTCTTCAGTGCCCGAGTACTTCTGCTCCAGAGCCTGTTTGCGGTAGTGATCGATCGCCAGGTTGCGCACGATCTGAAACAGGTAGCTGAGTTGGGCCCTGAACGAAGAGGTGATCTGGGGCGCCGATTGCAAGCGGAAGAAAGCGTCCTGTACGACATCCTCGGCCCGGGAGCGGCAACCGGTAATGCGCGCCGCGGTCTTCACCAGCATCAACCGGTTGTCTACGAACGCCTGGAGTAAGGATGAGTCGCAGCTGTTTGTGGAAACGGATTGCGCCATGGAAGTCACCTCGCTGCAAAAGTTAGTGGGACGACCAGCGCTTCGGATCCGTCCTACGCATTGAGCGACAAGCTAGGCGTAATGATAATAATTGTCAATTGACATAAAGAATTAATTACGTTTGGCTTTCGCCGACGAGCTCACGCTGACGTGCCTTGAGTTGTGGCGCCGGCTCCTTCGCCTGGATCAATTCTTTCGTTGCTCGATCCGTTCACCTGGGGCAATGGCGCCCTGGTTGCGTCTTGCTTACCACGCCTGCGCTTGGGCACATCGATGGTCTGTTCGCGGCAGGTCGGGTCGCGACCTGCCGCGAAGTCGTTGCAGAGGACTTATTTTTGTCTGAAGTACCAACGGGTTTCATCGGTATTGATGCCTAATCCGTTGAGCTTTTCCTCTACGTACTTCAAACACACTCCGCCATCGGGTTGATAGTGGCCGGAGGCGTCATTGACGCTGGCGATAACGTCTCGCAAGGCAATACCATCGTTGGCACTCTCTATTCTGAATTCGCCTGCGCAGATGACCGGTCGCCCACTGCCCAGTTGGCTATGCCTGATGTAGTCGTTTCGCGACTCATGTTTCCAGCGCCTGTAGATGATTGCACCCTCTGGGGTATACACCCAGGTGTAACTATCGTTGGGGGTGTTTGGCGTTAGTACTTCTGTCTGTCGGTCTTTCAACAGTTCGCCCATCAGCTTTCCATCGACCATGCCGACCAGTTGGCCTGTGCCCTCGATGGTCGAGGGATCGTAGGTTCGCCAAGATTTGATGTCGCCGATCCAGGGCATCCAGCGCACGGGATAGGTTTGGGTGTTGATATCGACGGGGCGATTGTCGGAGTTGCTCCAGTCTGACCAATTGATATGTCCAGCCCAAACTTGCTGCAAATGTGAGGAAGAGGCATGCAGCCACTGATGAATTTTTTTGAAGGAGCGGTTAGTGAAAATGCCATTGGCGATCAGTATCAGTGAGTCGAGTTCCCAGTTGTCGCTGGCGATGGGGTGAGCAATCGGTATTTGGTGCAGGGAGATGTTTTGCAGTTCACTGATATGGATACTGGGTCTTCCGAACAGGCGCGGAATATCAATGTCGACAGTAATGATTTCACCCGCCCTGGGGGCGTCGGAAAACAACTGGAAGTTGTTATGGTGGCCCATGCTTATATATACCTTGTCATCGGTGCCTGCCCAGTTTTCCTCGGCTATTTTTGCAGATATTCTGAGTTCGCTGATATTAGCGCTGCGTTCAAAGTCACGCGTGTAGTCGCTGATGATGTTCATTGTATGAGCTCTACTTTTCAATGGGGTCTTGAAGCCCTGAAAGTAGTGTTTTTATCGGTGGAAGTCTTTGTGGGTGTTTTGCAGTTTGTTAGTGTTGTTTTACTGTGTTGGAATGCAGCGAAGGATTAATTTGCGGCCGGCGTTTCAGGCTAGTTGTCAAAGCAGTCGAACCATTGAGCGGTTTAGCAGCTTTAAGCCTGCGCCAAGTTCGACAGTAAGCGCAGGCTGCAATAGCGGGGGGGCATGGCGTGTAGGTTGAGTGTAAATTCAATATAGGTCATTGCTGTAGATGTCGGTTTGTTTAGGGGCGTGGTTTCTATTGTCGGGGGCTTTGTAATATTTACTGTTAAGGCTTGAGTTGACGGAGGTGCCCGGGCGGGACAGTCTCTGCGGGCTTTTTTTCGACAGAGTCTACGCGGGAGATACAGGATGTCTTTCGTTACGATTGAGGGTGAGCCCCTTCACTATATTGATCAGGGCACTGGCCCTGCCGTGCTCCTGGCTGGAAGCTACTTGTGGGATCAAGCCATGTGGGCGCCGCAGATTGCTGCGTTGTCTCCACACTATCGGGTGATTGCCCTGGATTTGTGGGGGCATGGGGAGTCCGGGGCGCTGCCGCAGGGAACCGCTTCACTCAATGACCTGGCACGCCAGGCACTGGCATTACTCGATCACCTGGGCATTGAGCGTGTCGCACTGGTTGGTCTTTCAGTTGGTGGGATGTGGGGGGCGCGCCTGGCCCTGTCCCACCCGCAACGCATCAGTGCTCTGGTACTGATGGACACGTACCTGGGGGCTGAGCCCGAAGCCACTCGGCAATACTATTTCTCACTGCTCAATCAGGTCGAGGAGGCGGGTGCAATTGCACCGGAGGTCCTCGATATCGTGGTGCCAATTTTCTTCCGGCCGGGAATCGACCCGCAATCAACGCTTTATCGACAGTTGAGCGACTCATTGGCCGCGCTTCCAGCCGAACGATTGCGCAAGAGCATCGTGCCGCTGGGGCGTATCACCTTCGGTCGTGAAAACATGCTGGCGCGCCTGAATCAATTGAACCCGGATACGACGCTGTTGATGTGCGGTGAGCAGGACAGACCAAGGCCGCCTTCAGAAACCATGGAAATGGCCGAGTTGATCGGTTGCCCTTACCAATGGGTGCCTGAGGCGGGGCACATCTCCAATCTGGAAAACCCACAATTCGTCACTGAAGCGTTGCTGGCATTCCTGGCTAATCGTTGACGACCCTGGCTGTGGTTGGTGTGTGCTCCCTGGATTGTCAATTCCATGGCGAAGGGTCTGATACGCCGAGGAGTGTCCAGGTTCATCTCGGGCAAGCCCGCTTCCACAAGGGGCGCGTCATCCACAAACCATCGTTGGACACGCGCTTTTTGTAGGAACCGGCCAGCGGACAGGCTGCGCAGTCATGCAATGCCGTTAAGAGCGGGGTGTTATTTCGGCCCAAGTATCGCGGCCAGTTTTTCCGGCGACGGTGCGCCTTGTTGCTGTTGCAGTTCGCCCTTGGCGTCCAGGTAGAAAATCGCCGGGGTGGCGGACAGTTCGAGTTCGTCCATCAACTTCAAGTTGGCGTCGAGCTTGGCCTGCACGTCTGCCGGGATGGTTTTCAGTGCCTTGAGGGTGCTTTGTTTGCCGGCCTTTTCGTGGGCGTCCAAGGCCTTGCTTGGGTCTTTGCTGGCCAGCAGGGCGGCGGATTTGCCTGGGCTGTCTTCGCGGATGATGCCGACCATGATGTGTCGCAACTGCACCTTGCCGGCCTTCACCCAGGGGCGCGCCTGCTCCCAGAACAGCGTGCAATAAGGGCAGTTGGGGTCGCTGAACAGGTACACCACGCGCGGTGCATCCTTGTTGCCGTCCTGAATCCAGTGGCTGGTTTCGAACTTGGCCCAGACTTCCTTGGCCATTGGTGCGTACACCAGTTTTTGCAGCGGCTCGGCGCTCAGGTCCTTGCCGTCCGCGTCATACAAGTTGCCCAGCAATACGTGTTTGCCATCGGGTGTCAGGTACAGGGCCATGCCGCGGTTCTGGTACTGCGCGGCATACCCGCGCAGGCCGTCGGGCGCATCGAAGCTACCGATGATTTTTGCACCCTTGGCTTCGATTTGTTTGATCGCGGCGGGCAGGTCTTCGGCCTGCACCGACGGCAGGTGCAACAGGGCAGTGCCCAGGGTCAGCGTCAGCAGGTGGCGGAGGCGGGGCATGGCAGTTTCCTTACAGAGGTGGCGGGTGCAGCGGCAGGGGTGGCGGGCTCGAAGTTTTCCAGGGCACGCGCCAGGCTGGCGCTCGACAACTCGCCCAGGTGGCTGGCCAGCAGGCGTCCGTCCGGGCTATAGAACAGTGTGGTCGGCAGGGCCATGGAACCCACGGCCTGGCCCAGGCGACCGCCGCGGTCGAACAGCATGTTGCTCAGGCTCAGGCCCTGGGTCTCGAGAAAGGTCGCGACGCTTTGCATGCTTTCACCCTGGTTGACGAACAGGAAGGTCAGGTCCGGGCGTTGCTGCTGGGCGTTTTCCAGCACCGGCATTTCCCGGCGGCAGGGTGGGCACCAGGTGGCCCACAGGTTGATCACCAGGGGGCCGCCCTGGTAATCGGTCAGTTTCAGGGTTTCCCCGGCGGCGTTGCGCAGGGTGATCTCCGGCAGGCGCGTGCCTTGCTCGTAGATGCTCAACGACAGGCTTGCCAGCAGCCAGAACGCCAGGCCGCTGGCGACGCCAAACCCCATCGGGCGCCGGAGCCCGGGCCGCCGCCAGCCGCGATACAAGGCGGCCAGCAACAGCACGATCCCCCCCGGCCAGGCGAGAAAGCCGCCGTCGCGCAGGTCGATGATCTGCCAGGGATCGTTGCGGTAGTGGGGCCAGTACCAGGCGACAAACGCCAGGCGCGCCGCCAGCATGCCCAGCATGAACAGGCCGAACAGCACCGACTCGGGGTTGTCACCGCCCCGCTTGGCCACCCGCCAGCCGACAAAGGTCGCCAGTGCCAGGGCACTGATCAGCAGCAGGTGGTTGAGGGCGATGGCAAAGGTGCCGAGGGTGAAGGTCAGCATCAGCGCGCGTCCCGGGTGATGTTCCAGCGCTGCAGGAAACCGGCGGCATCCACCTCGCCGGTAATGCGCTGGCTGCGGCGCTCTGCACCGTCGGCACCGATCCACAACAGGCTGGGCGGCCCCGGTACCTTGTAGCGAGCGAGCAATTCACGGCTGGCGGGGTTGTCGGCGGTCACGTCCAGGCGCAGCAGACGCACCTCCTTGAGGGCCTCCATGACCTGGGGTTTGCCGAACACCTGTTTCTCCATGATCTTGCAGGACACGCACCAGTCGGCATAGTAGTCCAGCAGCACCCATTGGCCTTGGGCGCGGGCATCATCGAGTTGGCGTTGCAGTTCGGTGGGCTCCTTGACGGTGATGAAGGCATCGTGGGCGGTCGGTGCGGCGATCGCGCTGGAGGTCGGCGCGCGATACACCTGCAACGGATTGAACACGTCATCGCTGCCCCCGGCGGCACCGATCAGCAGCAGGCTGCCCCACAACCCGGACAGCAGGGCCAGGCCGCCGAACAGGTGGGTGGCGCGACCAAAACCTTCGGTCTGGCGCCAGGCGCTGTAGGCGATGACCAGCAACAGCCCACCCCACAGCCCGACCCACAGCACCGGGTCCAGCACCGGGCGCACCATCACCAGCGCGGTGCCCAGGAACAGGAAGCCGAACACTCCCTTGAGCAGGTTCATCCAGGCCCCGGGCTTGGGCAGGAATCGATTGCCGACGGTCACCAGCAGCAGCAACGGCAAGCCGATGCCCAGGCCCATGCTGAACAGGATCAGCCCGCCGTGCAGGGCATTCCCGCTCTGGGCGATGTACAACAGGGCGCCGGCCAGCGGTGCGGTCATGCACGGCCCCACCAGCAAGCCGGAGAGAGCCCCGAGAATGCCCGCTCCGACCAGGCTGCCGCCCCCCTGTCTGCGGCTGGCGTACTCCAGGCGGTCACGCACGGCGGTCGGCAGTTGCAGCTCGAAGAAGCCGAACATCGGCAACGACAGCAGGACGAAGATCACGGCAAAACTGCCGAGCAGCCAGGCGTTCTGCAACAGGGCCTGCAAATTGGCCCCCAGCAGCGCGGCCAGTACTCCCAGCGCGGCATACACCAGCGCCATGCTCACCACATAGCTGCCGGCCAGGGCAAAGCCGCGCTTGGCGCTGGCACCGCTGCCGACCACCAGGCCGGCGAGAATCGGCAGCATCGGCAACGAGCAAGGGGCGAAGGCCAGGAGCAGGCCGAGGCCGAAGAACACCAGCAGGCTCCAGCCCAGGGCGTGTTGTTGCAGGCCGCTGGCCAAGGCCTGGTCCGGCGCTTCAGAGGTGTTGGCTTGCGCCGGTCCACCACCCAGGTCGACCACCTGGGTCTGTGGTGGGTAACACAGGCCGGCATCGGCGCAGCCCTGGAAGCCGACCTTGATCTGGCCGCTGGTGCCGGCCGGGATCTTCAACTCCAGCCCCTGGCGGTAGACCTGCTGGTCGCCAAAAAACTCGTCACTGTGGGCCTCGCCCTCGGGCAATGCCGGCTTGTGGGCTTCGGCCAGGTCGTTGAAGCTCATGCGCTTCTGGTACAGGTAGTAACCGTCGGCAATCTGCCAGAACAGTTGGGTTTCGCCCGACTCAAGGCGCTCGGAGGTAAAAACGAAGGCTTTGCCCACGGGGAGGAAATCGGGTTTGGTCTCGAACGGGTTCGACGCGGCCTGGGCCAGGCTGGCAAAAAAAACCAGGAACAATAAAAACAGACGACGCATGGGCAAACCTTATACCGGTGCAATGAGAGTGCACCATGAGCGGTGACGATTAACCGATGATTAACCGCGTTATCCTTGCGGCAACGGTGGGCGGTGCATAATGTCCGCTTAATCCGTTGCCTGCTTAATCAACATTTTTCTACAGGTCTCACCATGCACGTACTTGTCTGTGAAGATGATGAGCTGATTGCCAGCGGCATTGTAGCCGGACTGACCGCTCAGGGCCTGACCGTCGAGCATGTAGCCACGGCATCGGCAGCGCGGGCCATGCTCAAGGTTGCTGAGTTCGATGTGATGGTGCTCGACCTCGGTCTGCCGGACGAAGACGGCCTGAAGCTGCTGCAGCAGTTGCGCCACCAGGGCCTGGAGATTCCGGTGTTGATCCTGACGGCCCGGGACTCGGTGACCGACCGCGTCGACGGCCTGCAGGCCGGTGCCGATGACTACCTGCTCAAGCCGTTCGACCTGCGGGAACTGGCCGCACGCCTGCACACGCTGCTGCGTCGGGTCGCGGGGCGTAGCGTCAACCTGATCGAGCACGGTGCCCTGAGCTATGACCCCAGCAGCCGGGAAACCCTGTTGGCCGGTCAGCCGGTGGACCTCTCGCGTCGCGAGCAAGCGCTGTTACAAGCCCTGTTGCACAACCGTGGCCGGGTGCTGTCCACCGAACAATTGAAGGACAGTGTCTACGGCTTCAATGATGAGCTGGAGAGCAACGCGTTGAATGTGCATATCCACCATCTGCGCAGCAAGCTTGGCAAAGGCATAGTCGAAACCGTGCGCGGCCTGGGTTATCGCCTGGGGCCGGCTGACGGGGCAGGGCCAACCAAGTGATGAGTCTGCGCCTGCGCCTGAGCCTGACCCTGGGTGCCGCATTCGCGCTGATCTGGGCCCTGGCCGCGGCCTGGATGCTCAGCGACCTGCGCAACCAGATGATGTTTTCCCTCGACCAGCGACTGGTGGCCTCGGCACGCATGGTGGCTGGGTTGCTGGAGCAATTGCCGACCCTGCCGAGCAAGGGAGAAGGCACCCATTTCAGTGCCGAACAACTGAACGTGCCTGGCGGCATGGCCTGTCAGGTCAGCTCGTTGCGCGGCGAAATTCTGGCCCGTAGCCACAACCATCCCGAACAGACGCTGGAAGCCGAGAAGATGGGCTTCCACGACCAGATGATCGATGGCGCTCCGTGGCGCAGCTTCACCCTGGCTCGGGGTGATGTGCGAATCACCACGGCAGATCGGCAAATCGAGCGCGAGGCCCTGAACATGTCGATTCTGCTGGCGGCCTCGGTGCCGGTGGCGGTGGCGCTGCTCGGCTGCCTGTGCCTGCTGTGGCTGGGGATCGGCCAGGGGTTGGCACCGCTCAACCGACTGCGTGAAGCCTTGATGCGGCGCAATGCCGACTCCTTGGAACCCTTGCAACTGCAGGCATTCCCCAGTGAGCTGAAGCCGTTGCTGGAAACCCAGAACCAGTTGTTCCAGCGTATCGGCAAGGCCATCGAACGCGAACGGCGCCTGACCGGCGATGCCGCCCATGAGCTGCGCAGCCCGCTGACGGCGATCAAGACCCATCTGCAGGTGGCGCGCATGACGGATGGCGTGGCCCGCGACCAATCCCTGGCCCGTGCGGAGGAGGGCGCCGATCGTCTGCATCGGACCCTTGAGCAACTGTTGCTGTTGGCGCGAGTCGAGGGCAGCCTGTCGTTCGACGACGGTGTCCAGTGCAGTGCCGAGCAGGTGGCCCGCCTGGCCATCCAGGACGCGTCCAGCGGTGATCGCCAGCGTATCCAACTGCAGGTGCCACCCGGTTGTTCCCAGTCACCGCTACAGATGCCAGCAGTGCTGGCGATTGCCGCCTTGCGCAATCTGCTGGACAACGCGCTGCGTCATACGCCCGATGAGGGGCCTGTGGAGTTGAGCCTGGAAACCACCGCTAACCGGGTGCGTTTCCAGGTCCGCGACCATGGTCCGGGCATTGCCGACGATGATCTGCAGCACCTGACCCAGCGCTTCTGGCGCAACGGCGGGAGCACCGGTTGTGGCCTGGGGTTGGCGATTGTCCAGGCGATTGTCCAGCGCTGCGATTGTGTCCTGCATTTCGACAGCCGTCCTGATGGCTTGCGGGTCGAGCTGACGATGCCGCTCCAGGCCTGACCCCAGGCCCGTATTTACCCCCCCTGAGCCCGCTTCAGGCGCCGTGCTTGACGGCCTGCAAGGTGTAACTCAGCGGCAGGCGCCACGGTGCCTGCTTGAGGTAATACTCACCCCGTTCATCGCGGTCCATCTGCCCCGGCAGGGCATCCCAGGGAATACTTTGATGCTCGACCAATCCGGTAATGGCCAGCCCGTGCTTCAGCAGTGCGCTGATGATCTCCCCCAGACCGTGGTTCCACTCATGAGTCAGCGTGGCCTTGAGTGAAGCATCGGTATCGACATAGGTGCTGTCGTCATCCCACACCAATGGAGTTTCGCGCTCGAAGTAAGGGTGCTCGATGGACAGCAGGTCCGCGCGGCTTTCATCCAGCGACCAGAGCATCGGATGCCCCTCGCGAATGAACAGGCGGCCACCGGGCTTGAGTAAATCACTGACGGTGCGCGCCCAGGCGTCGATACTCGGCAGCCAGCACAAGGCGCCGATGCCGGTGTAGACCAGGTCGAAGGAGGCCGCGTGCAACACGGACGTGGCGTTGTAGACATCCGCTTCGACATAGTCGATCCGCGTGTCGCAGCGTTGGGCCAGGGCGCGCGCCTGGACCAGGGCCGCGGGGGAGAAATCCAGTCCGCTCATCTGCGCGCCGAGACGGGCCAGCGACAGGGTATCGGTGCCGATGTGGCACTGCAGGTGCACCCCGCGCAGCCCGCGGATGTTGCCCAGCAACGGCAGGTCGAAGCGCACCACCTGCGACAGATGATCGGCGGCCTCGACAAAGGCTTGGGTCGCGTAGTCCCTGGAAGCCGCATGGAGCGGAGCGCGTTCGTCCCAGTTGGCCTTGTTCAGCGAAATATAGTCACTCATGGTGAAGACCCCATCCTGGTCGGTCCTGGTTATGTGCAGGGCAGACTAGCATTGGCTTGAACAGGGTTTCTTGAGGGTTTTTGTAAGCGCGGGCCGTAGGGCCCGCGTATTCAGGTGGGGGACTTCAGGACTTCTGGAGCAGGGCGTTGAGCACTTGCTCGATGTTGCCGGACAGCTCGGCCACCGGGTCCACTCCATCGGTACTCAGGACCAGCAAGTGGCTGCCGGCGGCAGTGATGGCAGCCTGCAGTGCGGCGGACGGCTGGCGATGATGCAGCACCAGCGCCACGTCGTTGTCCTTGAGGGTGGCGCTCAGCTGTTGCAGGGCGTCGGCCGTCCACTCGTTGTCGGCGCGGGCATCGACACCCACCGGCTCCAGATTGAGGCCGCTGATCAGGTAACTGAAGTGATCGCTGAGGCTGAACACGCTGAGGTTGTCGGCCTGCGCCAGTTTCGCCTCGCTGTCGGCGCTGAGCGTGAGCAGGCGTTGCTTGAGCGTGGCCAGATTGGCTTCGATCTTCGGTTTGGCCTCGGGTACCAGGCGCACCAGGTCGGCGGCGATCACGTCAGCCATGCGCCCCATATTGTTGGTGGCCATCCACGGCTGGCTGTTGAGCCCGTCGTTGGTGCCCGGCTGCAGTGCCACGCCAGGCAGCGCGCCATCGACCGGGCGCGCCGCGTCGATTTCAATGATGCGGATATTGCTGCGTCGGGCGTTGGGGTACAGCGGGTCATCCGGCCAGATCGAGCGCAGGCCGATCACGGCATCGGCGTCCAGGGACAGTGTGTGCAGCGCGGGTGCGCCGCGGCCGGTGAAGTAGGCGGCCTGGCGCGAGCCTGGAAGGTTGGCCGGGGCCGCCCGCTCCAGGATGATCTCGCTGCCTTCGACCAGGCTGTTGGCCAGGCCGTAGGTGATAGGTAATGAGGCCAGCACCCGCACTTTGTGGGCCGATTTGGCCGTATGCAGCACGGTGTTGCCGACGCCATTATTGGCCACCAGGCGCATCGGTTCGAAGCGGTCGGTGGCGAAGGTGTTGCCGGTGGCCAGGCCGCACAGGGCGATGGCCAAAGTCAGCTGACGCATGGAGAAAGCCATTTATCCAATGTTCCCTTTGAGGCTGGGCACCACACCGCGCGCTATGGCGGCGAGGGCGAAGGCGATACCGGCCACCAGAATGATTGCCGCGCCGGACGGAATCGGCAGGTCGAAGACAATCGGCGCGAGAATCCCGCACAGGGTGCTGATGGTGGCGATGAGCACCGAGCACCAGAAAAACCCCTTGAGCGATTGGCTCAACAGGCGCGCTGCGGCAGCCGGGATCACCAGCAGGGCGCCCACCAGAATCGCGCCAATGACTTTTACCGCCGCTACGGTGATCAGCGTCACCAGGATCACGAACAGGTAATCGAGGGTCTTCACCGCCACCCCGCGTACGGCCGCCAGTTGCGGGTTGAAGCTGGCCAGCATGATGCGGTTGTACAGCGGCAGGCTCAGGCCCATCACCAGCGTGCCGACGATGGCCAGCACCAGCAGGTCGTTACCGTTGACCGTCAGCACCGAACCGAACAGCACGTTTTCCAGAATGTGCACGTTGATCTTGCCGGCCAGAATCAGCAGCAGGCTCGCGCCCAGGGCCAGCGACACCGAGAGAAACACCCCGATCAGGGTGTCCGGCGCCAGGCCGGTGCGGTTGCGCAGGTAGTTGAGCAGGATGCCGAACAACAGGCAGTAACCGAACAGGCTGCCATAGGGGCCGGTGTAGGGTTCGCCGAGCAGGATGCCGATGGCTACGCCAGTCAACGCCGCATGGCCGACGGCTTCGGAGAAGAACGCAAAGCGCTTGACCACCACCAGGGTGCCCAGGCCGCCCAGTACCGGGCCGATCAACAGGCCGGCGAGCAGGGCGTTGACCACAAACCCATAGGCCAGCGCTTCGGGCAGGTAGCCGGAAGATGCCCAGCCCTGGATCATCAAACGAAAGGCTTCGTAACTCATCACGCAGCGCTCCCGCTCGTCCGTGGGTGGGTGGAAAACAGGCTCAGCAAACGTTCCGGGGTCAGGGCTTGCTTGGGTGTGGCATCGAACAGCACTCGGCGGTTGAGGCCGGTGACGTGGTCGGCCAGACGGCCGACGGCTTCCAGGTCATGCTCGATCCACAGCACGCTGATCCCGGATTGACGCCAGTCCCCCAGCAAGCGCTCGAACACCTGGATGCCGGCTTCATCGAGGGCCGACATCGGCTCGTCGAGCACCAGCAACTGGGGCGCGGGAATCAAGCCCTGCGCCAGCAGAACCCGCTGGCGCTCACCGCCGGACAGCGCGCCCATGCGGCGTTTGCGCTTGTCCTGCATGCCGACCCGTTCCAGGGCTTCGCCGATGGCCACGCTGTAGTGCCGGCTGATGCCGAGAAACGCCGGACGGCGTTGGCACATGGCGGCCATGAAATCGTCCACCGTCATCGGCAGGCCGCGGTCGAACTCCAGGGCTTGTGGCACATAGCCGATGGTCCCGGGATCGCTCGGCCATTGCAGGCTCAAGCGGCCCTGGTGGGGCATTTGCCCGAGCAGGGTCTTGATCAGTGAACTCTTGCCGCCGCCATTGGGGCCGACCAGGGCGTGCACGCTGCCGGGGCGTACCTGGAAGCTGACGCGGTCGAGGATGGTCGTGCAGCCGAGCGTCAGACTGACGTCGGCGAACTCGATGGCGGGCCCGTCCAGTGGTGTGGTGAGGGTTTGCTGGATGGTCATGCGCCGGCCTCCTGGATCGCCCGGACGACGGTGCCGAGGTTGCCGGTCATTTCCTTTTCATACTTGTCGGCGCTGTATTCACCGTAGGAAATGTGCGACAGCGGGTAGAGTTTTACACCCGACTCACGCTGGATGGTGTCGACATAAGCGGAGGGAAAATCCATCTCCGAGAAGATCACCTTGACGTCCAGTTCGCGCAGTTGGTCGATGGTTTTCTTCAGTTGGCTCGGGCTCGGCTCAATCCCGTGGGCCGGCTCGACCACGGCCGTCACTTCCAGGCCGAACTCGCGCAACAGGTAGTCGTAGGCCGCGTGGACCGTGGCCACCCGCAGGTCGGCATTGGGCGCCTTGGTCAGCTTGGCCAGCGCGTCGGCACGCATCTGCCGCAAGCGTTTGCCGTAGGCGCGGGCGTTCTGGGTGTAGGCCTTGGCGTTGGGGGGGTCAAGCTTGCCCAGTTCCCGGGCAATGTTGTTGACCTGGGCAATGGAGGCGCTGATGGACAGGAAGGTGTGCGGGTTCACCACCTTGCCTGCGCCCCGCGCGGCAATGCCGGTGGCCGCCAGCAGCGGCACGTTCTCGTTGGCCTCGATCACCTTGATGTTGGGGGTTTCGCTGGCGGCGATCATGCGGTCGGCGAAGTCGTCATGGCCGACACCGTTGAGCACGATCACGTCCAGGCCGGCGATGCGCTTGATGTCTTCGGCGCGTGGCTCATAGGCATGGGGATTGAAACCGGCCGGAATCAACGGCACCACTTCGGCCTTGTCGCCGACGATGTTGGCCACGTAGCTGTAGTACGGATGCAAGGTGATGCCGATGCGCAGGCGCTTGGCCTCTTCGGCGCTGGCCAGGGGCATGAGCACCAGGGCCAGCAGGCCTGCCAGCAGCAGGCGTGCGCGGTGCAGAAAACGATGGTGCGCAGATGAACTAGGCATGGGCAAGCGGTCTTCTCTGGGGTGAATACGCAAATCAGTGACGATGCTGGCGAGTGACACCGGCGTCGAATTGGGCGACGACCTGCTGCCAGCCTGCGCTGATCAGCGCGGTATCGGCCAGATCGGGAGGGGCCTGGAGGCTGGCGCTGCGGTTGAGCCAGATGTCCGGTTCGGCGTTGCCGTCCGCGTTCAGGCGCATCAGGAAGGAACCGGCGACACTCGGTGCCTGGCTCTGCCCGAAGTACGCGGCACTGCCCAGCAACTGCCAGGCGTGGCCACCACGGCTGACGGAGCTGGCGTCCTGGGCGAAGGGCGCAAAGCCTTCGTCGGCGAGGACTTGCGGGCTCGGCAGGGCCTGCTGCTCTTCGCGCAGCAGGTGGATTTCGTCGAGGGTCACCCGCAGGTCGGCATAAATGCCTTGCTCCGAGGCGCCGAGATCGCGCCGCGCATCCAGTTGATGGGTTTGCACGCTGCTGACCACCTCAGGCTCGCCACGCCAGAGCACCACGGAGCCGGCAACCGCGAGAATTGCCAGGCACAGCAACAATACATAGAGGGTTTCATGGCCGGCACCGGCCGGGCGGACGAGCTGTGGGGTGGGGGTACTCATGGGGCCTCGATATCCGCTTGGTCGATCTCGACCACGTGGCCTGGGCCTGCGTCGAACAAGACATAGAACTCGGATCCGGGTTTCTTGAAGGTCAGGGTCGAGTCGGCGCCGAGTTTTCCCGGCACCAGGATGGTTTCGTCATAGCCGATCACATCCAGGGTCACGCCGGGTGCGCCACTGCCGTCGGAGAAGCCGCCGGTGCACTGGATCTGCTCGGCGTCGATGGCCTTGCATTCGCACATCGGGTTGTGGGCCAGCGCTTGGGCACTGAAGCCTGCGCCGAGGGCCAGGGTCAGTGCGCTGGCAATCAGGCGCAAAGGGGTCAAGCTGCGGGCAACGGTCATGGTTTGCCTCCTTGTTTGTTCAGCCAGGCGATAGTGGCCGGGGACGCTTGGGCAAGCGGCACGGCCGCCTGATGCATGCTGCCGTCCCAGCCTTCCATGGTGATCCAGATTTCGGCGTCGGCCTTGGTTTTCTCGGGGATCGGCAGGGTCGCGCCCATGCGGTAGGGCGCACCGAAGAAAATCACCCCGGCGGCGCGCAGGCTGCGGGGCTTGCCGATGCGCAGGTAAGTCGCCTTGACCTGGCCGATGCAGGATTGGCACAGCGCGGCGTTAAAGCTCTTCATGTGGCCGGCTGGGCCGGACAGTTGCGGCTCCTGATTGCGCAGTTCGGCCAGGCGCAGGCTCCAGGGGCCCACCTGGATTTCACCGATTTCCCGCTCACCCAGGCCACTGTCGCCGCGAAACAGCGCGACGTCAGCGAAGTACTTGGGCATGAACCCCAGTGGAATCAGGAGCAGCAGAATGTTGATGTGAAAACGCCATTTGTGCCAGAACACACTCAGGCGCGAAGGGGGGACTGCTGTGGTGACCTTGCTCACAGATTGCCCTCCGGCGAGTTGTCATTCATGGCTGCCACCGGTTGTTCCACTTTGGCCCGGCGGGGCGTCTTGTTGCTGCGCTTCAGCGCGTTGGCGGTGGCCAGGGCGGTACGTTTGGTCCAGATCAGCAAGCCGCTGAGCACCATCATGCTGAGGACCAGGCCGAAGAAGAACCAGATCAGTTTTATCCACAGGCCGCCGAAGTCGCCGGTGTGCAGCGGGCGCATGGACTCGGTGACGAACTCCAGGCCGGTGCGGTCCGACAGCAGCCGCGAGGCATCGATGTCGCCGTTGTACGGGTTGATCGTGGCGGTCTGGAACATCAGCGGGTACCAGCCACGGCCGCCAATGTTGAGGTGGCTGTAGGCATTGCTCGGCAGGCTGACGAAGCTCACTTCCAGCCCGGGAATTTTCTCCTGGGCGATCAGGATGGCGTTGTCCAGGTCAATCATTTTTGGCGGGGAGCCGTCGGCCGACAGGGGCACGCTTTCGCGGGAGATCACGGGGATCACCGGTTCGCTGGAGATGGAAATTTGGTTGTCGAACAGCAAGGCTTCGATGAGGAACCAGATGCCGGTGATGGAAATCACCGCGATGAACCAGATCGACCAGATGCCGCTCAGGCGATGGAAGTCGCCCCAGAAGATCCGCGCACCGTGGTTGAACCGCAGGGTGGGCTTGAGGAAGCCCTTCCAGAATTTCTTGTACACCACCAGGCCAGTGATCAGTGACACCAGCAATGGAATGCCGAGGAACGACACCAGGTACCAGCCCCAGCTGAAGCCGTTGGTAAAGGGCACCAGCCACCAGCCATGCAGTGCGCGGGTAAAGGCCTGGAAATTGAAGTCCGGGCTGATCCCTTGAATCACGCCACTGTAGGGGTTCACGTAGACCGCGACCGATCGTCCGTCCGGGTAACTCACCTGCGCCGTCAGGGCGAAGTGCGATTCATCCGGGCGGCTGATGGATTCGACGATGGTCAGTGGTTCGGCCTGCTTCATCGCGGCAATGACCTGGTCATAGCTCAGCAGTTCGGCGTTGTCGGACGGTTGGCTGGCACGGATGTCGGGATTGGCCAGCCAGACGATCTCCTGGCTGACGACCGCCAGGGTGCCGGTGACGCAGACGATCAGTACAAAGAACCAGATGGGCAATGCCAGCCAGCTGTGCACCAGAAACCACAGTTTGGAACGGGACTTCTTCGACATGAATGAGGGTCTTGATTCGATGAGAGGAGCGGTGTGGATGCACCGTGGTTCCCGAAAAAAGCCGGCCGTAGCTTTTGCCTACGCGGCCTGCTGCATCTATTTAAGACGAATGAGAATCAAAAATCCCGAAAAACAATATGAAAGCAAATGTTTCAGAGACGCATTTAGGGCTGCGGGCGCGGCAATCGTTGGCCCTGGCTTGCCAACGAAGACAATCGCCTGAGCTGCCAAATCGACCGGTCAGGCTGAAGGTTGTGGTTCGCTGGCAAGCCAGTTCCTACAGGGGATGGGGATTATGGCTGGGTGAACATCGCCTTGGCGCGTTGTTCGATCTGCTCCTGGGTCAGGTCCTCTTTGTGGGTGGCCAGAAACCATAAATGGCCGTAGGGGTCTTTCAAGGTGCCCGAACGGTCGCCGTAGAACTGATCCTTGACCTCGGACACCACGATGCCGCCGGCCTTGATTGCCTGGGCGTAGCTTTGGTCTACATCCTGGACATACAGATGCAGGCCGACTGAGGGGGATGTGTCGGGATTGCTCAAGGGCCCTTGCTCGCATGGCGTACCAAGCATGATCGGGCAGTCACCGATGCGCAGTTCGGCATGGCCGATGCTGCCGTCGGGCATCGACAGGCGCATGACCTCAGTGGCGCCGAAGGCTTTTTTGTAGAACTCGATGGCTTCGGCGGCTTTGTGGATTCCCAGGTAAGGCGTGATGCTGTGATAACCCTCCGGGATGGGTTTAACGCTCATGATCGTTCTCCAGGGTGCGTGGGGGGATGGCGTGCTCTTTCTCGCCGATTTCCGGTCGATTCACTATAGGCCAGACCCCGTGGTGCCACGGATTGGCCGACGGGTTGCAGCAGGGTCATTAGCGGGCTATCAGCGACCCGGCGTCAGCAACTGGGCGCCAGCGCCTTGCTCACCCAGTACGTCCCCGTAGTTGCGCAGCGGGCAGGCCTCCATCGACAAGCAACCACAACCGATGCAGCCATTGAGTTTGTCGCGCAGCAGGCTCAACTGGCGGATCCGTTCATCGAGGTCATTGCTCCATTTTTCCGACAGCAGTTTCCAGTCTGCCGCCGTCGGCGCGCGATGGTCAGGCAGGGACTTGAGGGCCGCGCCGATTTCCGCCAGCGGAATGCCCAGGCGTTGGGCCACCTTGATCAGCGCCACCCGGCGCAGCACTTCCCGAGGGTAACGCCGCTGATTACCCAGGTTGCGACTGCTGTGGATCAGTCCCTTGGACTCATAGAAGTGCAGGGCGGTAACCGCCACGCCACTGCGCTGCGCCAGTTGGCCGACACTCAGCTCTTTGTGCAGGTTGTCCTTGTTGATCATTTCAATTGCCACTTGACCTTGACTTAACTAGAGGTTTTATCCTGCCGACCTTCAATTCGCAAGATGCGACTTACGCGCCAGGGGGAATCCTCATGCAGTCGATAGAGAACAATCGCAGTTTTACCCAACTGATCGAATTCGAGATCGAGCCCCATCAACAACAAAGCCTGGTGTCGGCGTTATTCGCCCAGACCGAGCGCCTGGCCCAGCACCACAGCGGCTTTCTCAGCGCCAGTGTGCAGGCCAGCGACGACGGGCGGCGGGTACTCAATTACCTGCAGTGGCAATCCCGCGAGGCAGGCGAGGCGGCATTTCGCAGCTTTGAAAACGGTGAGCAGGATTTCTGGCAGTTGATCCGCACCCATCAGGCCAAAGGCGTGACCTTCGGCTCCTTCCAGGTTCTGCGCAGTATCGAGCGCAGCCCGGACAATGCCTTGCAATGCAGCCTTGTGGGCTGACACGCGGTGCGGCGCAGAAAAGTCGATAAGGACTATCGAGCGCGATGATTTTTCTCGAGAAAGGCTGGGGCGTAGCCTGTGTCCATTGCTTCAGGACCGCTATCAGGAATCGCCCCCATGAATCATGTGCTCAGCGCCTCATTGTTGTTGATCGCCTCGCTGCTTGCCGGTTGCGCCGCCAATCTGGCCCCTGAACTGCGGCCGTTTTCGGCCGAGGAAAGTCGTGAACTGGCACTCGAAGCGCTGAATCGGCGCGGCCTGTCGTTTGATGAGTACCAGGCGAAAAAGGCCCAGTTGTTACCTCGGCCCAGTAAAGCCATTGGTTTTGACCAGCAGGCCGAGATGAACGCCGAGCGTGCCCTGCCGCTGCCCGGGCGGGCGAGTTGAGTGACTGTACTGCTCGAAGTTTTTGCTAACTGTGCGTGCTCGCCTCGCGGGCGCTGCGATAGGGTCGAGTCTTGACTGACCTGATGGAATCGCACCATGACCCTCTCCCTGGATGTTCTGCTCGGCTTTGCCCTGTTCGCCCTGGTGACCTCGATCACGCCCGGTCCGAACAACACCATGTTGCTCGCCTCGGGGGTCAATTTTGGCTTTAACCGCACTATCCCGCACATGCTGGGGATTACCTGCGGCTTTTTTGTCCTGGTGCTGGCCGTGGGGTTTGGTCTGGGGGCTGTATTTCAAACCTATCCGCTGCTTTATAACGTACTGCGTTTTGTCGGCGCGGCCTACTTGCTGTACCTGGCGTGGAAGATCGCCCACTCAGGCCCGGTCTCGGACAGCGAAGAGGGGCGCGGCCAACCCATCAGCTACCTGGGGGCCGCGGCGTTCCAGTGGGTCAATCCCAAGGCCTGGATCATGGCAATCGGCGCCATCAGTACCTATACACCGCTGCAGGGCTACTTCACCAATGTGATCGTGATCGCGGCGGTGTTTGCCCTGATCAACCTGCCCAGCGTCGGTGTCTGGGTGGTCTGTGGCTCGCTGTTGCGCAATGTCCTGCGGGACCAGCGCTGGCTGCGCCTGTTCAACTGGGGCATGGCAGTGCTGCTGGTGGCGTCGCTGTACCCGATGTTGCACGAGAGCTTTGGATGACGGGTGCTTCAACCCGGTAGCAGATGCCTGTTAAGCTCAACTTCAGGAGCGTTCCTACGCACTTTTAAATGAAGTTGTCCTTCTTTAACTGCATCCGATCAGGTAATGCTGGGCTCCTGCCGCAATGCGCCACCTCAAGCTGGCGCCGCGCAGCGAATGCCTGCGCTGCACCTGATCCCGGAACCTGCTCTGCGAGCCTTTTTTATGAATTCACGTCCTTTATATTTTGATTACGCCGCCACCACACCGGTGGATGAGCGGGTCATCCAGGTGATGGTCGATTGTCTGGGTTTCAACGGCAACTTCGGCAACCCGGCCTCCAGCTCCCACGCCTTCGGCCAGCAGGCTCGGTGTTCGGTCGAGCTGGCGCGCCAGCAAGTCGCCGACCTGGTGGGCGCGCAGGCGTCCCAGATCGTCTGGACTTCCGGCGCCACCGAGTCCAACAACCTGGCTCTAAAAGGGGTGGCCCAGGCCCGCCAACAGCCGGGCGGGCACATCATCACCAGCCAGATCGAACACAAGGCGATCCTCGACACGGCCAGGCAATTGCAGGATGCCGGGGTCGATGTCACTTATCTGCTGCCCGACGCCGATGGCCTGATCACTGCGCAAGCGGTCAGCGCGGCGCTGCGCGAGGACACCTTCCTGGTGTCGTTGATGCTGGTCAACAACGAGTTGGGGACCGTCAACGACATCCCGGCCATCGGCCAGCGCGTAGGTGAACACGGTGCCTTGTTCCACGTCGATGCCGCCCAGGGCGCGGGCAAGGTGACGATTGACCTGGCGCAATGGCCGGTGGACCTGATGTCGTTTTCCGCCCACAAGATCTACGGTCCCAAGGGTATCGGCGCGCTCTACGTCGGCCCGCGCGCAACAGCGCTTGCAGGCGCAGATTCATGGTGGCGGACACGAAGGCGGCTTGCGCTCAGGTACCCTGGCGACTCATCAGATCGCTGGCATGGGCGCCGCCTTCGCATTGGCGGCCGAGCACTTTGCCGAGGAGGCCGGCACCATCTCGCGGTTGCGCGAGCGTTTGCTGGAGCAACTCGGCGACATCGCCGGTCTGCGGCTCAATGGCAGCCCGAGCCAGCGTATTCCCCATACCCTGAGCCTGACCTTCAACGAAGGCGAGTTCAACGCCCAGGCGTTGAGCGCGTCAATAGCGTTCTCTGCGACCTCAGCCTGCAATTCCGCAAGCAACGCCCCCTCCCATGTGCTCCTGGCCCTGGGCTACGATGCGCGGGCCGCGGGGCGCACGATTCGCTTGAGCCTTGGGCGCTTCACCCGTGAGCAGGATATCGATCAGGCCGCCCAACTGATCAAGACGGCAACCGCCAGTGCACCGGCGTTCTGGGCTACCGCCCAACCCTGATGCGCCGACCACGAGTCAGCGCCCTATAACAATATTGAAGTGGTTAGCAGGAGACATGATGAGTACGCAGCCTTTGATCCAGGGAACGGTTCCCCAGCGCTTGGCGCGCACCCGCGAGCTGATGAGCCGGGAGGGCATTCACGCGTTGCTGGTGCCGTCGGCCGATCCCCATCTGTCGGAGTACCTGCCGGGTTACTGGCAAGGGCGGCAGTGGTTGTCGGGCTTTCATGGATCGGTCGGTACCCTGATTGTCACCCAGGACTTTGCCGGCATCTGGGCCGACAGCCGTTACTGGGAACAGGCGAGCAAGGAGCTCAAGGGCAGCGGTATCGAACTGGTGAAACTGCAACCAGGCCAGCCGGGACCTCTGGAATGGCTGGCCGAGCAAACACCGGAAGGTGGCGTGGTAGCGGTGGATGGCGCGGTAATGGCCGTGGCCTCGGCGCGTACCCTGGGTAGCAAACTGGAAGAGTGCGGGTCACGCCTGCGCACTGATATCGACCTGTTGAGCGAAGTCTGGAGCGATCGCCCAAGCCTGCCGGATCAACCGATTTATCAGCACTTGCCACCCCAGGCGACCGTCAGCCGCGGTGAAAAGCTCGCCACCTTGCGCGAAATCCTGAAAGTCCGCGGTGCCGACTGGCACTTCATCGCCACACTCGACGACATCGCCTGGCTGTTCAACCTGCGTGGCGCTGATGTGTCGTTCAACCCGGTGTTCGTGTCCTTTGCGCTGATCAGCCAGCAGCAGGCAACGTTGTTTGTCGCCTTGAGCAAGGTCGATGCGCCACTGCGGGCGATCCTCGAACAGGACGGCGTAACCCTGCGCGACTACAGCGAAGTGGCCGCGGCCTTGGCGGCTATTCCAGGTGGCAGTAGCCTGCAGATCGATCCGGCGCGGGTCACGGCCGGCCTGCTGGGCAACCTGCACAGCGGTGTGAAGCTGGTCGAAGGCTTGAACCCGACCACCCTGGCCAAGTCGCAGAAAAGCCTGGCGGATGCCGAGCACATTCGTCAGGCCATGGAGCAGGACGGCGCGGCGCTCTGCGAGTTCTTCACGTGGCTCGACAGCGCGCTGGGTCGTGAGCGTATTACCGAACTGACCATAGACGAACACCTGACGGCGGCCCGGACCCGACGTCCGGGTTATGTCTCGCTGAGTTTCAACACCATTGCCGCCTATAACGCCAATGGCGCCATGCCCCACTATCACGCCACCGAGCAAGAGCATGCGGTGATTGAAGGCGACGGCCTGCTGCTGATCGATTCCGGCGGCCAGTACCTGGGCGGCACCACCGACATTACTCGGATGGTCCCCATCGGCACACCGACCGCTGAACAGAAGCGTGATTGCACGCGGGTGCTAAAGGGTGTGATTGCCTTGTCCCGGGCGCAATTTCCACGGGGTATTCTCTCGCCGTTGCTTGATGGCAT
Organism: Pseudomonas sp. RA_35y_Pfl2_P32; assembly: GCF_963970735.1. Taxonomy (NCBI): domain Bacteria; kingdom Pseudomonadati; phylum Pseudomonadota; class Gammaproteobacteria; order Pseudomonadales; family Pseudomonadaceae; genus Pseudomonas; species Pseudomonas sp. RA_35y_Pfl2_P32. The sequence goes on from NZ_CAXAQF010000001.1 coordinate 419,429, forward strand.
TGCGCGTGCGCCGATCTGGGCTGAAAGCGTGGATTACGGTCACGGCACCGGGCATGGCGTCGGCTACTTCCTCAACGTGCATGAAGGCCCGCAGGTGATTGCCTATCAGGCGGCGCCCGCGCCACAGACCGCGATGCAGCCGGGGATGATCACCTCCATCGAGCCAGGCACTTACCGTCCAGGCCGCTGGGGGGTGCGTATCGAGAACCTGGTGTTGAACCGCGAGGCGGGCAGTAGCGAATTTGGTGAGTTCCTCAAGTTCGAAACCCTGACCCTGTGCCCGATCGACACCCGCTGCCTGGAAACCTCCTTGCTGACCGAGGATGAGCGCGAGTGGTTCAACGGCTATCACGCCGAAGTGCGCCGACGCCTAAGCCCGTTGCTCGAAGGTGCAGCGCTTGAGTGGCTGCAGGCGCGCACTGTCGCTATTTGACGGTAGAGGGCGCCGTCAGCCTTGGGGCTGCGGCGCACTGCCAGCAGGGTGCCGCGTCAGCTTAACGCTTCGCGGACAAAGTCCAGGCGATCCTGGCCGAAGAACATCTGGTCACCGACAAACAGGCTCGGTGCGCCAAATACTCCCCGTGCAATAGCGTGCTCGGTTTTGTCCTTGAGCGCGGCCTTGACCTCCTCGTCGACGGTCAAGGCCAGCACCGCCTGTGGGTCGAAGCCGTGCTCGGTGAGGACTGCGGCGACGGTCGCCGAGTCGTTGAGGTTGCGCCCATCGACCCAGAGCGCCCGAAACAGGCAGTCGATAAAGTCGACGAAGCGTTCGGGGTGGCGCATCTGCATACCGGTGACGGCGCGCATCAGCAGCAACGTATTGATCGGGAAGTACGGGTTGAACACAAAGGCAACGCCGTAGCGCCTGGCGTAACGCTTCAGATCCTGGAACATGTAGCGTCCCTTGGCTGCAATGGTCGCGGGTGACGTGTTGCCCGTGGCCTTGAACACCCCACCAAGCAACATCGGTTGGTAAATCAGTTGGCTGGCGGTCTGTTCACAGATGCCCGGCAGTTGGGTATAGGCCAGGTAAGTGGCCGGGCTGCCCAGGTCAAAGAAAAACTCCACGCGCTTGCTCATGTTCGATGCACTCTGATTGTTGTCAGGAAGGGCAGGGCTCACCAGCGTTCGCTCCAGGGCCGCAGGTCCAGTTCGAAGGTCCAGGCATCGCGCGGCTGACTGTGCAGGAACCAGTAGTTCTCGGCAACGTGCACCGGATCGAGAATCCCGTCTTCAGCCTTTAGCGCATATTTTTCCGGGAAGCTGTCGCGAATGAAGTCAGTATCGATGGCGCCATCGACCACCACGTGAGCGACGTGGATGTTAAGCGGTCCCAGCTCTCGGGCCATGCTTTGCGCCAGGGCACGAATGCCATGCTTGGCCCCGGCGAATGCAGCAAACCCCGCGGCGCCGCGTAGGCCCGCGGTGGCCCCGGTAAACAGGATCGTGCCGCGTTGGCGGGTGACCATGCGCTTGGCCACTTCGCGGGCATTGAGAAAGCCCGAGAAACAGGCCATCTCCCAGATCTTGAAATATTTGCGTGCGGTTTCTTCGAGAATGCTGCAGGGAACGTTGGCGCCGATGTTGAAAACCAGGACTTCAATGGGGCCGATCTGGCTCTCGATCTGCTCGACCAGTGCAATGACGTCTTCTTCCTTGCGTGCATCGCAGGCAAAGCCGTGGGCTTGGCCCCCGTTGGCATGAATGGCATCAACCAGAGGCTGCAGTTTATCGGCGCTGCGCCGGGTGACGCAGGCGACAAATCCTTCCTCGGCGAAACGTTTGGCAATGGCCCCGCCGGTGGCGTCGCCAGCGCCGACAACCAGCACGACTTTGTTGTTATGGGTAGCTGTGGTCATAGTCATCGCTCTTTGGTAAACGGTCGTTAGCTAAACGGACGTTATGCTACGATCGGCTCGACGTCAAGACGATGCAATTATGGGAGCCGCGATGCGTTACTCTGCCAGTCACAAGCTGGAAACCAGGCGCAAGTTACTGGAAAGCAGCTCGGTGTCCGCCAAGCAGGAAGGGTTTTCCACCGTAGGGGTGGATGGCTTGATGAAAGCCATCGGCCTCAGTGGTGGTGCGTTCTACAGTCACTTCTCGTCCAAGGACGAGCTCTTTGCCTCAATCGTCGAGCGTGAATTGCGCCAAAGTCTTGAGCGCTTGAGTGGCGACGGCGATTTGAGTCGCCTCAGGCTGGAGCGATGCCTCAAGCAGTACTTGAGCATGTCCCATGTCGAGCAGCCTGGCGCCGGGTGCGCACTGCCGGCACTGGGGGCTGAAATTGCCCGTGCCGACTGCGCGGTGCGCCAGCAGGCCGAGCACTGGATTTGCCGGTTGCACGAGAACTGGGCGGGTATTCTGCAGAGTGACAGCCTGGCGTGGGCCATTCTGTCGCAATGTGTTGGGGCATTGGTGGTGGCGCGAATGCTGGTGAGTCCGCAGATCCAGAGCAGCGTGCTGCAATCGAGCTACGACGAGATCGCGCGCCAGATGGACGCTCGCTGAACCGCAAGCATCGATGCTGTTACTTGCAGATGATGATCATGCTGCGGCTGGTATAACCGGCAGGGTTGAGGCCAAAGGGATAGTCACCTGGGTCTTCAACGCTGTCTCCGGATTTGGCGATGACCTTATAGCCTTTTGGTCCGCACGCCTTGGCGGCGGTCGCCGTGCATTGGTCCCAGGAAGAGGAGAGACCGGAGCAATTGATATGCAGGCCTTTCTTCCCGCGCTTGACTTCGGTTTTAGAGGTTGCGGCGCATCCTGCGATGGCAAGTACTGCTATAAATACCAAAAATCGTTTCATTCCTTTCCCTATTGCGGTCTCGGGTCTGGCAACCGAGCCTGACAGCCTACGCTTTTGCTCTACGGGGTGTAAGTTCCCTATCCATACTGTCCATGTGAAATGCAGGATAGCGACTAAACATGGCCTAATTGAAGGATAAATGCTAGACCTTTGTAGGAATGTTTCTCAGTCAGTCGCAACCATGGGTTTGGCTTCACGGCCCATGGTCAAGGTAGCACCCACGGAAGCCAGGATGATGCAACTGATGGCCATCCACTGGGCCAGGGTCAGATACTCATTGAGGAACAGCAGGCCTGACATGGCCGCAATGGCGGGCTCGACGCTCATGAGGGTGCCAAAGGTGCGTGCTGGCATTCGGGTCAAGGCAATCATTTCCAGGGTGTAGGGCAGGGCGGTGGACAATACGGCCACGCCCAGCGCGATCGGAATCAGCGATGGCGTCAGTAAGGTAGCGCCGGCGTGGGCAACCCCAAAAGGTGTAACGAAGATGGCGGCGATCATTACGCCCAGGGCGGCCGTCTGCACGCCGTTGTCCGCACCGGCTTTCTGCCCGAAGAGAATGTAGAGCGCCCAGCAGACACCCGCGGCCAGTGCATAACCGGCGCCCATCAGGTCAATGCTCGCACTGGCAGCATCGGTGGGGATCAGCAGCAGCAAGCCAACGATGGCCAGGCCAATCCACAGAAAATCGATCGCTTTGCGCGATGCGTAGATCGCCACTGCCAGGGGGCCAGTGAATTCCAGGGCGACGGCAATACCCAGCGGAACGGTTTGCAGCGACATATAGAAGAGCAGATTCATGCCGCCTAACGCCACACCGTAGACCGCTACTGTCTGCAGCGAGCGAGCGGTCAGCTTGGCTTTCCACGGGCGCAGCAGGAGGATCATGATCACGCTGGCGAAAATCAGGCGCAGAGTGGTGGTGCCTTGAGCACCCACGACCGGGAACATGCTCTTGGCCAGGGAGGCGCCGGACTGAATCGACGCCATGGCTATTAATAGCAGGCCAACCGGAAACAGGGTCGAAGTCAGGCTGCGGGGTTGCTCATTCATTACGGGGTGTCTTCCAGGATATATAGGCGGGTAGGCGACACATCATGCTCAAACTATAAGAGTTGAGCAATATACTGCGCATTCTTTATCTCGATTGCGGGATGCTCCCAGTAATTCCTGCGGTTATCCGGGTTTTGATAGAAAAACCAAATTAGCAGTTGACGGCAGATTCTGAATGTCTATAATTCGCCCCACTTCCGGCGCAGTCGAAACGGAAAACTCCTTGGTAAACAATGAGTTAAGCAGTTTTAGGCAGCAGGTTGCTTCAGTTCATCGAAGCACGAAAGGAGTTGAAAAAGAGGTGTTGACAGCAGCGTGTAACGCTGTAGAATTCGCCTCCAGCTACCGAGTGATCGGAAGCGCAAGTGGTTGAAGTTGTTGAAGAAATCTTCGAAAGCTTCTGAAAAGTACCACTTGACAGCAAATGAGGCTGCTGTAGAATGCGCGCCTCGGTTGAGACGAAAGATCTTAACCAACCGCTCTTTAACAACTGAATCAAGCAATTCGTGTGGGTGCTTGTGCTGTCAGACTGATAGTCAAAAAGATTAT